>CAXTNU010000092.1:0-11690 GCA_964245595.1 uncultured bacterium | reverse complement strand
GTCACCCGCGTCGCGCGCGAGGTCGGCTCCGAAGGCATCCTCGGCGGCCAGGCCGCCGTGCCCGGCGTCGCCGGTACGTGGAAGGACCTCACCGACTCGGTGAACCGCATGGCCGGTAACCTGACGAACCAGGTCCGCGGCATCGCGAAGGTCGTCACCGGCGTCGCCAACGGCGACCTCCAGCGCAAGCTGGTCCTCGACGCGAAGGGCGAGATCGCCGAGCTCGCCGACACCATCAACGGCATGATCGACACGCTGGCGATCTTCGCCGACCAGGTCACCTCGGTGGCCCGCGAGGTCGGGTTCGAAGGCAAGCTGGGCGGTCAGGCCGAGGTGCCCGGCGCGGCCGGCCTGTGGCGCGACCTGACCGACTCGGTCAACCAGCTCGCGGCCCAGCTCACCTCGCAGATCCGCGCCATCGGCGAGGTCGCGACCGCGGTGACCAAAGGCGACCTGTCGCGCGCGATCGAGGTCGGCGCGCAGGGCGAGGTCGGCCTGCTCACCGAGAACGTCAACGAGATGATCCGCAACCTGCGCGACACTACGCAGAAGAACCGCGAGCAGGACTGGCTCAAGAGCAATCTGGCGCGCTTCACGGGCATGCTCCAGGGCCAGAAAGAGATCAAGACGGTCGCCCGGCTGATCATGACGGAGCTGGCGCCGCTGGTGAACGCCTCGGTCGGCATCTTCTACCTCAACGAACCGATCGACGACGAGCCGCTGCTGCGCTTCACCGCGGGGTACGCCGCGCCGCGCCGCAAGGGCACGCTGCAGTTCGCCTCGGGCGAAGGGCTGGTCGGCCAGTGCGTGGCCGAGAAGTCGCGCATCCTGGTCTCCAACGCGCCCACGGACTACCTCCAGGTGACGTCGGGCGCGGGCCACTCCAAGCCGCTCAACATCGTCGTCCTGCCGGTGCTGTTCGAGGGCGACATCAAGGCCGTGCTGGAGCTGGGCTCGTTCGAGGACTTCAGCGACAACCACTTGCTGTTCTTGGACCAGCTCACCCAGTCGATCGGCATCGTGCTCAACACGATCGCCGCCAACATGCGCACCGAGGAACTGCTCAAGCAGTCGCAGTCGCTGACCGTCGAGCTGCAGTCGCAGCAGGACGAGCTCCAGCAGACCAACGAGGAGCTCGAAGAGAAAGCGCGCCTGCTGGCCGAGCAGAACGAAGAGGTCGAGAAGCGCACCCGCGAGATCGACGAAGCGCGCCGCGCGCTCGAGCAGAAGGCCGAGCAGCTCGCCCTCACCTCGAAGTACAAGTCGCAGTTCCTGGCCAACATGTCGCACGAGCTGCGCACGCCGCTCAACTCGCTGCTGATCCTCTCCAAGCAGCTCGGCGACAACAAGGAGCAGAACCTCTCGGGCAAACAGGTCGAGATGGCGCAGACCATCCGGCGCTCGGGCTCGGACCTGCTCACGCTGATCAACGACATCCTCGACCTCTCGAAGATCGAGTCCGGCACGACCTCGGTCGACATCACCGAGCAGCGCATCGCCGACATCTGCGACGACGTCGAGCGGACGTTCCAGGGCGTGGCTCAGGAGCGCGGCCTGCGCTTCGCGGTCGAGGTCGACGACGACGTGCCGATGGCGCTCGAGACCGACCAGACGCGCCTGATGCAGATCCTCAAGAATCTGCTCTCCAACGCGTTCAAGTTCACCTCGCACGGCTCGGTCGAACTGCGCCTGCGGCGCGAGGTGCGCGACATCGACGGCGAGATCGCGCCGTACGTCGCCTTCGAGGTGCGCGACTCCGGGATCGGGATCCCCGGCGACAAGCACAACGTCATCTTCGAGGCGTTCCAGCAAGCCGACATGTCGACCGCCCGCAAGTACGGCGGGACCGGGCTGGGTCTGGCGATCTCGCGCGAGAGCGCGGGCCTGCTCGGGGGCGACATGACGGTCGAGTCCGAGCCCGGCTCGGGATCGACGTTCACCTTCTTCCACCCGCTGGTGCGGACGGTCCGCGCCATCGCGGCGGCCGAGATGCACACCGCGCCGGCCCCGGCCAAGCCCGTCGACGCCGACGACGCGCCGCTCGCGCTGCGCCGCAAGCTGCCGCCGGCGCTGCCGACCGGGCCGGTCGAGGACGACCGGGCCGACATCCGCCCGCAGGACCGGGTGGTGCTGATCGTCGAGGACGACGCCACCTTCGCCCGCATCCTGCTCGGCCTGGCCCGCGACCGCGGGTTCCGCGGCCTGATGGCGCGCACCGGCGCCGACGGCATCGCGCTGGCGCGCCAGTTCGTGCCCGACGCGATCACGCTGGACATCGGGCTGCCCGACGTCGACGGCTGGGTGCTGCTCGACCAGCTCAAGCGCGATCCGGCCACCAAGGGCATCCCCGTCCACGTCATCTCCGGCGAGGAGCAGTGGCAAAAGGCGCTGGACTCGGGGGCCTTCGCGCACCTCAAGAAGCCGGCCAGCGAGGACGCGCTGACCCAGGCCTTCGACAACCTGCTCGGCTTCGCCGACGCCGCCTCGCGCAACGTGCTCGTCGTCGAGGACGACGTGACGCAGCTCTCGGCCATGGCGAACCTGATCCAGACCGGCGAGGTGACGGTGACCGCCGTCTCGACCGGCGAGCAGGCCCTGCACGCGCTCGACGACGCGCGCTTCGACTGCGTCATCGTCGACCTCGGGCTGCCCGACATGGACGGCATCACGCTGATCGAGCGGATCAAGGCCCACCCGGCCCACGTTCGCGTGCCGGTCATCGTCTACACCGGCCGCGAGCTCACCGAGCAAGAGGATGGGTCGCTGCGGCGGCTGTCCGAGTCGGTGATCGTCAAGGACGCGATGTCGCCCGAGCGGCTGATCGACGAGACCTCGTACTTCCTCAACCAGGTCGAGGCCCGGCTGCCCGAGGTCAGGCGGCCGGCCGGCCCGGTGCGCGGCAACGGCACCCTCGAAGGGCGCACGATCCTGGTGACCGACGACGACACGCGCAACATCTACGCGCTGCGCAGCGCGCTCGAGGACTTCGACATGAACGTCCTGTCCGCGGAGTCGGGCGCCGAGGCCATCGCGCTGCTGCGCTCGCACCCGGAGATCGACGTCATCCTGATGGACATCATGATGCCCGAGATGGACGGCTACGAGACGATCCGCCGCATCCGCGCGCGCGACGAGTGGAAGAGCATGCCGATCATCGCCCTGACCGCCAAGGCGATGAAGGGCGACCGCGAGCAGTGCCTGGCCGCGGGTGCGTCGGAGTACATCTCCAAGCCGGTCGACATCGATCAGCTCGTCGCGCTGGTCCGCGTCTGGCTGAACGTCACAGCGTGATCGCCGAACGCCCGTCGGACGGAGCGCCCAGCGCGCCGGCGACGGTTTCCACGGCCGTCAGCGACCTCGAGCTCAACTTGCTGCTCGAGGCGGTGTACCGCATCTCGGGCTACGACCTGCGCGAGTACTCCCCCGCGACCCTCAAACGGCGGGTCGCGGAGCGCGTGCGCGCGGAGGGCGCGGCGACCATCACCGGGCTGCTCGAGCGGGTGCTGCACGACCCCGCCGTGCTGCGCCGCTTCGTCGACGCGCTCACCCACAATCCCAGCTCGCCGTTCCGCGAGCCGCAGTTCTTCGCGGCCTTCCGCGAGCGCGTGCTGCCGCGCCTGCGCACCTTTCCGCACGCCCGGCTGTGGGTGATCGGCTCGGGCGACGACGCGTACGCGCTGGCGATCCTGCTGCGCGAGTCGGAGTTCTATCACCGCACTCGGATCTACGCCACCGACGCGGGCGAAGCCGCGATCGAGCGCGCCAAGGCGGGAGTCTTCCCCGCCGAGCTGGTCGACGAGTACGCCCAGCGCTACGTCGAAGGGGGCGGCATGCGCCGCTTCTCCGACTACATCGATCTCGACGGCGGGCGAGCGGTCTTCAAGCCGGGGCTGCGCGAGCAGATCGTGTTCGCCCAGCACAACCTCGCGACCGACGGCTCGTTCAACGAGTTCCACCTGGTCGTCGCGCGCAACGTCGTGACCCACTTCAACCGGACGCTCTCGTACCGCGCGCACCAGGTGATCTACGAGAGCCTAGTTCGTTTGGGCTATCTGGGCGTGTCGTCGAAAGAGACGCTGCGCTACACGCCGCACCAGCGCGCGTACGAGGAATTGACCGACACCGAGCGGTTCTACCGCCGCTTGCGCTGAGGCATGGGAACGGCGGTGTCCCGCGCGTCGTCAATGAAGACGTGATCATGGACGATCGCGTCCCCGACCTCTCGCGGGACGAGCTCAACCGCTACCCCGTCGGGGTCATCACGCTCGCGCGTGACGGCACGATCGTGCACTACAACCGGGCCGAGGCGGCGTTCTCGCGGCTCAAGCCGCACGACGTCGTCGGCCGGCGCTTCTTCGGGGACGTCGCCCCGTGCGCGTCGGTGCGCGGCTTCCAAGGCCGCTTCGAGGATTTCGCCGTCCTGCGCGGCGACGGGGCGGAGCGGTTCGACTTCGCCTTCGACTTCGCGTGGGGCCGGCACGACGTCACGATCACGATGCTGCGCCGGGCCGAGCGCGAGGACATCACGCTGCTGGTCAAGACGCGCTCCTCCGCCCGCCGGCGTGAGCCGCTGCCGCGCGCGGCCGAGCTCGCCCGCGGCCCGGACGGTTCGGAAGCGCCGGCGGCCTCAGCCCTGTTCGGGCAGTGGGTCGAGGAAGACGGCGGGCGGACCTGGTGGTCGCCCGAGGTGCGGCTGATGTTCGGCCTGGCCGAGAGCGTCTCGCCGCGGCCCGGCGGGCTGCGCGCCCAGGTGCTGCCCGAGGACCAGACCCGGATCGAGCACGCACTGGCCGAAGCCGGCGCCTCGGAGCAGCCGATCACGCTGGCCTACCGCATCCGGACCGCGCAGGGCGACGAGCGCAGCGTCGTCGAGCACGTCGCGACGCTGGGCGAGCGCGGCGCGCGGCGGCGCTTCGGCACGATCCTCGACGTCACCGAGCGCGAGCGCCACGAGCGGCGCTTGTGGCGCTCGGCGCACCACGACGTGCTGACCGGCCTGCCCAACCGCAAGCTGGTGCTCGAGCGTCTGAGCGAGACGCTGCTGCGCGACGAACCGGTCGCGCTGCTGTTCCTCGACCTCGACCGCTTCAAGCACGTCAACGACACCGCCGGCCACGCGGTCGGCGACGCGCTGCTGCGCCTGGTGGCGTCGCGGCTGGCGAGCTGCGTGCGCCCCGGCGACACGGTGGCGCGGCTCAACGGCGACGAGTTCCTGATCCTGCTGCCCGGGGTGGCCCAAGCCGGCGACGCGGAGGCGGTCGCCGAGAGCGTGCTCGACGCGGTCGCGCAGCCGTACGTCATCGACGACGAGCAGCACTTCGTCACGGTGAGCATCGGGCTCGCGCTCGCCCCGCACGACGCGAGCGAGGCCGACGAGCTGCTGCAAGCCGCGGACATCGCGATGTACCACTCCAAGGAGCGCGGCGCGAACGAGTACCTGCGCTACGACGAGCGGATCCGGCACCAGGCCGGCGAGGAGGCGCTGCGCGAGATCGAGCTGCGCCGAGCGATCGATCGCGACGAGTTCGTGCTCTTCTTCCAGCCCATCGTCGACGCCGCCAGCGAGCGCATCGTCAAGACCGAGGCGCTAGTGCGCTGGAACCATCCCGAGCGCGGGATCGTGAGCCCGGCCGACTTCATCCCGCTCGCCGAGCGAACCGGCCTGATCGTCCCGCTCGGCCAGCTCGTGCTCGAGGCCGCCTGCGCGCGCATCAAGGCCTGGGACGAGGCCGGGCTGCCCCGGATCGTGGTCGCGGTCAACATCTCGCCGCTGCAATTCAAGGACCGCCGCTTCGCGCAGACCGTCGGCGAGACGATCCGGCGCTACGGCATCGCGCCCGCGCGGCTGGAGCTCGAGCTGACCGAGAGCGTCGTCGAGAGCTTCGAGGACACGATGGAGTCGCTGCTCGACCTCAAGCTGCTGGGCGTGCGGCTCTCGATCGACGACTTCGGCACCGGCTACAGCGCGCTGGCGTATCTGAAATACTTCCCGATCGACACGCTCAAGCTCGACCGCGCCTTCGTGTCGGGCATCGGCAACCACCCGCTCGACGGCGCGATCGCGGCGACGATCGTGCGGCTGGCGACCGATCTGAACTTGCAGTGCGTCGCCGAAGGCGTGGAAACGGCCGTCCAGCGCGACGCCCTGCGCGCGATCGGCGCGACCCACCTGCAAGGCTATCTGTTCTCGCGCCCGCTCGACGCCGACACGTTTGCGGTCCGGCTGGCGGAGAACGCGCCGGCCGAGCCGCGAGCCTGAGCCGTCTTACCGCGGCAGGCGGACGTCGCCTTCGTTCGGTAAGGTCCTGAAGTTGGTGACGAACTCGTACGGTGCCAAACGGCACCCCCGCGGCGACGACCTCTTCGTCACCGCGACCGCCACGCGGGTCCACGTCGCGGTCGCTGGCGAGTCGGACTCTACCGAACTGCACCGTCAGCTCGGAGTCGACGAAGCAGTCGTCCGCGCATTGACTCCCAGATCGCGGGCGACTCGCGTCAAGCTGCGATCGCCGGCGGTGGCAGCGCGAACCGCCTCAGCCTTGAACTCCTCGGTATACGAACGACGTTGTTTCCCCAAGACATACCTCGTGCGCCAGCTCTTCGCCGGCCTTCATCAAATGTCCGGGAAACCGGGACAAGCTCAATTCCAACTCGACGCGCTCACGCGACGACACGACGCCGGCCGACGAGCTGCACCGCTTGCGTCTGGCGCGCGCGCTGGTCGCCAACACCAGCACGCTCATCGGTTCATTCCGTGACGGCGAACCGGCTGCATCACCATTTGCCTGCTATTACGATCTTGTCGACATGTGCCGGCGAACACCACGAGTCGCACTTCGCCGCGTGTACCGGCTACAGGCGAGGGCCTCGGATGGCATGACCGACACGGTCCGCGTAGTAGCGCGCGCTGATCTTCGCATCGACGGCGATTTCGCGAGCCGGCGCATCGAGCGCAGCGCCGTGCGCGCAGAATTATAAAGTTCAACGATGTCGACGCGCGGTCTCATAGCGTGAACTATGGTGCATGCGCAGAGGAGACAGTAAAAACGGCGACGACGTGCGCTGGCGCACGAGGGAAAATACAAATCTACGCACTACGGCGCTTCGGCGGTCATGATGTACGGGACGGGCGCCGTGGAGAGCCAATTCTGTACGCGCGCGCAGCAATGTGTTTCTGTTGAAGCCGTTCGCTCCACACCGACACCGGCTACCCAAGCGCCTCGGGACAACGTCGGAAATTAGTCATACCCATGTAGGGAAGCAAGGCGAGTAATCAAATCGCTTAGTTCTCGAAAGGAAATGATTAAGGCACAGGTAAACTCCGACTTTTACCCAGTTTCACTGCGTATGAAGGGCGATTTCGTTGAAGCGCATGGTCTTTCTCGCATCGGCTTCTGCTTTTGCTGCGGGCTGTGGTGGCTCCCAAGTGGTGACACCACCAAGTATTCGAAGCCGCGTTCCGCAGTTCATAACGCCGATCTGCACGCCCGATCAAGACTGTAGTGGCGGCGGAGGGCCAACGCCGAGACCCGTACCTCAATATGCGAATCGGTATTCAACCGCTGGAGCGGGTCAGCAGGGAGCATTTAGCTACGACGCAAGCGGTGCAAACCTCGCTGGCTCGGTCAAAGACGCCAACGGGAGCGTCACAACTCAAGGGACTGTGCAAGCCACATACGGGACACAATCCGTCACGTCGAATCACACCTATTATGTACCCGCGTTACAGGCAAATGTTGTGGCGACGCTAACCTCTCCGGCGCCTTCGGACATCAATCAGGTACAAACGGCGACGCTTTCCAATGGCGGGTCGATCACGCGTACAGCCGTGGACGTCAATACGGTGCGGGCTATGGTTAACGGTCCGGGCGGCCAGATTTGGAATGCTACTCTGAGTACGCAGGACCGAATTACGTATAACATTTCTTGGAGTGGAACGTCGAGCGGTTCGCTCACGCTATCTACGGGTGGTATCTCTACTTCCAGCACTCGGCGGAGCCCCTCCCGGATGTCCGCTGCAGACTGTCATAATACGCATAAACTTGCGCTCGCCGCTGATGGCGTCGGGCTCGCCCTCGCTTTCTGCGGTCCTGCGGCGCCAGCTGGTCTTATGATCGCCGCGTTTGGGTTCGCCGTTGGTGTAGGCGCCGAACTTCAGGGCTGCTAGGTGATCGACGTGTTCTCGATGTCGAGGCCGCAATTGCGTCTGTTTACGCTTGCATGGATTCTCCTTGCGGTGGGTACCTGGGCTTTACTGGCGTTTGCCCATTATCGTGACGTGTGGCTTGTCGGGTCAGCGATTGTTACATCGGTCGCTGCGGTCGCGTCCGCAATCCGATATTTCGCCACACGCGGTTGACACACGCGGAGCGAGCCTCTTTGGTAGGATGGGCATCGACGACAATATGAGTCGGTTCCCGTTCTCTATTGTGTCGGAAATCGCAGCCTTGGAACAAGGTCGAGCCGGACGAATGGCGGGAACCGCGATTGCCATGGCTCCAATCAATGGTTCGTCACGTACTGACGAGGAGCGGATGGCCCTTTTACCTAGGGTATCCCGATGAACCAGGCGAATGTATGGGCGATCCTAGCCCGCAAACAGACGAGCTGCGACCCCTAATCGGTTCAGTCGGCATGGTTATGCTCGATCTCATAGTCGCAAGATCGTTAGAGCGAACCCGAATACTCGCTTGAGGACAGGAAAATGAGCCTGACCCGCTTTTCCGGACAGTCAGTTATGCTGCGATCGGCAGCAACTGACCCTCACCCAAAATCTAGACCGAGTCGAACCGTGGATTTCCGGCTTCTGACCTTACACCGATAAACTGGACCAGCGGAACTCGCGAATTTTCGGCAAAATACTCCCTCGCCTACGGAGACTTTGCCCGTGAAAAAACGCCACTCGCCCGAGCAGATTGCCCAAGCGCTGCGGCAGGCCGAAGCCGGCACGCCGGTCACCGAGATCATCCGCAAGCTGGGCGTCCATGAGAACACGTTCTACGTCTGGAAGAAGCGCTTCGGCGGCCTAGGGACGCCTGAGATTCGCGAATTGCGCCAGTTGCGCGATGAAAACGCCAAGCTCAAGAAGCTTGTGGCTGACCTGAGCCTCGATCGCCAGATGCTCCAGGAGATCGTCACAAAAAACTGTGAAGCCGGCGCAGCAGCGCGATCGTGTCGGCTTTCTTAAAGAGCGCTTCGAGATTGGCACGCGCCGGGCGTGCCTCTTGCTCAAGCTCAACCGCGCCACGTTTTACTACAAGTCCGAAGTGAGCGCCTTGAATCTGGCGCTCGCAGCGCGCATCAAAGCAATCGCAGCCGTGCGCGTGCGCTACGGGTACCCGCGCATCTACGTGCTCCTGCGGCGCGAAGGATTTCTTGTCAATCGGAAGCGCGTATATCGGCTCTATGCCGCTCAGGGCCTGAATTTGCGCGCCAAGATGCCCTACCGGCGCCGAGCTGCAGTACCACGACAAGAACGCTTCGTACCGACGCGACCAAACGAAGTATGGGCCATGGACTCATGCACGATCGACTCGCCGACCATACGAAGATCGGCTTCTCACCATCGTCGACTTGTTCTCGCGCGAATGCGTTGCGCTTGTCGTCGCACGCAGCTTCCGGTCTCCCGACGTTGCGCGTATTCTCGCGCATCTCTCTACGCAGCGCAGCACGCCGACCTCGATACGTTGCGACAACGGCACTGAGTTCGTTGCCGAGGCAATGGATCAATGGGCGTTCTGGAATCGCGTCCAGCTCGATTTTTCAAGACCCGGCAAGCCTACCGACAACGCGTTTGCGGAATCGTTTAACGGCCGCGTACGAGCCGAGTTCCTCAATCCATCGTACTTCGAAACCCTCGCAGAGGTCCGCCGAGCAGCGGGGATTTGGCGACACGACTACAATGAGTTTCGTCCGCACTCAACGTTGGGAAACGTAACCCTAGCAGCCTACGCCCGAGCGGCGATTGAACGCCGCTGAAGCGGAAATCCACGGTTCGACTCGGTCTAGATTTTGGGTGAGGTCACGAAAAGCTCTCCGCGCTGGGATGGTACACCGGCTGATAGCCCGCGCGCAGCACGGCCAGCGTGGACGCTGGCGTCAGCACGTCGAGCTCGCTTATTCCGGCGAAGTCGCGCGCGGCCGTATATCCCTCGTGCGACCACGCGAGCAACCGATCCGCGTGCTTGATATACGCCCGCCCCTCCGCGTCGACAACGAACGCGCCGTCAGGCAGTTCTTCTGGGCGTGCATGCTCGCGTACACCGCGGATGATCGGCACGCGCTCGCGGTGCAACGCCTCGTCGAGAGCGGGGGCGCGGGCCGGCTCGCCGGTCAGTTCCGCCCAGGTGCCCACGAACGCGTCGAACGCCGCCCGGCGGCAGTATGCGCAGGGCCGGTGACCTGCCGCTAGTGCAACCGCTTCGTCGAGAAAGAACAGCTCGGTGTAGCGGCGCGGCGCCATGACGGTGCGCCGGTTTCCGCGGAACTCCAGCACGCACACGATCCACGCCTTGTGCTTCCACGTCTCGCTGACCAGAGTACGCCGCTCGTCGTGCAGGCAGCCGCGCTGGCCCATGAACAGCCCGCGCGCGGCGACCGCCTCGATGCGCGCGAAGGGTGTCACCCGATTTTGCAACGGCACGACGCGGTCTCAGACGATCAGGCCGCGGCGGAACGCGATCACCGCGGCCTGCGCGCGGTCCGACGCGGCGAGCTTGTGCAAGATGTCGGCCAAGTGCCCTTTGACCGTGCCCAGCCCGAGGTGCAGCCGGAGCGCGATCTCGGCGTTCCCGACGCCCTCGGCGACCAGCGCGAGGATCTCGGTCTCGCGCGGCGTGAGCGGCGATGACGCGGGCGGCGCGGCCGAGCCGCTGAGCCGGCGCAGCACGACGTGCGCGATGCGCGGGTCGAAGTATGCGCCGCCCGCGGCCGAGGTGCGCACCGCGTCGATCACCGTCTCGGGGTTGGACGACTTCACGCAGTAGGCGTCCGCGCCGGCGGCCAGCGCGGCCAGCACGTCGTCCTCGCGCTCTTGCATGGTCAGGATCACGACCCGCGGCGGGTCGGCCGCGGTCTTGAGCGCGCGGGTCAGCGCGATCCCGTCCAGGCCGGGCAGCCCCAGGTCGATCAGCGCCACGTCGGGCCGCCGCTCGGCGAGCATGGCTTGGCCCGAGACGCCGTCGGCGGCTTCGCCGACGACCTCGAAGCCGGCCGCCTCCAGCGAGGTGCGCAGGCCGGCCCGGACCAGCGCGTGGTCCTCCACCACCGCGACGCGGGTGGGCGAGTCCAGGGCACCGCGCGGGTCAGAGCTCACGGTGCTGCCTTCGGGATCGTCAGCGTGAACACCGACCCGCGCGGCGAGCGCGGTTCGTAGCGGACCGTGCCGCCGCTCTCCTCGGCGATGCGGCGCACGATGTAGAGCCCAAGGCCCGTGCCGCCGCCGGTGCGCGCGGTGGCCGAGAAGCGCGCGAACAGCCCCTCGCGCACGCGCTCGTCGATGCCGAAGCCGTCGTCCGCGACGACGGTCTCCACGCTCGCGCCGCGCGCGGCCACGCGCAGCTCGACCGTGCCGCCGGCCGGGGTGTGCTGCAGGGCATTGGCGACGAGGTTCGACAGCGCGCGCCGCAGGTCGCCGCGCGAACCGCGCACCGTCGCCGCGTCGGCGGCGACGTCCAACCGCAGCGTAATCG
>CAXTNU010000091.1:0-11822 GCA_964245595.1 uncultured bacterium | reverse complement strand
GCCTTGAGGAACAGCCACATGGGCATCTCCAGGCGGCGCACCCTGCGCGCGAGCGTGGAGACGGCCGGCGAACCGATGGTGCTGCACCGCACCGGCCGCGCGCGCCGGAGTGCGCGCGTCATCGTGCTGATCGACGGCCGCCGCTCGATGGCCGAGCACGCCGGGCCGATGCTGCAGTTCGCCTACGCGCTCTGCCAGCGCAGCCCGCGCGCGCACGCGTTCGTGTTCAGCACCGCGCTGCGCGAGATCAGTGCCGCGCTGCGCGAGCCCGGCCGCCCCGGCCGCCCGCTCGCGGGGCTCGACGAAGCCTGGGGCGGCGGCACGCGCCTCGGCGCAAGCCTGCTGGAGTTCGTCCAAACGCACGCCGCGCGGCTGCTGAACGACGAGACGCTGGTCCTGATCTTCAGCGACGGCCTGGACGCCGGCGACCTCGACGCGCTCGAACGCGCCATGCGCGCGCTGCGCGCGCGCTCGGCCGGCGTGGTCTGGCTCCACCCGCACGCCGCCGGCCGCGGCTTCACCCCCACCGCCGCCGGCATGCGCACCGCGCTTCCCTACGTCGCGCACCTCGCACCCGCTCGCGACGCGCCCGACTTCGCGGAGCTGGCGCGCCGGTTGCGAGCTTAGCTCGTCGCCGTGGCTTCCTCCGGCATTTCGATTACCAGCGGGGTGCCGGTTTCGAGCAACGTCTTGAGGCCGCTCAGGACGACCGGCCAGCCGCCGGCCGTGCTCTTCGCCGTCTCGCCCTCGGCCGAGACGTGCTCGTGCGTCACGCTGAGCTTGCAGCTCGCGCCCAGCGGCGTGATCTCGTAGGTCACGCGCGAGTCGGGATCGCGCGGCGCGCCTTGCCAGGTCGCGCGCCAGGTCTGCACGAGCCGGTGCGGGGCGTCGATCTCGAGCACCTCGCCGCCGGTCATCTCGGCGCCCTCGTCGTCGCGGTAGCTCATCGGGCTGCCGACCGCGAGCGGCCCGTCGTTCAGGGTGCCGCCGTAGAAGTACTGCTTCGTCAGCGCGCCGTCGGTGAGCGCCTGCCAGAGCTTCTCCGGCGTGGTGCGGATGTAGACTTCGTAAACGTGCCGGACCGGGAAAGTCATTCGTCCTCCAATGTCTGCTTGAGGTCGGTGAGCGCGCGCGTCCAGCGCGCGGCGTACTTGCCGACCCAGCGATCGTACACGTGCTGGATCGGCACGGCGTTGAGGTAGTGCAGTTTTTCGCGCCCGCGCCGGCGGGTCACGACGAGCCCCGCGTCCTCGAGCACGCGCAGGTGCTTCATCGCTCCGAAGCGCGTCATGTCGAGTTCCGCGCTGAGCTCGGCCAGCGTCTGGCCGTCGCGGCGGAACAGGGAGTCGAGCAGGTGACGGCGCGTCGGATCGGCCAGGGCCTTGAACACGTCGTCCACTGCGGCGATGATACGTGACCTTTTGGTCACCTGTCAAGCCTGCTCTGGCGCGCTCCCGGTGGGTGCGCTACGATGGCCTCCCGGGTGCCGGCAGCGACCCATCAGGAGCGTTCTCATGAGCAGCGATACGACGCACGCCCCGGCCGACGCGCAGACCGTCACCGTGTACCTGCGGGTGCGCGGCGCGGCCGACGCGATCGCGTTCTACGAAAAAGCGTTCGGCGCGGTCGAGCGCCCCGGCCGGCTCGCCATGCCGAACGGCAAAGTGATGCATGCCGCGCTCACCATCGGCAACTCCGAGGTGATGCTCTCCGACGAGATGCCGGAGTACGACTCGCCCGGGCCGCAGACGCTGGGCGGTGCCTCGGTCAGTATCTCGCTGATGGTGCCCGACGTCGACGCGGTCGTCGAGCGCGCGGTCGCGGCCGGCGCAACGGTGGGGTTTCCGGTGCAGGACCAGTTCTACGGCCACCGCTCGGGCCGCATCGTCGACCCATTCGGCCACGTGTGGGTCATCGGCACGGTGATCGAGGAAGTCTCGCCCGAGGAGATGGCCCGCCGCGCCGCCGCCTGGGCCGCGGCGCCCTAGCCGAACGTTCGAGACGCGCGGCTCGCGAAGCGGGCGGGAGTTATCTCGCTCGTTTTCGTCTCCCCGCGCTCGTCGCATCGCAGGCATGCGCGACGCCGCGCCGCCGGAGAACGTGCGCCGCGTTCCGTTCGCGTAACGCGCACGACACCGCTTCGCCATGCGCGTACGAATGCGATCTGGTAATTTGTTAAAGCTCAACTGACAGTTTGCGCACGACTCCATCGCACAATTCTGGCAATCAACTGTGAGAGTAACCCGCGCGTGTAAAATTCGTGGTTCCTAACACAAGGAGCGCGGCACGGCGACGACGATACTCTAACGCATCCTCACTATCAGACTCGATTCGGCTGTAAGGCTTACTCGGGTGCTGTCATCGAATTTAGAGGTAATACGGGTGAATCGTTCCCTTCTTGGCGCGGTGTCTATTGCCGCGTTGCTTTTGGCGGGCTGCGGCGGCGGCACCGGCTCCATGATCCCGGCGAACACGGGCACGACCGCGGCGAACTCGGGCGGTCGCGCGGTCAACGACTTCCAGCGCGGGCTGGCGCTGGGGCATTTCACGGCCTCTTGCGCCGACGCGGCGGCCGGCGAGGCGCGCTGCTTCTCCTACGTGCTCACGCAGAGCGGACGGACCGAGGCGGCCCAGCGCGGCGTGATGTCCGTTCATACCGACGCGACGCCGAGCGGCTTCGGCCCCACTCAGTTGCGCTCCGCGTACAAGACCACCGGCCTGACCGGCGGCTCGGGTCGCACCGTCGCGATCGTCGACGCTTACAACAACCCGAATCTCGAATCGGACCTCGGCGTCTACCGCTCCACGTACGGGCTGCCGGCCTGCACCACCGCGAACGGCTGCTTCAAGAAAGTGGGCCAGACCGGCACCTCGTCGCTGCCGTCCAACGATGCCTCGTGGGGCGAAGAGACGTCGCTCGACGTCGACATGGTCTCGGCCAACTGCCCCAACTGCAAGATCCTCGTGGTCGAGGTCAACTCGCCCACGACCGCCAACCTGGCCGCCGGCGTGAACACCGCCGCCAGCCTGGGCGCGATCGCGATCTCCAACAGCTACGGCGGCGGCGAGTCGTCGAGCGAGACGTCCTACGCCTCGTCGTACAGCCACAGCGGCGTGTCGATCACCGCCTCCAACGGTGACGACGGCTACGGCGTCGAGGTTCCGGCGGCGTACAGCACCGTGACCGCGGTCGGCGGCACCTCGCTGAGCACCGCGAGCAACAGCCGCGGCTGGAGCGAGACGGTGTGGAGCGGCACCGGCAGCGGCTGCAGCGCGTACATCGCCAAGCCGTCGTGGCAGCACGACACCGGCTGCTCGCGCCGCACCGTCGGTGACGTCGCCTACGTGGCCGATCCCTACACCGGCGTCGCGGTCTACGACAGCTACGCCTACCAGGGCCAGTCGGGCTGGCTGGTCTTCGGCGGCACCAGCGTCGGTGCGCCGGCGATCGCCGCGATCTACGGCCTGTCGGGCAACAGCCAGAACAACGCGTCGTACAGCTACAGCCACACCAGCTCGCTGTTCGACGTGACCAGCGGCTCCAACGGCTCGTGCTCGACCGCGTACCTCTGCAACGGTGAAGTCGGCTACGACGCACCGACCGGCAACGGCACGCCCAACGGCGTCGGCGCCTTCTAGCCCGATCCGGTAAGCGAACCACGGTTGAAAGCCGGCGTCTCGGTCGCGAGGCGCCGGTTTTTCTTTGCCCGGCAACCCGGTCGAATGAGAAGCCGCTCACGCTTCCTCGCCCACCACGACCAACCGGCAGGATCGCTAAGATGAAGCGGCGATTAAGCGCGGATGCTACTTTTGTAGACTCTGGCGTTCACTATGTGACCGCTCGTCTGCTTGCTCGTCGAACGAGGTTCAGGGTGAAAAGACTTCTGCTCAGCGCGCTTACCGCAAGCGCGCTTCTTCTCGCAGGCTGCGGCGGCGCCACCAACGCGCTGCTGCCCCCGGCCGCGAGCAACGGTCAGTCCACGGACTCCACCGAGCGCACGACCTCCGATTTCCAGCGAGGTCTCGCGCTCGGTCATTTCACGCCCTCGTGCGCGGCGGGCGGCGAAGAGGCGCGCTGCTTCGCGTACGTCCTGACCCAGAACGGCCGCAGCGAAGCGGCGCAGCGCGGGACCTTGGCGGTCCACCCCAATGCCACCCCCAGCGGGTACGGCCCGGCTCAGCTCCAGGCCGCGTACGGCACGGCGCCCGCGGCGGGCGGCTCCGGCCGGACCGTGGCGATCGTCGACGCCTACGACAACCCGAATCTCGAGAAAGACCTGGGCGTCTACCGCTCCACCTACGGCCTGCCGGCCTGCACGACCGCCAACGGCTGCTTCAAGAAAGTCGGCCAGACCGGCACCTCCACGCTGCCGACCAAGAACGCGTCGTGGGGCCAGGAGACGTCGCTCGACGTCGACATGGTCTCGGCCAACTGCCCCAACTGCAAGATCCTGGTCGTCGAAGTGAAGTCGGCCAGCTTCGCCAACCTGTCGGCCGGCGTCAACACCGCCGCGCGCCTGGGCGCGATCGCGATCTCGAACAGCTACGGCGGCAGCGAGTCGTCGAGCGACGCGACGTACGCGAGCTCGTACAACCACGCCGGCATCGCGATCACCGCGTCCAACGGCGACAGCGGTTACGGCGCGCAGACCCCGGCGTCGTACCCGACCCTGACCGCGGTCGGCGGCACCTCGCTCAGCACCGCGAGCAATGCGCGCGGCTGGAGCGAGACCGTGTGGAGCGGCTCGGGCTCGGGCTGCAGCAAGTACGAGGCCAAGCCGTCGTTCCAGCACGACAGCGGCTGCGCGAAGCGCATGATCGGCGACGTCGCGTACGTCGGCGACCCCTACACGGGCGTCGCGGTGTACGACACCTACGCCTACCAGGGCCAGTCCGGCTGGCTGGTCTTCGGCGGCACCAGCGTCGGCGCGCCGGCGATCGCGGCGATCTACGGCCTGGCGGGCAACACCGTCAGCAACGCCGCGCTGGCGTACAGCAACACCTCGGCCCTCAACGACGTGACGAGCGGTTCGAACGGCTCGTGCTCGCCGGCCTACTTCTGCAACGGCGAAGTCGGTTACGACGGCCCGACCGGCAATGGCACCCCCAAGGGAACGGGCGCCTTCTAGCATCCCGGCCGCCACGATCGAGAAGCCGGCGCGTCATGCGCCGGCTTCTTCGTCTGCCGCCGGCTCGCAGGGCGGGCAGACGTGCACGGTGCACAGGAAGCGGGAACGACAGCGTTCTTTCAGCCGGAGGTTCCATGAAGCGCACCCTCGCCGTCCTCGCCGCGGCCTTGCTCACGACCGCCGTCGCGTCGGCCCAATCCTACCCCGACGACTCCGGCGCCGGCACGAAGCTGGGCATCGAGCAGCTCAACACGTCGGGCCAAGTCGGTGAGATCACGCTCTTCCGCGCCGATCCCAACGCACGCGCCGCGGTGCGGATCGACGGCGCGCAGGGCAAGTCCGAGGCGGTCCGCATCTACCGCGCCCAGACGTGCGAAGGGATGGACAACGTCACCGGCCGGCCGGCCTACGTCCTGAGCAGCCTCTCCGGCCAGGGCGTGTCGCGCACCGTCGTGCACGCGACCGAGGACCGGCTGCTCTCGGGCAACTATAACGTGGTCGTGTTCTCGTCGAGCGCCCCGGGCGCGCGCCCGGTGGCGTGCGGCCACCTCTTCCGCTGAGGCTCCAGGGAGGCTCCTGATGGCGATCGATCTCACCGACCCGCTCGACGCGACCTCGCCCGATCTCTCGCGCCGCGGCGCGCTGGCGCTGGGCGCGGGCGCCGCGTTCTTCATCGGCAACGCCGCCGCCGCGCGCGCGCAGACCGAAGGCTTCGGCAAGCCGCACCCGCCGATCGTGGCCGAGGACGATCCGGCGATCGCCGTCTCGCGCCCGCGCCTGGTACCCAACGCCGGCGGCGGGATCGGCGCCTACGCCGCCGTGCCGCGCAGCGTCACGCCGCGCACGCCGGGCGTCGTCGTGACCCAGGCCATCTGGGGCGTCGACGCGCAATTGCGCGACACCGTGCGCCGCTACGCGAAGGCGGGTTTCATCGCGATCGCCCCGCAGTTGTACGACCGGCTCGACGCGCCCAGCGGCGACGGCGCGACCGACTTCAGCCCGTTCGGCGCGATCGCGCAGAAGATGACCGCGCAGGGCTTCGTCACCACCGACCTGCTGGCCGGGCACGACTGGGTCCGCACCCAGGCGGGCGACGCGTCGATCGGCATCACCGGCTTCTGCATGGGCGGCGGCATCGCGCTGCAGCAGGTGATCGGCGCCAACGGCTACGCCGCGGCCTCGATCTTCTACGGCAGCGTGCGCCCCGGCAGCAAGAGCACCGACCCGACCACCGCCGCGACGTTCGACTACACCAGCCGCATCACGACGCCGGTGATGGGCAACTACGGCGGGCGCGACACCTCGATCAAGCCCGAGGACGTCCAAGCCGCGTTCGCGCGCCTGACCGCGCCGCACGATCTCAAGCTCTACGACGAGGCCGGGCACGCGTTCTTCGACGACACGCGCGCGTCGTACGTCCCCAGCGCCGCCGCCGACGCCTGGGCGCGCACGCTGGCCTGGTTCCACAAGTACCTGGGCTAGCAACGAATCACGCAGCGTGATCCCGCTCGAGGCGCTGGTCTTCGACGTCTTCGGGACGCTCGTCGACTGGCGCACCAGCCTGATCGCCGACCTGTCCGCGTTCGGCGGCGAGCGCGGTCTGGCGGCGGTGGACTGGCCGGCGCTGGTCGACGCCTGGCGCGGTGCGTACGTGCCGTCGATGGAGCGGGTGCGGCGCGGCGAGCTGCCGTGGACCTCGCTCGACGCGCTCCACCGCGCGTCGTTCGACCTGCTGGCGGCGCGCTTCGGCGTCGCCGGCGCGCTCGACGAGGACGCGCGGCGCTGGTGCGTCGACCGCTGGCACCGCCTGCGCCCGTGGCCCGACACGGTCGCCGGGCTGGAACGCTTGCGCGCGCGCTACGTTCTGGGCACGCTCTCGAACGGCAACGTGCGCCTGCTCGCCGACCTCGCCAAGAGCGCGCCCCTGCCGGTGGACTTGATCTTGTCGGCGGAGCTGTTCCGCCACTACAAGCCCGACCCCGAAGTCTACCGCGGCGCGGTCGAGCTGCTCGCCGCCGCACCCGAGCGCGTCATGATGGTCGCCGCGCACAACGGCGACCTCCACGCCGCCGCCGCGCTGGGCCTGCGCACCGCGTTCGTCGCGCGCCCGACCGAGTACGGACCCGGCCAGCGCGCCGACCTCGCCGCGGACGACGGGGTCGACGTGGCGGTGCGCGACCTGAACGAACTGGCGGACCGGCTGGGCGCTTGACCGCAGCGGCGACGATTCCGCCCGGCGACGACGCTGCCCGGTGGTTCTCCCAACCCGCATAGCGAACGCCAGCGCATGACTCGTTCGGTACTCGACGCGCTCGACGCCCATGCCGCCGCGCGCCCCGACTCGCTCGCGCTCGACGACGTCTCGTACGGCGCGCTGCGAGCCGCCACGCTGCGCGTCGCCGCGCGCTTGCGCGAGGCGGGCTTGCGCGCGGGCGACCGCCTGGCGATCTACGCCGAGAACCGGCCCGGCTTCGTCTACGCGTACCTGGGCGCGCTGCGCGCCGGAGCGATCGTCGTGCCGGTCAACGTGCTCTACCGCACGTCCGACCTCGAGCACGTACTCGACGACGCGACGCCCAGCGTGGTCTGCGTCTCGCGCGCCAGCGCGCCGTACGCCGCCGCGCACGAGGGCCGCACCGTCGTCGACCTGGCGGACGTCGAAGCGTGGGCGCACGACGCGTCGATCGCCCCGCTCGCCGACCCGCCCGCGCCCGACCCCGCGGCCGGCGCGATCATCATCTACACCAGCGGCACGACCGGGCGCAGCAAGGGCGCGGTACTCGGCCACGGCAACCTGGTCGCGATCGGAGAGCAGCTCGGCGCGGCCTGGCGCTGGACCGACGCCGACACGCTGCTGCTCACGCTGCCGCTGTTCCACGTTCACGGCCTGGGCGCGGGATTGAACGGCACGCTGATCGCGGGCGGCCGGGTGCTGCTGCGCGAGCGCTTCGACGCCGCGTCCGCGATCGCGACGCTGGCGGCCGGCGAGGCGACGATGTTCTTCGGCGTGCCGACCATGTACGTGCGCTTCCTCGAGCAGGCCGGGAGCGACGTGCGCTTCGACCACGTGCGCCTGTTCGTATCCGGTTCCGCCGCACTCCCCGCGACGGTGCACGAGGAGTTCGCGCGCCGCTTCGGCGTGTCGATCCTCGAGCGCTACGGCGCGACCGAGTTCGGCTTCGCGCTGACCAACCGCTACGAGGGCCCGCGCCACGCCGGCACGGTCGGCTTTCCGTTCCCGCGCGTCGAGGTGAAGCTCGGCGATCCCGTCACCAGCGCCGACACGCCGCCGGGTGAAGCGGGCGAGATCCTCGTGCACGGCCCCAACGTGTTCCTGGGTTACTGGCGCAACGAGAGCGCGACCGAGGCCGCGTTCGTGCGCGACGCGCAGGACCGCGCCTGGTACAAGAGCGGCGACCTCGCCAGCTACGACCCCGAGCGCGGCTACGCCATCAACGGCCGGCTCAAGGAGCTGGTGATCAGCGGCGGCTTCAACGTCTACCCGATCGAGGTCGAGACCGAACTGCTGCGCGTCCCCGGCATCCGCGCCGCCGCCGTCGTCGGCGAACCGCACCCCGCCCGCGGCGAAGTCCCGGTCGCCTTCGTCGAAGTCGACCCCGGCTTCGACCCGGAGACGGCGCTCGCGGCGCTGCGCGAGCGGCTGGCGAGCTTCAAGGTGCCCAAGGCGCTGTATCCGATCGACGCGCTGCCGCGCAACGCGATGGGCAAAGTCGAAAAGCCGCGCCTGCGCGCGCTGCTGGCGGAGCGCGCCGCGGCAGTGAGCGAACCGCGCTAGGTCAGCTTTCCAGTCGCTCTTTCGAGCGCGTCCCAGGCCTGAGGATCGTACTGATCGCGCAGCTGCCGGTAGAAGCCCGCGCCGCGGAGCACGCGGCCGAACGGTTCGAGCACCGGCCGGTTGAAGACGATCCCTTCACCGGCCAGTGCCGACTGGATGGTCGCCTCTTGCGCGGTCAGCAGCTTGGCCGCCTCCTTGGCGGCGTCGTCGAACTCGCGGTCGAGCAGGTCGCGCAGATTCTTCGGCAGCCGCCGCCACGTCTCGGCGTTGGCCAGCACCAGGTACGCAAGCGCACTGTGCTGGGTGAGCGAGCAGTATTTGACCTGTTCGTAGAACTTGAAGTTCTGCAACGTCGGCAGCGGCACTTCGATGCCGTCGATCAGGTGCGCTTGCAGCGCCGTGTACACCTCGCCCAGCGTGATGACGGTCGGCGACGCGTCGAACGCCTTGAACGTGCCGACGTCGATCGGCCCGGGCGGGACGCGGATCTTGAGCCCGCGCAGATCGCTTGGCGCATCGATCGGGCGCAGCCGGTTCTGGAGGTCGAAGAACCCGCCGTAGAACGAGGTCGGAAACGCGCGCAGGCCGATGCGCGCGGCGCGCCCGCCGATGTACGCACCCAGCGGCCCGTCGGCGGCAGCCTGGTACTGCTGTTGCGAGGTGAACGCGAACGGGATGCTCAGCAGCGCCGCGGCGGGGATGACGTTGCCGAGCACGTTGCTGCCGCTCTGCATCAGGTCGACCGCGCCCGAGCGCAGCTGCGCCAGCATCTGGGTATCGCCGCCGAGCAGGCTGTTGGGGAACAGGCCGATCTCGAGCTGCCCGTTCGAGGCGTCGCGAATGCGCTTGGCGGCGCGCTCGGTGGACACGTTCATCGGGTGCGTCGCGACCTGGTCGTTGGCCAGCTTGAGCGTGAACTGCGCCGCGTCCGCCGGCCAGCGCAGAACGCCGATCGGCGCGAACGCGCCGGCCGCCGCTCCGCCGGCCAGCACGCGCTTGCGCGAAAGCGCCATCACACCGCCGCCCGGGCGCCGAAGCCCTCGCCGCCGGGGGTGTCGTACTCGGCGTGGATGTCGCGGCCGGTGTAGTCGCGCATCTGCGACACCGCGGCGAACGAGATCAGGCCGCAGACCCCTATGAACAGCGCGATCGCGTACCCGCTGTGGTAGGTGCTGAACAGCCAGGCCGCGATCAGCGGCGCCGGGCCGCCGGCGATGATCGAGGCGAGCTGGTAGCCCAGCGACGCGCCGCTGTAGCGCAGGCGCGGGGTGAAGCTCTCGGCGATCAGCGCGGCCTGCGGGCCGTACAGCATGTCGTGCGGGACGAGCGAGAGGAAGATGCCCAGGAAGATCGCCGCCGGCAGGCCGGTGTTGAGCAGCGCGAAGTACAGAAAGCCGAACAGCGCCGTCGTGGCGCAGCCGATCAGGTACATCTTGCGCCGCCCGATGCGGTCGGAGACGTGGCCGAAGAGCGGAATCCACAGCGCCGAGCCGATCGAGGCGACCAGCACCGCGACCAGCAGAACGTCGCGCGACTGCGCGAGCACGTCGACGCCGTACGAGTACACGAACGCGGTGAAGATGTAGAACGGGGCCTGCTCGGCCATGCGCGCCAGCGCCGAGAGCACGATCTCGCGCCCTTGCAGCCGGAACACCTCGCGCACGGGCGTCTTCTCGCGCTTGTTCTCGTCGATCAGGCGCTGGAAGGTCGGCGTCTCCATGATGCCCATCCGGATCCACAGCCCGATCCCGACCAGCACGATGCTCAAGAAGAACGGGATGCGCCAGCCCCAGATCAGGAACTGCTCGCCGGACAGGCGGCTGAAGGCGAGCACCGCGAGGTTGGCCAGAAACAGCCCCGCCGGCACGCCGAACTGCGGCCAGCTCGCGATCAGGCCGCGCCGGTCGTTCGTCTTGGCCCACTCCATCGAGAGCAGCACCGAGCCGCCCCACTCGCCGCCCACGCCGACGCCCTGCACGAAGCGCAGGAAGGTCAGCAGCACCGCCCCCCAGATCCCGATCTGGGCGTAACCCGGTACGAAACCGACCAGGAAGGTCGCGACGCCCATCAGCGAGAGCGTCGCGATCAGCGTCGCCTTGCGCCCGATGCGGTCGCCGTAGTGGCCGAAGATCGCCGCGCCGACCGGCCGCGCGATGAAGCCGACCGCGTAGATCAGGAACGCTTGCAGCAGCCCCACCGCCGGGTCGCTCTTGGGAAAGAACAGCTTGGCGAAGACCAGCCCGGTCACCACGCTGTACAGAAAGAAGTCGTACCACTCGATCGAGGTCCCGATCGTGCTCGCGATCACCGCTCGGGTGAGCATGTTGCGTTCGCCTGCGGGACGCGTCCCCGCGCTTGCCGTTGCGGCCATCGAACCCTCACCAACGCGGCGCACGCCGCCAAACCAGTGCAGGCGGATGCGGCCTGCGCGAAAAGCGATTACCATGCCGTTCCCCGCGACACGGCACCGAATCCCGCTCGCACCGGCCGGCGGGCCATTCCAGGGTAGCGTGGCGAAGATACCGGTCCATGGCGACGATCGTTCACGCCGCGGACGTGCACCTCGAGACCGCGTTCACCGAGGTGCGGGGCGGCGCGCGCCGCCGGGCGGCGCTGGCCGACGCGTTCGAGCGCGTCGTCGACCTCGCGCTCGAACGCCGCGCCGACGCGCTGACGATCGGGGGCGACCTCTACGAGGCCGAGCGGGCCGGCCCGCAGACCGCGCGCTTCGTGTTCGCCCAGCTCGCCCGCTTCGGCGGCCCGGTGCTGATCGCGCCCGGCAACCACGACCCCTACTCGGCGCGCTCGCTGTACGCGCGGACCGACTTGCCGCCCAACGTGCACGCCTTCGCCGAACCGCGCTGGAGCCGCGCGAGAATGGCGGTACCGCAGCCGGG
>CAXTNU010000090.1:0-11945 GCA_964245595.1 uncultured bacterium | reverse complement strand
CGTCGGCGTAGCGCGGCGCGGGCGCGCGCCAGTCGCGCAGCCGCGCCGCGATCGCGTCGGCGCTCAGCGCGACGTCGACCCGGCGCGCCGCGACGTCGATCGTGATCTCGTCGCCCTCGCGCACCGCCGCCAGCGGGCCGCCGACGTACGCCTCGGGCGAGACGTGGCCGAGCATCAGCCCGCGCGTCGCGCCGCTGAAGCGCCCGTCGGTGAGCAGCGCGACGCTCTGGCCCAGGCCCTGGCCGACGATCGCCGCGGTGACGCCGAGCATCTCGCGCATGCCGGGCCCGCCCTTGGGGCCTTCGTAGCGGATCACCACGATGTCGCCCGGCACGATCGTGCGCGCGTCGAGCTCGTGCATGGCGTCTTCCTCGCGGTCGAAGACGCGCGCGCGGCCGACCAGGCGGGTCGGCTCGTGACCGGCGATCTTCACCACCGCGCCGTCGGGCGCGAGGTTGCCGCGCAGGATCTTGATCCCGCCGCTGGCCTTGAACGGGCGCTCCGCGGTCGCCACGACCTGCTGGCCCGGCGCTTCGGGCGCGTTGGCGACCTCCTCGCCCAGCGAGCGGCCGGTGACGGTCATGGGCGAGCCGTCGATCAGGCCGCCTTCCACCATGCGCCGGGCGATGAGCTGCACGCCGCCCGCTTTGTCGACGTCGAGCGCGACGTACTTGCCGCCCGGGCGCAGGTCGGCCACGATCGGCGTGCGGTCCGAGATGCGCTCGAAGTCCTCGAGCGCGAGCGGCACGCCGGCTTCGCGCGCCAGCGCCATCAGGTGCAGCACGCTGTTGGTCGAGCCGCCCGTGCCGGCCGCGACCGCGATCGCGTTCTCGAACGCGGTGCGGGTCGCGATGTCGCGCGGCTTCAAGTTCGCGCGCAGCATCTCCATCGCCAGCACGCCGGCCCGGTAGCCTTCTCTTTCCTTGCGCGGGTCGACCGCGCCGGGACTGGCGCTGCCCGCGGCCGAGAGGCCCAGGAACTCCATCGCGTAGGCCATCGTGTTGGCGGTGAACTGCCCGCCGCACGCGCCCGCGCCGGGACACGCGGCCAATTCGATCGCCTTGAGCTCGGCATCGTCGATCTTGCCCGCGGCGTGCTCGCCGATCGCCTCGAAGACGTCGCCGATGGTCAGATCGCGCCCCTTGTAGCGGCCGGGCGCGATCGAGCCGCCGTAGAGCACGATGCCCGGGATGTTGAGCCGCAGCAGCGCCATGCCGGCGCCGGGGATCGTCTTGTCGCAGGCGACCAGCGCGACGACCGCATCGAAGCCGTAGCCGCGCGCGACCAGCTCGATCGAGTCGGCGATGACCTCGCGCGAGACGAGCGAAGCTTTCATGCCCTCGGTGCCCATCGTGATGCCGTCGGAGATCGCGATGGTGTTGAACTCCATCGGCGTGCCCCCGGCCGCTCGCACGCCCGCTTTGACGTGATCGGCCAAGCCGCGCAAGGCGAAGTTGCACGGCATCGCGTCGGTCCAGGTGTTCGCGATCAGGACCAGCGGCTTGGACAGATCCTCGTCGGTCAAGCCGACGGCGTGGTAGAACGATCGGGCCGCGGCCCGATCGCGGCCGTCGACGACGACGGAGCTGCGGGCACGGGTGTGGTCGGGCATGGGCATCGTTTCGCCCTCGCGAACCCCGTGTCATCGTGATCGAACCGGCCCGCCAGGGCTTCGCCGCCCCCGACGTGCCGCCGTCCGCCGTCTTCGATCAGTGCGTGCGCTGCGGCTTGTGTCTGCCGGCCTGCCCCACCTACGTCGAGACGCTGGTCGAGACGTCGGGCCCGCGCGGCCGCATCGCGCTGATCAAAGCGGTCGCCGAGCAGCGGCTCGACCTGACCGACCCCGGCTTCGTGCACCAGATGTCGGAGTGCTTGGATTGTCGTGCGTGCGAGGCCGTGTGTCCGTCGGGCGTGATGTACGGCCAGATCCTCGAGCCGGCGCGCACGCAGGTCGTGCGCGCGCTCGGCCCGGCCCGCTCGTGGTACGCGCGCTTGGGCCGCGCGGTGCTCGTCGGCTTGCTGTTCCAGCACCTCGGCTCGATGCGCGCCGCCGCGCGCGGTTTGAAGCTCTACCAGCGCAGCGGGCTGCGCGCGCTGGTGCTGCGCAGCGGCATCCTGCGCGCGCTCGGCCTGCAAGACCTCGAAGCGCTGGCACCGCGCATCTCCGACCGCTTCTTCGTCCCGCGCGACCAGCGCTTCGCACCGCCCGGCCCCAAACGCGCGACGGCGTTTCTGCACGCCGGCTGCATCATGCACGTCGCGTTCGCGGACTGGCACGAAGCGACGGTGCGCGTGCTCAATGCGGCCGGGGTCGAGGTGCTCGTGCCGCGCGGCCAGGGCTGCTGCGGCGCGATCACGATCCACGCCGGCGAGATGCCGCGCGGGCGCGAACTGGCCAAGCGCAACATCGCCGCCTTCGAGCGCAGCGGCGCGGACGTCTACGCGATCAACGCCGCCGGCTGCGGCTCGGCGCTCAAGGAATACGGCGAGTTGCTGCGCGACGAGCCCGAGTGGCGCGCGCGCGCGCACGCGTTCTCGGCCAAGGTGCGCGACGTGCTGGAGTACGTCGACGAGCTCGGCTTGCCTGAGGGTGCGCTCGGCCCACTGCGCGCGGTCGTGACGTACCAGGACGCGTGTCACCTCGCGCACGCGCAGCGCATCAGCGCGCCGCCGCGGCGCTTGCTGGCGGCGATCCCGGGCCTGGAGCTGCGCGAGATGGAGGAGTCGTCGCTGTGCTGCGGCAGCGCCGGCATCTACAACGTGCAGCAGCCCGAGATGGCGCGGCGCCTGCAGCGCCGCAAGGTCGAGCGCATCGTGGCCGTCGCGCCCGTGATCGTCGCGACCGCGAATCCCGGCTGCGCGCTCCAAATGCGCAACGGCCTCGACCGCGCCGGCCACGAGGCCGTGGCGGTGAGGCACGTGATCCAGTTACTGGATCAGTCGCTGGCGGCAGCGCCCTGAGCGCTACAGGTCGCCGACCCGGGCCCCGTCTTTGAGCGCGTCTTCCAGGGTCGGGTAGACCGCGAACACCTTGAGCAGGCCGGTGATGCGGAGCAGGCGCAAGATCTGGCCCTCTTTGGCCACGAGGCGGATCTCGCCGTCGAACTCCTTGGCCCGGCGCTGGCCGCCGATCAGCGCGCCAAGGCCGGTCGAGTCGAGGAAGTCGACCTTGGTGAGGTCGACGATCAGCCGGTGGTCGCCCTGTTCCGATGCGTTGGTCAGCGCGGCGCGCACCGCCGGCGACGTCGCGATGTCGAGCGACCCGGTCAGCTCGAAGACGTGCAAGCCTTCCACCACGTGAATGTGGATCGAAAGGTCTTCGTGCGTGTGCTGCGTGCTTCCGTTGACGTTCATCAGGTCTCGTACTCCCGCCACTCGGCGATCAGCCCGCGGTCGTCCAAGCGGACGGTCGCGCACCCGGCGCGTTCGCGCACCGGCTCGCCCGGGCCTTCGGACAGCGCGAACCGGTAGACGACGCAAGCCCGGCGCTCCTGTGCGATCACGTCGTCCAGGACGAAGCGCCAGTCCCTTCCGGCCGCGGCGAAGCGCGCGAAGTGTGCCCCGATCGCATCCCGGCCGCGCAGCGGCGCCTTGCGCGCCTCCTGGTAGAGCGCGTCGGCGGTGAACGAGCCGAGCGCCTCGGCCGGCGCCCGGCGTGCGAACGCGTCCAGCACGCGGACGAGCGCGGGCGCGAGCGGATCGGGAGGCGGCGGCATCAGCGGCACTTGCCGCCGGCCGCGCCGCTTCCTGTGGTTTCTGGGGCGGATGGATTCGAACCAACGCATGGGGGAGTCAAAGTCCCCTGCCTTACCACTTGGCTACGCCCCACTGGCAGCGCCTGTCGGCGCTGTACGCCTCCCGTTCCGTACGGCGTGGTGGTTTGTTTTGAGCGGGATGCATACGCCTCCCGTCCGTGCGGCGCGGTGGAGGAAATTTTATGGTCGCTGTTCCGGGTCCAGCCGAAACAGGCGGTCGGCGACCGGCGTGACGAGCGGGATCGCGAACAGCGCGCCGCGCGCCGCCCGCTCGCGGTAGCGCAGCGAGAGCACCAGCCAGGCGACCGCGACCGCCAGGTCGGCCACGATCCCGAGCGCGTAGACCCCGACCACCGCGCCGGTCGAGACGTTAGGGATCACGATCACGACGATCAGCGGCAGCGCGAGCAGCACGAAGTACGCCACCGTCGTGGCGAACCCGTAGACGAAGGCTTGGCGGGTGTGCAGCCGCGACCAGGCGGTCGCGTCGGACGGTTCGCGGAACAGGTCCAGCGCGGCGAGCGGCCACACCACGTAGGCGTTCGCGGCGCGCTGCTGGAGCTCGTCGCTCGGGCTAGTTGACGACGCGCTTGGCTCCCAGGTAGCGCCGGCCCCAGTAGGAGTCGCTCAGGCTGGAGACGGTCACGCCGTGGCTCGACGAGGCGTGGACGAAACGGCCGCCGCCCAGCGCGATGCCGACGTGTGAGACGCCCGGCGCGTAGGTGTGGAAGAACACCAGGTCGCCGGCCCGCGGCACACCTTGAAAGCGGTGCGCGACGTCGTACTGGGCGTCGGCGGTGCGCGGCAGGCGGGTGCCCATCATCGCAAAGACGTGCTGGACGTAGCCCGAGCAGTCGAACCCGTAGGCCGACGTCCCGCCGAAGGCATAGGGGACGCCCAGGAACTTGAGCGCGTTGTGGGTCAGGTTCGAGGCCATCGCGGCGCCGCGGGCGGCGATGCCGGTGGCGAAGCGCTGGACGTGGAGCATCCTGCCCAGGCGAGCCGGCGCGAGCGCCGCCGAAGCGGAGGTCGTGGAGCCTTCAGCCTTGGCGGGCGAGGCGTTCCACATCGCGAGGTCGGCGCCGTCGGTCGGTGCCGCCACGTCGGTTCCGACTGCGACGGTCGCCGTGGCGGCGGCCGGAGCGGACAGCTCGACGGTCTCGGAAGCGCTCGCCATGAGCGGCAGACCAGCCGTCAGGACGCAAAGCGCGAGCCCAGTGGTGATAGAACGGTGCAAGACTGCTCCTTCTTCAACACGTACGGGGTTAGTTGACGGGTTCGGGCGGAAGAATCGCCCGCGCGCCGACCGGCGCGTTCACCCCATTCCTGGGTAGTCCCCCGCTCCGCCGCTCGCCGCGACGGACTCCGTGATTGGTTAGCAGAGAAAAGGTAACGTTCGAATCCGGCGGAGCGATAACTCGCTTCACCAGCCCGGTGTCCCTGAAGCCTGGGCCACGAAGGTGGGGATAGACGATTCAACCGGCCATCTCCTCCCCTCATCATCGGCGTTTCGTAAAGATCGCCTTAGAGCGTTTCGTAAGGATCCGGGCAAGCGCCCGACGCTAGGCCGAGACCGCCCGGATGGCCTGGGCGACCTGCTCCGCGATGGCCCGGGTCCGGGCCGCGTCGCCCGCTTCGACCATCACGCGCACGAGCGGCTCGGTGCCCGAGGGACGGACGTTGATCCGGCCCTCGCCGTGCAGCGCCCGCTCCGCCGCCGCGACCGCGGCGCGCACCGCGGGGTGCTCGGCGACCCGCTTGTCGGCCACCCGCACGTTGAGCAGCACCTGGGGGTAGACGTCCAGCCCGGCCGCGAGCTCGTGCAGCGGCGTGCGGGTCGCGCCGGCCAGCGAGAACAGCGCCACCGCGCTCATCGGCCCGTCGCCGGTCGTGCCGCGCGCCAGATCGATCACGTGGCCGGACTGCTCGCCGCCGAAGCGGTAGCCGCCGGCCCGCATGGCCTCGAGCACGTAGCGGTCGCCGACCGCCGCCCGCAGCAGCCGGATGCCCTCGCGCTCGAGCGCCTTCTCGAAGCCCATGTTGGACATCACCGTGCCGACCACGGTGTCGCCCGGCAGCTCGCCGCGGCGGTGCAGGTCGCGCGCCAAGGCGAGCATGACGTGGTCGCCCGAGAGCGTCGCGCCGGTCTCGTCGACGAACAGCGCGCGGTCGGCGTCGCCGTCGAACGCGACCCCCACCACGGGGCCGGTGCCGCGCGCGTTCTCCGTTCGTACGCGCTCGACCAAAGCGTGCATGTGGGTCGCCCCGCACTCGACGTTGATCCGGCTGCCGTCGTCCTGGGCGTGCAGCGCGACGACGCGCGCACCCAATCGCTCGAAGATCTTCGGCCCGACTTGGTACGCCGCGCCGAACGCCGCGTCGACCACGATCGTCATGCCCGACAGGTCGCCGCCGGCGCTGACGAGCTTGGCGAAGTAGTTGTCGACGAGGCCGCCGATCCGGCTCACCAGACCGATGCCCAAGCCCGTCGGGCGGGGCAGCGAGTCCGCCCCCATCAGCGACTCGATCTCGTCCTCGACTGCGTCCGAGAGCTTGAAGCCGTCGGCGCCGAACCACTTGATGCCGTTGTCCTCGATCGGGTTGTGCGAGGCCGAGATCATCACCCCGGCGGCCGCGCTCAAGCTCGTCGTTATCGAAGCCACCGCCGGCGTCGGCACGATGCCCAGCAGCACCGCGTTGCGCCCGGTCGACGCGATCCCGGCGACGATCGCGCCCTCGAGCATCGGCCCCGAGAGGCGGGTGTCGCGCCCGACCACGATCGGCTTCTCGAGCGGCTGGTCGTGCGCGATCACCGCCGCGCCGGCCCGCCCGATCTGGTACGCCAGTTCCGGGGTGAGGTCGAGGTTCGCGACGCCGCGCACGCCGTCGGTGCCGAAGAGACGAGTCATAACGTCAGAAGACCATTTTCGTGGTGATGGAGCGAGCGCAGCGGATCGTGCGCTAGGGACCGGGTCGTTGCGAGCTGGGACTGGGGGCCCCGCGCAGTGGGGAGCGCGGAGCCTTGGGCGCAGCGCCTGTCGAACCGATGAATTTGGCGCGCACCCGGACGAGGTTGGGGGAGACTTGCACGTTTTGGACCTCGTTGCCGCGCGCGTCGGTCGGCGTGGGGCGGATCATCGCGTCGAACTGCTGCGGTTTGGCCGGGATCGGGATGCCGACGCGCACGCCGGTGACCCGGGCCAGATCGGTTCCGACGCCGCGGATCGTCGTCGCGGCCGGGTCGACGGCGGACGACTCGACCACGATCCCGCGCCGGTCGCCGGCGTAGTCGAAGCTGACCGGCACGCTGCGCTCCTCGAGCCGGTCGAGCGAGAGCGTGACCGAGGCCGGCGAGAGCGACTTGATCGCGATGTCGGGCGAGACGATCTTGACCGGGACGTTGTGGAAGCCCGGGTCCGACAGGTCGGTCACGTCGAGCACCGCCTGCACCTGGTCGGGCTTGAGGACCGTGCCGTTGCGCGGCACCTCGACCACCACCGTCGCGACCTTGTCCTCGTAGCGCGCCTGGTAGCCGGTCTTGAGCCCGGTCACGACGACCGGCACCGCCAGGGTCTGGTCGAAGCGGGCGGTGGTGCCGGGCGCGGCGGCGACGTGGAAATAGCCCCAGGCGACGACCGCCAGCGCGACCGCGAGGAGCTTAAGTCCGAAGTTGTTCCGCAGGAGGTTGAGCACGAGAGGCCCGCAGCAGGTTGGCGAGCGGGTTGCCGTCGGCCTGGGGACGCCTGCGGGTGGGCCGGATGCAGGCCGCCAGCACGCGGCGCAGCCGCTCCTCGTCGTCGATCGGGACCGACAGCCGGCCGGCGCGCGCGACCGAGACCAGACCGCTCTCCTCGCTCACGATCACCACCACCGCGTCGGTCTGCTCGGACAGCCCGACCGCGGCGCGGTGGCGGGTGCCGACGTGGCGCTCCACCGCGATCACGTTGTCGCTCAGCGGCAGGAAGCACGCCGCGCCCTCGACCAGCAGGTCGCGCACGATCACCGCGCCGTCGTGCAGGGGCGAGCTCTTGGTGAAGATCGCCAGCAGCAGGTCGAGCGAGAGTCGGGCGTCCAGCGCGGTGCCGCTCTCGACGTACTCGCGCAGCCCGGTCTGCTGCTCCACCACGATCAGCGCGCCGACGCGCTGGCGGGCCAGCACGAAGGCGGCGTGGGTGACGATCCGGATCTGCTCGGCCGCGACGTCGTCCTCGGCCCGCCGGTCGCGCACGAACAGCCGGCCCCGCCCGAGCTGCTCCAGGCCGCGCCGCAGCTCGGGCTGGAAGACGATCGGCAGCGTGACCGCCGTTCCCAGCAGGAGATACTGCATGACGGTGGCGAGGACGAGCAAGTGAAGCAAGTTGGAGACCGCGAGGATCACCACCAGCACGAACAGGCCCAGCATGATCTGCACCGCCCGCGTGCCGCGAATCAGCAGCAGCAGGTAGTAGATCAGCACGGACGTGGCCAGGATGTCGATCGCGTCGGTGGGACCGAAGTGCAGGACGAGCTGCGGCCAGGTCATGGCTGCACGCGGTCCCTGGAAAGATACGTCTCGATGATGCGCGTGCCGTCGAGCTCGGGGTCGGCCAGGCCGACGGCGGCCATCGCGGCGGCCTCGTCGGCGGAGAGCTCTTCGGTGCTGCGGGCGGGGACGAAGAGCGACTCGATCGCGATCAGGTCGTCGATCAGGTCGGCCGGGCTGATCGCGTCGTCGAAGCGCACCGCCAGCACCGGGCCGTCTTCCGCCACCTCGAGCACGCCCAGCGGTCCGCCGGGGCCGCGCAGCGCCTCGGCCACGTTCGCGCGAGCGAGCGGGTCGGCGAGGGTCACGGTGCGCGAGACGATCACCAGCGCGACGTTCGCGTGAGCGAGGACGGACTCCGCCGGGCCCGGGTCATCGCGGTCGGCCGCAACGCGGCCTGGATCGTGGCGGAGGACGAGCACGAACCGACCCTGGCCTCGATGCGCAAGGGCGACCGCCACGCCGCCATGGTCGTCCCGGGCGACCTGGTCGACGCCAAGCGGATCGCCGCGGACCGGGTCGTGATCGACGGCGTCCACCCGCGCGGCTTCGCGCTGGTGCGGCGCACCGGCGGCGGGCGGACCAAGACGATGGCGGCCAACATCGACACGATCGCGATCGTCGCGGCGCTGGTCGACCCGCCGCTGCACCTGACGATGATCGACCAGCTGGTGGCCTTCGCGGTCCAGCACGACGTCTCGGCCATGCTGCTGCTCACCAAGGCCGATCTGGCCGGCGAGGCGGCCGCCGAGCGGACCGCCGCGCTCTACCGCGGGGTGGGGATCGAGACGCTGCTCCTGCAGCCCAAGGAGGGGCGCGGCATCGACGCGCTGCGCGCGACCCTGGCCTCGCGCAGCGCGCTGCTGGTCGGCAACTCGGGGGTCGGCAAATCGAGCATCTTCCGAGCCCTGGGCGGGATCGGGGTGGTGGGCGACCTCTCGCGCTTCGGGCGCGGCCGCCAGACCACGACCTCGGCCCGGCTCTTCCGCATGGGCGCGGGGTTCCTGGTCGACAGCCCGGGGATCGGGGAGTTCGTGCTCGATCCGATGCCGGCGACGGAGCTGGGCTACCTGTTCGTCGAGATGCGCGAGCCGGCGACGGGGTGCCGGTTCAAGGACTGCCGTCACCTGAGCGAGCCCGACTGCGGGGTGCGGCGGGCGGTCGAGGAGGGGCGGATCGCCTCCAGCCGCTACGCGTCATACCGGGAAATCGTGCTCAACCCGCCCCAGACCTAGACCCGGGACCCTGGTTCGTGGTAGTCTACTCCTCGTGCCCAATATCAAAGCCGCCGTCAAGTGGGTGCGCCAGAGCGAGAAGCGCACGCTGCGGAACCTAGCCATGAAGACGCGCCTGAAGACCATCTTCAAGAAGGCGAAGTCCGCCGGCTCTTCGGCCGCGCTCGTGTCGTCGGTGGAGTCGCAGTTCGACAAGGCCGCCCAGAAGGGGATCATCCACCCCAACAAGGCCGCCCGCAAGAAGGCCCGCCTGGCCAAGGCCGTCGCCAAGCAGGCCGCCAAGGCCTGACCCCGCCATCGGCCGGTATTCACGGTGAATACTGGCCGGCGCGAATCCACGAGGCTGCTCTATCGAGCGGCCTCTTCTGTTTTCCGGAGCGTGCGCGGCTAGACGAGATCCCGGCAGGGGTCGTCGCGGCCTTCGAGGGCGTCCAGCGTCTCCCAGCGGGCCGGGTAGAAGCTTCGCTCCATCGGCACGGTGGGCCAGCGGTAGTGCGCGCGCAGGGCATGGTACGTCGGCGAATCGGGGACGGGAAAGCCGTCGAAGACGGCGCGCCAGGCGCGGAAGAGCTCGATCGTCTCGCGGTCGGGAGGAACGCCGAAGTCGCCCGCAGCGCAGATGCGCTGGACGTAGCCGGCCCGGTCGTAGTCGTCCTCGAATCCCTCGCCGTGTTCGACGTCGGGATAGACCGTGCGGTCGATCATCGTTCTCGCTCTCGCCGCCGCCGCTCTCGTCTCCGCGACCGATGCCACGCCGGTCCGCGGCAAACTCGTCGCGATACCATGCGTCCGGCCGTGACGAGCCCCGCGTCTACGATCGCTTTGATGTCCACGAAGTCGCGCGGGGCGCCGCGTGCGACGAGCACCACCATCTTCGAGGCGACGTTGTCGTCGAGCGTTTCGATCGGGAAGCGTCCCCACGGACTCGGTACGGGCGGTTCGATCTCGACGGAACGGACGGAGACCTGGAACGAAAAGGCTTTGTTCGCACCATCGCCGGCCTCCAGCGAAATCGTCTCGCCCCACGCGCGCTCGCGGGCGGAGTACCCGAACTCGGTCGCCGTCTGGAAGAAGGCCTCGCGCGCCGCGGCGAGCGCGCGCGGGTCCTCGCGCGAGAGCTACCAGGCGACAACGTCGCCGGTCTGGCGGTAGTGCTTGAGTGCGAAGTAGCCGCCGAGCACGAACTGCTCGGCTTCGGGCCGGTTCTGCAGTCGTTCGAGGAACGCGGCCGCGAACGGGTCGGGGTGCTCGGGTTTCCTAGGCTCCATACCGACGCTTTGCGCGCGCTGTCTTGGTCATCGCCCTACGATACCGGAGAGCGGTGCGCTGTGCCAGAAGTGCAATTCCCAATCAGGCGTCGATCGTGATGGCCAGGCGGACGCCTTCGGTCTGGGCGGCGAGGGGTAAGACGTGCTCGCGCAGGGCGGCGCGCAGGGCGGGCATGTCGCGGGTGCGGACGGCGGTGCGGTAGCGCCACTCGTCGTTGACGCGGGCGACCGGGTACGGGGCCGGGCCGAGGACGTCGAAGCGTTCGTCGCCGCGCAGGGCGTCGGCCCAGCGGGCGATGGCGGCTTCGACGGCGCGGCGCGAGCGGCCGATCGCGCCGAGGGTGGCCATGCGCCGGTAGGGCGGCCAGCGCAGCGCGCGGCGCTCGGCGAGCTCGACTTCGGCGAAGCCGTCGTAGTCGTGGTGGGAGGCGAAGCCGATCGCGGGATGCTCGGGCGAGTAGGTTTGCACGATCGCCTCGCCGGCCTGGGCGCGGCCGCTGCGGCCGCAGACTTGCGTGAGCAGCCCGAAGGTGCGCTCCGCGGCGCGGTAGTCGGGCACGTGCAGGTCGAGGTCGGCGGCGACCGCGCCGACCAGCGTGACTTGCGGGAAGTCCAGGCCCTTGGCGACCATCTGCGTGCCGACCAGGATGTCGCCTTCCTCGGCGAAGCGCTCCAGCAGGCGGGCGTGGTCGCCGACGCGGGTCGTGGTGTCGGAGTCCATGCGGATGACGACCGCCTCGGGGAAGAGCTTTTGCGTCTCCTCGGCGACGCGCTCGGTGCCGGCGCCGAACTCCTTGACCGGCCCGGCGCCGCACGCCGCGCACAGTTCGGGGACCGCGGCCTGGAAGTCGCACCAGTGGCAGCGCAGCAGTCCTTCGCCGCGGTGGACGGTGAGCGAGGTCGAGCAGCGCGGGCATTCGGGCACGTGGCCGCAACTGCGGCAGAGCACGAAGCGCGCGCTGCCGCGGCGGTTGATGAACAGGACGATTTTTTCGCGGCGCTCGATTCGCGCGCGGATCGCTTCGGTCAGGGCGGAGGAGAACACGCGCCGGTTGCCCGCCGCGAACTCCGCGCCCATGTCGACGATGCGCACCGCGGGCAGCGGCTGCGCGGTCGCGCGGTGCACCAGCCGCACGAGCGGAAAGCGGCCGGCGCGGGCGCGGGC
>CAXTNU010000089.1:11576-11959 GCA_964245595.1 uncultured bacterium | reverse complement strand
CGGACGGCAAGGTGCGCGACCGCGGCCGGGTCGTCGACCGCATCCCGCTGCCGGCCGGCACGCGCATCCTCAGCGGGGCGCTCGAGACCAGCACGGTCGACGCGGTCGGCGAGACGCTCGCGATCCTGACCGCGCAGCGCGCCTTCGAGACCGCGCAGAAGACGCTCGTCGCGATCGACGGTACGCGCGACAAGGCCGTCAACGACGTGCTGCGGCTGAAGTGAACCGCGCGATGTTCGCCGCCGCCAGCGGAATGGCGGCCCAGCAGACCCAGCTCGAGATCGTCGCCGACAACCTCGCCAACGCCGACGTGGCCGGCTTCAAGGGCGCCGCCGCGACGTTCGCCGACGTCCGCGCCGGAGCGCTCGGCTTGGGCACGACCA
>CAXTNU010000089.1:2493-11566 GCA_964245595.1 uncultured bacterium | reverse complement strand
GCAAGCACGCCCTGTTCGCTCAGGGCAAGCTCGTCAAGAGCGGCGGGCCGTTCGACGTCGCGATCAACGGGCCGGGTTTCTTCGTGGTCGAGCGGGACGGCAAACGGGCGTACACGCGCAACGGGGAGTTCGCGCGCGGGGCGGACGGCGCGCTGCGGAATGCCGACGGCTACGCGCTCCGCGGCGTGCGCATCCCGGCCGACGCGCTGGCGGTGCGGGTCGAGCGCGACGGCCGCATCCTGATCGACACGCCGGCCGGCAAGGACCGCCCGCTCGGGCGCCTGCGGCTGGCCTCGTTCGCATCGCCCGAAGCGCTGCGCCCACTGGGCGCGACGCTGTTCGCCGCGACCGAGGCGTCGGGCGGCGCGCGGCTGTTCGCACCCGGCGGGCGCGACGGTCCGGCGCTCGCGTTCGGGATGCTGGAACGCTCGAACGTCTCGATCGTCGAGTCGATGATGCAGATCCTCGGCGCGCAGCGCGCGTACGAGGCCAACGCCAAAGGAGTGCAGGCCGCAGATGAGATGCTGCGCATCGCCAACAACCTCCACCGCGGCTGACGCGGCGGTAAACGACGTGCGAACGGACGAGCGGCGCGCGGCGCGCGAGGTGGTGAACGCGGTCCTGTTCCGCGCGATCCTCGAGCCGCTCGCGCAAGGGCTCGGGCCGGTCGGCGAGACCGCGCTCGGCACGGTGGTCGACCGGCTCTTCGTGCGGAGGCCGCGATGAGTGCCCTTCGCACGGAGGCCGTGCTGACGGACGATCGCGAGGCGGCAATTCGCGCGCTGCTGCCGATGGTGCGCCACTTGGCGCGCCGGGTGCACCGCATGGTCTCGGGCTCGGAACTCGACGACCTCGTCGGCGACGGCAGCGTCGGGCTGATCCGCGCGGTCGACGCGTTCGATCCCGGGCGCGGCGTTCCGCTCGAGCAGTACGCGCGCAAGGTCGTGCTGGGCGCGATGCTCAACGGCATGCGCCGGCTGGACCCGGTCAGCGAGCGGGTCCGGCGCACCATCCGCATCGCGGAGCGCGCGCGCTACGCGCAGGCGCACCGCGACGGGCGGCTGCCCACGCCGGGCGAGATGGAAAGCATGTTTCCGCTGCTGGCGCGCGCCCGAGCGCACGTCTTCCGCCACACGCCGCTGTCGCTGGACACGAAGTTCCCCGGCCGGGAGAAGGTCGGCATGGACATCGACGCCGACCCGCAGGTCGTGATGGCGCTGCGCGGTGACCGCGAGCGCATCCGCGGCGCGATCACCGCGCTGCCGCCGCGCCAGTGCCGGATCGTCGTCGCGCACTATTACCGCGAGCACTCGCTGCGCTCGCTCGGCCCGCTGCTGGGCGTCTCGCCGCAGCGCGTCTCGCAACTGCACTTGCTGGCGATCAAACGCCTGCGCGCAGACTTGTTGGCCGGCGCATGAACGACCCGAGCGGTATGAACGAACCGCGTGGCGCCTCGCTCGCCGATCCGTTCGCGTTCGGGCTCGCCGGCACCGGCGGGATCAGCCCGGCGCAACGAGACGACGGCTCCATCGACGCCCAAACTTCGTTTCCGCCCGATCACCCGGCCTGGCAGCGCGACGTGGTTGCCATCTCCGCCCGGGCGCGGGCGGTCCTGGCGACGCTGCGGCCTGCCGTCGTAGCGATCGTGACGTTTTGGGATCACGTCGTGCGCGGCGTCGGGGTGAGCGGCAACCGAAGTCTCGAAGTCGATCCGAGCGGCTGCTATCGGCTGCGGTAGCGGCCGCCCGGCGCCGGCATCCCGAGGCCTCTCGGTCGAGGGCCCAAACCGGCTGAGGCTGAAGCGCGATGGATGGAACTGCGCACCCTGTCCGAGACCTTCGCGATCGTCCGGCTCCCGGCTGACGCCGCCGTCCCGCCTTGGGTCGGCGGGCACGAGCTGGTGGCAGTGGTCCGGACGCGAAACGAGCTGTCGATCGTGTGCCGCGAGGATACGGTTCCGGCGCAGCACACCGAAGTCCAGCGCGGCTTCCGGTGCCTCGTCGTGACGGGCACGCTGGACTTCGCGCTGACCGGCATCATCGCCGAGCTCGCGCGGCCGCTCGCGGACGCAGAAATCTCGATCTTCGGCGTGTCGACGTACGATACCGACCATGTCTTGGTTCGCGCGGAACACCTCGAAGAAGCGAAGGTCGTGCTGCGCAACGCCGGACACACGTTCCGGTGAGCGTGACGTGACTAGACGCGCACCGCGCTGCCTAGATACGCGCGCCGCATGTCCTCGTTCGCGAGCAGCGCCGCCGCTTCGCCGCTGAGCGCGACCCGGCCGGTTTCGAGCACGTACGCGCGGCGGGCGATCTGGAGCGCCAGGTGCGCATTCTGCTCGACGAGCAGGACGGTCGTGCCGTCGCGCGCGATCCGCGCGATCGTCTCCATGACGTTCTTTACGACGAGCGGCGCCAGTCCCAGCGACGGTTCGTCCAGCAGCAGCAGGCGGGGCTTGGCCATCAGCCCGCGCGCGATGGCCAGCATCTGCTGCTCGCCGCCCGAGAGCGTCCAGCCGAGCTTCGGGCTCAGCCCGCGCAGCACCGGGAAGATCGCCAGCACGCTCTCTACGTCGCGTTCGACGGCCACGCGCCGGGCGCGGCGCGGGGTCGCGCCTAGGCGAAGGTTGTCGCCCACGGTCAGACCAGGGAATATCCGCCGACCTTCCGGCACGTGCGCGATCCCCAGCTCCACCACGTCCTCCGGATCGAGGCCGGCGATCGACTGCCCGTCGAACCGGATGTCGCCCGCCGCCGGCCGCAGCAGGCCCGAGATCGCCTTGAGCGTGGTGCTCTTGCCCGCGCCGTTGGCACCCAGCAGCGACACGATCTCGCCCTCGCCCACTTCGAGCGAGATACCGTGCAGGGCTTCGACCGCCCCGTAGCGCGCGACCACGCCGTCCAGCTCAAGCAGCATGGATCGCCCCGTTCGGCTCAAGCTGCATCGAGCGTTCCGCCCAGGTAGGCCTCGATCACGGCGGGGTGGTGCGCGATCTCGCCGGGCGGGCCCTCTGCGATGTGCTGGCCGAAGTTGAGCACGGTGAGACGGTCGCTGATCGTCATGACCAGGTTCATGTCGTGCTCGATCAGCAGCAGCGTCGTGCCGCGGGCACGGATCGCGCGCAGCAGCTCCACCAGCGCGTCCGTCTCGGTCGGGTTCATGCCGGCGGCCGGCTCGTCCAGCAGCAGCAGGCGCGGCTCGCTCGCCAGGGCGCGCGCGATCTCGACCCGGCGCTGGTCGCCGTACGGCAGGCTGCGCGCCGTGTGCGCCGCCGCGTGCTCCAAGCCGACGAAGCGCAGCAGGTCGCGGGCGAAGTCGCGCGTCGCGCGCTCCTCGCGCGCGGTCGCCCCGCCCGGCAGCAGCGCGCTCAGAAAGCCGACCCTAGTGCGCACGTGGCGGCCGATCATCACGTTCTCGAGCACGCTCAGCTCGCCGAAGAGCCGGATGTTCTGGAACGTGCGCGCGATCCCGCGCCGCGCGATGCCGTGGGCCGGCAACCGCACCAGCTCGGTTCCGTCGAAGCCGACCGAGCCGCCGTCCGCGCGGTACAGCCCGGAGATCACGTTGAGCGTAGTGGTCTTGCCCGAGCCGTTGGGCCCGATCAGCGCGTGGATGTCGCCGGACCGCACCGTCATGTCGAGCGCGTCGACCGCGGTCACGCCGCCGAAGCGCTTGACCAGGCCGCGCACCTCCAGCAGCCCGCGTTCGGCCGCGGCGACCGCGTCGGGCGCGCTCATGCGGGGTCGATTCCCGTCGCCGCCGGCGTACCGGTCGTGATTCCCGCGCCGGCTGTCGTGGACGCGGCGAGCGGCGGCCCCGTGCGCGGTCCTGCCAAGCGCCCGCGGAGCGTCTCGATCAGGCCCATCAGGCCCTTGGGCATGAAGATCACCATCACCACCACCGCCGCGCCGTAGACCATGATGTACGAGCTCTTGAGCGGCCGCAGCACCTCGGGCAGGAACGTCAGCAGCACCGCGCCCAGGATCGCGCCGCCGATCGACGCCGAGCCGCCCAGGATCAGCATCACCAGGAACACCACCGACTGGTCGAACGAGTAGGAGTCGGGGCTGACGAACTTGATGCTGTGCGCGAGCAGGCTGCCGGCCAGCCCGGCGTACGCGCCCGAGAGCACGAAAGCGACGATCTTGTAGCGGGTCGCGTCGATCCCGGTCGCGCGCGCGGCCAGCTCGTTCTCGCGGATCGCTTCGAGCGCGCGCCCGACCCGCGTCGTCTTGATCCGCCAGGCCACGTACGCGGCGGCGAGCACCGCCGCCAGCACGACGTAGTAGTACGTCCCGTAGGTGTCGAGCGTCCACGGGCCGAGCACCGGCGCGGGGATGCCGCTGATGCCGTCGCTGCCGTTGGTGACGTCCTTCCAGTTGATCAGCACGAGCTGGGTGATGATCCCGAAGCCGATCGTCGCCAGGGCGAGATAGTGCCCCGAGAGCCGCAGGCAGGGATAGCCGACGCCCAAACCCACCAGCGCGCTCAGGCCGACGGCCAGCGCCATCGCCGGCCATACCGGCCAGCCGAGGTGGGTGGTGAACCAGGCCGACGTGTACGCGCCGATCCCGAAGAACGCCGCCTGCGCGAGCGACATCTGGCCCGCGAAGCCGAGCAGGATGCCCAGCCCCATCACCGCGATCGCGTAGATCCCGGCCAGGTCGCACAGGTTGAGCAGGTAGTCCGAGTGCACGAACGCCGGCACCAGCGCCAGCGCCACGACGAGCACGCCGACCCCGAGCGCCCGGCGTCCCATCAGCGCCCGCTGCCCGTCAGCGCGCGGCTATCCATCAGCGCCCGGCCGCTCATCAGGCTTTCTCCGCGACGCGCTCGCCGAACAGCCTTGCGGCCGCACCAGCAGCACCGCGATCAGGATCACGAACGCGATCGCGTCGACGTAGGACGCCGACAGGTAGTAGCCGCCGAAGGTCTCGATCACCCCGATCGCCAGGCCGCCGATGATCGCGCCGGGGATGCTGCCGAAGCCGCCGACGATGCTCGCGGCGAAGGCCTTGAGCGCGATCAGCCCGCCCATCTCCTTGGTGACGGTGAAGATCGGCGCGACCAGCAGGCCCGAGATCGTTCCCAGCAGCGCGCTGTACACGAACGTGATCGCGACGATCCGCCCGACCCGAATCCCGATCAGGCGGGCGGTGATGCGGTCCTGAGCCGTCGCGCGCATCTGCTTGCCCAGCGTCGTGCGCTCGAACAGCACGAACTGGAACGCGATCAGGAGCGCGGTGACCGCGATGATGAGCAGGGCTTGGGGCCGGATGTGCAGCGGGCCCAGCGTCACGTTGTCGATCGGGAACAGGCTGGGCATCACCACCGGCTGGCTGCCCCAGGTGAGCTGCGCGGCGTTGCGCAGGAAGATCGAGACGCCGATGGTCGAGATCACGACCGGCATCCAGCCGCGCTCGCGCAGCGGGTGGTAGGCGATGCGGTTGAAGAGCAGCCCGAAGCCGACCATCAGCAGCAGCACCAGCGCGTAGACCGCCAGCACCGGCAGCTGCCAGTGCACGATCGTGCCGAACACGGTGATGGCGGGCAGCAGGAACGTCACCGCGACGAACGAGGGGAACATCACGAAGTCGCCCTGGGCGAAGTTCACCACCCCGACCGCGTTGTAGATCAGCACGAAGCCCAGCGCGACGAGCGCGTAGATCGACCCGATCGCCAGGCCGCTGACCAGGAGCTGGGCGTTGGCGACCGGGTCGAGGTGCACGTCAGGCCGTGACCTTTTTCACCAGGTGCAGCTTCTGGTCGGCGACCTGGCCGATCGAGACCGCGTGCACCATGTTGCCTTCGCCGTCGCAGTCGAACCGGCCGAGCACGCCGTCCCAGCCGCGCAGGGCGCGCAGCGAGGCGATCGTCTGTTTGGGGTCGGACGACTTTTGCTTGCGGTAGACGTACGCGAGCATGTTGACCGCGTCGTAGACCCAGCCCGAGCCGCTCCCGACGTCGGGCTGATGGTGGTAGCGGTTGTAGTACGAGGTGATGAAGTGGGTCGCGACGTCGGAGTTGAAGCCGACGATGAAGTCGACCGCCGCGAACGCGCCGTTGGCGTTCTTGCCGGCGATCTCCAGGGCCGTCTGGTTGGCCAGCGACGGCGAGCCGACGATCGGGATCGTCAGGCCCAGCGAGCGGATCTGCTGCAGGATGATCGCCGTGTCGCTGGGGTTCTGGATGTACATCAGCACGGCGTCGGCGCCGGACTGCTTGATCTTGAGGATCTCGGCGGTGAAGTCTTTGGCTTCCTTGGGGTACTGCTCGTTGGCGACCGGGTCCATGCCCAGCTTCTTGAGGTTGGCCACGATCTGGTCGGCGCCGCCGGTGCCGAAGGCGTCGCTGGCGTGCAGGATCGCGATCTTCTTGCCGTGCTTCTCCTTGACCGCGAAGTTCGTCATCGCGGCCGCCGTGATGCCGTCCGAAGCACGCAGCCGGAACATGCCGCCCACCCCGAGCGTCGTGTTCTTGACGGCCGTGCCGCCCGTCATCCAGGGGATTTCGCGCGACTTCATCACCGGCGCCATCGCCTGCACTTGCGTCGAGAGCACCGGGTTCACGATCGCGTCGACGTTCTCGCCGAGCAGCTTGTTGAGGGCCGACACCGCGGCCTGGTTGTCGTTGGTCGCGTCCTCCTCGACCAGCTCGAACGGCCGGCCGCCGTAGACCTTGTCCGGGCGGCGGTTGATCTCGTCGAGCGCGAGCTGCACGCCCTCGTGCTCCTGCTGGCCCAGCAGCGCGTTCGATCCGGTCAGGCACGGGATCGAGCCCAGCCGGATCGGGGCCGGCGCGGCGCCGACGATCGCCGGGAAGCCGATTGCGCCGCTCGCGGCCGCGGCCCCGGTGCTGGCAAGAAAATTCTTCCGGTTCAGACCCACGTTCGTCCCTCCAGCGTGACGTGGACGCGCCGTTAGAACGACGGCCCGATGCGGTTGATCGCGAAGTCGTGGAAGCCCAGCACCTCCGCCGCGGGCGCGCGCCCGTTGGCGGCGTCGAGCACCCAGCCGAAGATCTCGTCTCCGACTTGTTCGAGCGTGCGGGTGCCGCTCAGGATCGCGCCCGCATCCACGTCCATGTTCTCGCGCATGTGCTCGAACATGGCGGAGTTGGTGGCGACCTTGATGACCGGCGCGATCGGCGAGCCGGTCGGCGTGCCGCGCCCGGTGGTGAAGACGACGACCTGCGCGCCGCCGGCGATCATGCCGGTCAGCTGCTCGATGTCCTGGCCCGGCGTGTCCATCACCACCAGGCCGCGCTCGGTGGGCCGCTCGGCGTACTCGAGCACCTCGCGCAGTTCGCTCGAGCCGCCCTTGTAGGCCGCGCCGAGCGACTTCTCCTCGATCGTCGTCAGGCCGCCGGCCATGTTGCCCTGGGTCGGGTTGCCGTAGCGGATGTCGACGTGCATGGCGCGCGCCCGCGCCTCGACCCGCTCGATCAGCTCGTACAGCTTCGCCGCGACCGGAGCGCTGGCGCGCGCGGCGAGCAGGTGCTCCGCGCCGACCAGCTCGGGCAGCTCGGCCAGGATCACCGTGCCGCCCGCCGCGACGACGCGGTCGCTGGCGTGGCCGAGCGCGGGGTTGGCGGTGATCCCCGAGAAGCCGTCGCTGCCGCCGCACTCCGTGCCCAGGATCAGCGCGTCGAGCGGGCACGTCGCGCGCGTCCAGGCTGACGCCTCGCGCAGCAGGTCGCGTACGATCGCCGTCCCGCGCGCGATGGTCTCCGACGAGCCGCCCGATTCCTGGATGCCGAGCACCTCGACCCGCTGCCCGCGCGCCGCGATCTCGGCCGCCAGCGCCTTGGACTCATTGGTTTCGCAGCCCAGGCCGACGACCAGCACCGCCGCGACGTTGGGGTTGGCGGCGAAGCCCGCCATCGTGCGCTTCGTCTGCTCCGCGTCGGCCCCGACTTGCGCGCAGCCGGTCGGGTGGCCGACGGTGACCGCGTCGGGCAGCGCGCGCCCGATCCGGTCCACGATGTGGTTGGCGCACATCACCGAGGGCAGCACCAGGACGTGGTTGCGCACGCCGACCGTGCCGTTGCGCCGCCGGTAGCCCTGGAACGTGGTCATGGGCTCGCTTCCGCCAGGTCGCCGCGGCCGCGGATGCCCTCGACGTTGTGGACGTGGACGTGCTCGCCCGGCGCGATCGGAGCCGAGGCGCGCCCGATGGCCTGGCCGTACTTGCGGATCGGCGCTCCCGCCGCCACCGCGCGCAGGGCGATCTTGTGCCCGCTGGGGATCGCCGCCGCCGGAATCACCTCCGCGTCGGGGAAGCGGACCGCGACGCCGGGTTCGAGCACGCGCAGGGCCACGGCGACGTCGTCGTCGTCCTTGAGGCGCAGGGCGGCACCGTCCAGCGAGAGCGGCATGGGAGTGCGCTAGAAAATCGTCGAGTCGTCAGACAACTCCTGCTCGGCCCCTTTACCGGAGGAACCGACGAGCGGGTTCAAAGCCCCGGCCTCAGCGGTCGACGAACCGGCGTAACGAACGATCGCATCGATATGGAGCCGCGCCACGTCGAGATATGGGTACTCGGGCTCGCCGTCGGCGTAGAACGACGATAAGTCGGTTCCGGCCAGCACGATGGCATCGACGTCTCGGTGAGCGATCAGTTCGCGCGCGATCTGGTCGAGCCGCTCGGCTTCCGGGCGCGTGCCGCGCTTGCCGTGCAGCGCGATGCCGGTGTAGAGCGCGTGGATTTCCTCAGCGATCGCAGCCGGGTGTGCGACGACCTCCACGCCCTCGGCGGCGCCGAAGATCTCCGTATCCATCACGATCTTGTTGCCGAACACGGCGACGCGGGCCAAGCCCGCCGTTTCCAAGCCGCCTGCGACGGCATCGAGCGCGTTGACGACGTGCCCGCGAGCGCCGGCCACGACCTCGGCGATGCTCATGTGCGGAGCGATGGCGGTGATCGCAACGCACGCGGCCCCTCCCGCGAACAGGTCGTCGGCAAGGCCGGTCAGGTACGCGGCGAGCGCAGCCCGGTCACCCGCTTGCACCGTGCGCAGGACCCGATCGACGTCGGCGTGGGCAGAGAAAAGCGAGGAGCAACCACGGGGC
>CAXTNU010000089.1:0-2483 GCA_964245595.1 uncultured bacterium | reverse complement strand
CCGTTTCCCGGGGGGGCTGCCCCGTTCCGCGGGGGGGGGGGTGTCGCTTCCGGGGGAGCACGCCGTCGCGAGCGGCGAAACGCTGCACGATTTGCTCGTAGTAGAAGATTCCGGCTCGAACGGCAAGCCCGCCGATCAGCCCGATCTTGTGTGCCATCGCGGTGCGGTTCAACGGACTGACCTGGTTTCCCAGACCTGATTTCCGGTGCCGCCGATAGCCCGAGGAATCCTCGGGTCGTCAGACAAGTTCTGCGGCCTGATGGATGCCATCGTGACCCCGCGCCGGCTCCACGCCCAGGTCGTCGAGGCGCTGGTGCGCTCGATCGTGACCGGGACGATCGCCCCGGGAGGCACGCTGCCGTCCGAGCCGGAGATGAGCCTGCGCTTCGGGGTGTCGCGGGCGGTGGTGCGCGAAGCGCTGCGGGTCCTGGGCGCCAAGGGCTTGATCGAGGTCCGGCACGGGTCGGGGACGCGGGTCACGGCGCCCGAGCGCTGGGACGTGCTCGACCCGGCGGTGCTGGCCGAGTTGCGCGGCCACGGGGCCGGCGCGGCGGTGCTGCGCGACTTGCTCGAGGCGCGCAAGATCGTCGAGTGCGAGGTCGCCGCGCTCGCCGCCGAGCGAGCGGATGACGCGGACCGGGCTGCCCTGGGCGCCGCCCTGACGGCCATGCGCACCGCGCTGGCCGACCCGCCGGCGTTCGTCGTTGCCGACTCGGCTTTCCACCTGACCCTGGTGCGGGCGGCGCGCAACCGCGTCCTCGAGCGCATGGCGCAGCCCATGCACGCGCTGCTCTCCTATTCCCAGGCGCTGACCGATGCGATTCCCGGCGTGCTCGACCGCGCGCTGGCCGAGCACCAGGCGATCGCGGCCGCGGTCGCGCGGCACGACGCGACGGGCGCGCGGCGCGCCATGCACACCCACCTGGCCCACACCGAGCGCGACGTCAACGCGCTCACGGAGGCGCCATGACTTCGCTCGGCGCGCGGTTCTCCCGATGCGGGTCCTGATCACCGGCGGGCTGGGCTTCATCGGCGCCTGGACGGCGCGCGCGCTGCTCGCGGGCGGGCACGACGTGCGCGTCTTCGACCTGCACTGCAAGCGCGCGCTGTTCGACGCGATCGTCGGCCCGCAGCCCGCCGGGCGGGTGAAGCTGCGCCAAGGCGACATCGCCGACCAGGCGGCGGTGAACGCGGCGGCCGAGGGCTGCGAGGCGATCGTGCACCTGGCCGCGGTGCTGATCCCGACCGCGCGCAAGGACCCGCTGCTGGGCGCGCGCGTCAACGTGCTCGGTATGCTGCACGTCTTCGAAGCGGCGAAGCGGGCCGGCGTGCGCGGCATCGCCTACGCCTCGAGCGCAGCCGTGTTCGGGCCCGAAGACGGCATCCACCCCGAGCCGAGCACCCACTACGGCGCCTACAAGCTGTGCAACGAGGGTACCGCGCGAGCGTACTGGCACGACGCCGGCGTGCGCAGCGTCGGGCTGCGCCCGTCGACCGCCTACGGCCCGGGGCGCGAGCTGGGCGTGACGGCGGACCCGACGCTGGCCATGCGCGCCGCCGCGGAAGGGCGTCCGTACACGATCCGCTTCACCGGCCGGACCGGAATGGACTACGCCGCCGACGTGGCCGCGATCTTCGCTCGCGCCGCGACCGAGACGCCGGACGGCGCGCACGTCTTCAGCCTGCAAGGCCAGCTCGCCGACATGGACGAGGTGCTCGCCGCGATCCGGACCGAGGTGCCGGAGGCGGACGTGCGCGCCGAGGGCGCGGCCCTGATGTTCGCCGCGCAAGTCGACGAGGCGCCGCTGCACGCGGTGTTCCCGAGCGTGCAGCGCACCTCGCTGGCCGAGGGCACGCGCGCCACGATCGCATTCTACCGCGCGGCGGCCGCGCGGTGAGCTCAGTAGGTCGAGCGCCCGCCGGAGAGATCGAACACGGCGCCGGTCGAGAACGAGCACTCCTCGCTGCACAGCCAGGCGACGAGCGCCGCGATCTCCTCGACCCGCCCGAAGCGGTTCATCGGGATGCGCGACTTCATGTAGTCGATGTGCGCTTGGGTCATCTGCGCGAAGAGCGGCGTCTCGACCGCCGCCGGGGTGACGCAGTTGACCAGCACGCCGCTGGTCGCGAGTTCCTTGCCCAGCGACTTGGTCAGCGCGATCACGCCCGCTTTGGACGCGCTGTAGGCCGCGGCGTTGGGATTGCCTTCCTTGCCCGCGACCGAGGCGATGGCGACGATGCGGCCGTAGCCCGCCGCGCGCATGGGCTCCACCACGGCGCGCATGCACGTGAACGTGCCGGTGAGGTTCACGTCGATGACGGCGCGCCAGTCGTCGAGCGGATACTCGGCGACCGGCACGTTCGGTCCGGTGATGCCGGCGCTGGTGACCAGGATGTCGAGCCGGCCCAGCGCCGCGAGGGTCGCGTCGCGCGCGCGCTCGACCGCGGCGTAGTCGCGCACGTCGACCTGCGCGGTGTGCGCG
>CAXTNU010000088.1:10375-12013 GCA_964245595.1 uncultured bacterium | reverse complement strand
GAGGGAGCGGCATGACGCGCGCGGCCGCCGCCCTGCTCGCGCTGCTGTTGCTGCTCGGCTCGCTCCCGTCGATGGTGCGCGGCGCCGAGCCCGGGTCGATCCTCAACGTCTCCTACGATCCGACGCGCGAGTTCTACGCCGCGTACGACACGCTGTTTTCGGCGCAGTGGAAGCGCAAGACCGGCCAGGACGTCGCGGTGCGCCAGTCCCACGGCGGATCGGGTGCGCAGGCGCGCGCGGTGATCGAGGGGCTCGAAGCGGACGTCGTCACGCTGGCGCTCGCCTACGACATCGATGCGATCGCGCAGAAGACCGGCCTGCTGGCGGCGGACTGGCAGCGCCGGCTGCCGGCTTCGAGCGCTCCCTACACCTCGACCATCGTGCTGGTGGTCCGCAAGGGCAACCCTAAGCGGATCCACGACTGGAGCGACGTCGCGCGCCCGGGCGTCTCGGTCGTCACGCCCAACCCCAAGACGAGCGGCGGCGCCCGCTGGAACTTCCTCGCGGCCTATGCGTACGGGCTCAAGCACAACCACGACGACGACGCGAAGGCGCGCGCGCTGGTCGGGCAGATCTACCGCAACGCCGCGGTCCTCGACACGGGAGCGCGCGGTTCGACGATCTCGTTTTCCGAGCGCCAGATCGGCGACGTGCTCGTGGCCTGGGAAAACGAGGCGTTCTTCCTGCAGCGCACCTCGCCGAATGCCGGCTACGAGATCGTCGTGCCGTCGGTGAGCATTCTGGCCGAGCCCCCGGTGGCGGTGGTGGACGGCAACGCGCGCAAGCACGGTACCGAAGCGCTCGCGCGGGCGTACCTCCAGTACCTCTATTCGCCCGAAGCGCAGCGGCTCGCGTGCCGCGCGGGCTTTCGCCCCCGGCTCGCCGCCGCGCTGGGCACCTGCGGCACGCGTTTCGCGCGCAGCGATCTCGTCACGATCGCGAACTTCGGCGGCTGGCAGGCGGCGCAAGCCCGCTTCTTCGCCGACGGCGGCGTGTACGACCAGGTCTACGGAAAATGATCCGCGACGCGATCCCGGGGCGCCCGCTCGCGCTCGCCGCCACCTCGGCGCTCGTCGCGCTCGTCGTGGTCGTTCCGCTGGCTTGCGTGGTGTGGGAGGCGCACGGCTTGCAGCCCGCCCGGCTGGCGGCGCTGCTCGGGGCGCCGCGGACGCTGGCGGCGTTCGGGCTGACGTTCGGCGCGTCCGCGCTCGCCTCGCTGGTGGACGTGGTGCTCGGCACGTGGGCCGCGTGGGTGCTCACCACGCGCACCTTCCCCGGGCGCGCGCTGCTGGACGCGATCGTCGACATGCCGTTCGCGCTGCCGACGGCCGTCACGGGCATCACGCTCGCCACGCTGTACGGTCCCCACGGCTGGATCGGCGCACCGCTGCTCGCGCGCGGAATCCGCGTCGCGTACACGCCGCTGGGGATCGTGCTGGCGCTCGCGTTCGTCGGCCTGCCGTTCGTGGTGCGCACGGTGCAGCCGGTGCTGGCCGACCTTCCGCGCGACCTCGGCGACGCGGCGCGGGGCCTGGGCGCCTCGCCGTTCGCCGTCCTGGCGCGCGTGACGCTCCCGCTGGCGCTGCCCGCGATCGCGACCGGGTTGGCGACCGCGCGCGATGACCTCTCGATCTGGGT
>CAXTNU010000088.1:0-10365 GCA_964245595.1 uncultured bacterium | reverse complement strand
CTCGGAGAGTACGGCTCGGTCGTCTTCATCGCGGGAAATTTCCCGGGCCGGACCGAGATCGTGCCGCTGCTGGTGCTCACGCACCTCGAGGAATACGACCAGGCCGGCGCGGCCGGGATCGCGACGGTGATGCTCGCCGCGGCCCTCGCGCTGATCCTGGCCATCAACGCGCTGCAGCGCCGCCTGGTGCGGGTGCACGCGGGTGCGTGAACGCGGGCGCGGTGTCCGCGCGCTCGCCCCGGTCGTGCCCCTCGCCCTGCTGCTGGGCATCCTGATCGTCGTGCCGGTGCTCGCCGTCTTCGCGGGCGCGTTCTCCGCCGGGGGCGGCGCGCTGCTGGCGGCGCTGCGGGATCCCGCCGTGCGCGATGCGGTGAGACTGAGCCTCGCGGCGGCGCTGGTCGCGGTCACGGCCAACGCGGCGTTCGGGCTGCTCGCGGGGTGGACCATCGCGAAATACCGCTTTCCGGGCAAGGCGCTCCTGGTCACCGTCATCGACGCGCCGCTGACCGTCTCGCCGGTCATCATCGGGCTGGCCGTGCTCGCGGCGCTCGGCCAGCGGACACCGGCCGGCGCGTGGCTCGCGGCGCACGGCCTGCGGGTGGCCTTCGCGCCGGCGGGGGTCGCGGTCGCCACGACGCTGGTGACCTTCCCGTACGTCGCGCGAGCGGTGATCGCGCAGATGACCGCCCAAGGCCGCGTCCTCGAGGAGGCGGCGCTCGGGCTGGGCGCGAGCGCGTGGCAGACGTTCGCGCGCATCACGTTCCCGCTGGCGCGCGCGTCGTTCCTCAACGGGCTGCTGATCTGCAACGCGCGCGCTCTGGGCGAGTTCGGAGCGGTCACCGTCGTGTCGGGCAACGTGCGCGGCCTCACCCAAACGGTCCCGCTTCAGATCGCCGACTTCTACGATGGTGCCCGGGCGCCGGCGGCGTTCGCGCTCGCCGCGGCGCTCGCCGTGACCGCGGTGATCCTCGCCCTGGCGGCGCGCACGGTCGCACGGCGAGACGCCTCTTCGAAAGGCCTTTCCGCGTGAGTGGCTTGCGAGGCGGTGACGGCTGACGGCTCGCTGGCGCGACCAGGGCGCCGAGGCGGGGCGGCTTCGCGGCCTCTTTGAACAATGCTGACGGCATGGAGGCGGTACTGCGTGCGGTGGCGGCGGCGTTTGAGCGGCCCACGCGGTCGTGGCTGCGAGCATGCTGCTCGCCGGCTGCACGGGGCCGCATTGCGTAGAAGAGCAGGTCCTCGACCGGCGGAAAAGCGCTGTCGAGTAGTAGCAGGATGCGCTTCACCGCAGGGAGATCGGGGGCGATGGTCGCCGATTGATCCGGCTGGCCGGGATGCAGCAACAGGGTCCTAACCTTACGTCGATTCAGTTTGCGTGGGTTGATGCTCAATCCGCGCGGGCGAACACGTTGTCGACCTCCGTGGCGGCACAGCGACATGAGAAATCGACCGCCGACCGTCCCCGGGTGTAGGCGAGCGTGGCTCGCAAGGACGGTCGGCGGGGCGGCTCGACTTGCGTCCGCCGCACCAGGAATGTAGCATCGTCCGCGCGGACCGCATAGTCCCCTTGAGTGGACGTCTGACGTTGTTGGCAAGTGCCGGTCCTTTCGCAGGACGACACGCACGAAGCATACGAGAACGCTTCAGCAGCCGTTTCTGGCTCGTTCTCAGGCTGGTTGCGGCGGTCGCCTAGCTTGCGAAATCATCCGACCACTGCACGACGGCCGGTCCTCCGATTCCACGCCGCGCGCACTCCGCGAACAGTTCGCGATCCGAGTGCGTCCCAAAGGCACGGTGAATGTCTCGGACATAAGTCTTCACGCTGCTGTATGTGATGCCTAGCCGATCAGCGATGACCGCGTTTTCAAAGCCCGCCAACACGAAGCGCAGGACTTCTCGTTTGTGCGGCGGCAGCACGGCAGCGATCGGGTCGACCAAGACGGCGAGCCAGCCCCCGAGGCGGCGCGCCACAAACGAGCGTGGAAAATTGTCACATACGATCTTCGCCGCAGCGTCGAGAATAGAAACGGTCGCGTTCAACTCTTGGGTTGGTGACGCTCGGGGGCAGTTCTGCGCCTACGGTGGCAGCGTCTAGTTCGATCAAGGCCATCGCCGTTCGCCAGCGGCATCCGGTTGCCCGCCAGCCGCGAACGGCATCCGTTAGCAGCGCCGCCGCAGCGGCAAGGTCTCCAGCAGCGCGGGCAGCAACGCCGCGTATGTGGCGGTCCAGGCAAACCATGCGCGGGTCGGTCGCCAACACCTCGTTCGGATCCATCGTCGGCAGGGCGTCATATCGTCCGAGTAAGTCGGCGGTGAACGCGGGCGCAACGGCAGCAGCGACTTCGGCCAGCAGCAGCAGTGCCACACGCTCCTCACCGACCGTCTCGTGCCACGGCACCTTGGGCAACATCTCGAGCGCCTCGGTAAGCAGACCGGAGGCGTGGTGCCGTTCACCGAACTCATTAGCAAGCGCGGCTTGCTGAGCCAGTGCCCACATCTTCCAAGCCATGCTCGGCGCCAACTGCGCACTGCGGCGAAGCAACTGCGACGCTTCCGCCGCGTCCCCGTCGAGTGCGAACTGCCAGCCGTCCATGGCCTGCGTGAGCATCTGAGGAAGGGAGAACGTGCCGTAGGTCGGCTCCCAAGCACGGATGCGGCGCGACTCCGGGTACCGATGCGTTCCCGGCTCTTTCGCAGACCGAAGGTGCAGCTCCCACACGGCTACTTGATGCACGGTCTGGAGGCCTAGGTCGTCGTCGCGCTCATCGCACGTCCGGTATCGGCGGAGAGTGCGCCGGAAGAGGTCCAATGCCTCACGGTACTCTTGACGCGCAACCGCGACGAAGCCCCTCAACTGCATGGCTCGCACACTTATCACGTCTGCATCGGCCTGTTCGGCCTGACGCGCATAGCGCAGAGCGGTTTCATAATCGCGAAGCAGATAGCACGCCAGCGCCCGGCTATGCGCGATCTCCGCCACGACCGCGCGATGCGCTCCGACTTGGACCGCGTACCGACTCGCCGACGTCAACTCTCTAAGTCCGGCAGCCGGCTCGCCGGCTCGCGCTAATGCGACCCCGTGCAGCATCCGGGCCGTGCACCTTGCATCGCAGCTGGAAAGCGTGTCGAGAATGGGCCCGAGCAGGACAACAACGTCCTTGTGCCTACGTAGGCGATAGAGTGCGCGGGCGCGCAAGCAGATGGCTTCGTCACGTAGCTCACCGTGCGGATCCGCGTCGCCAATCGCGTCAAGGTTTTCCAGCGTGCCCTCGAAGTCACTCGCGGACCATGCCTCACGCGCTCGACGGATGGCTGCTGCAAGCGACACGCCGGAGCACGGAACGCCTATCCGAGGGAGACCACTACCGTCGTTTCTCATCCGGCACACCCACTTAGGAAAGTGCGAGCACGGCGGCCGTCACCCGCCGCGCTCTACGTATCCCCGGATCATCGACGGCTGCTGCCGTCTATCCTGGCGCTCAAACTCGAATGGCTACGTGGGATAACCTCCACTGATGTTGGCTGGATTCACGGGAGCTACGGTCGGGGAACCGCCGCTGATGTTACTTGGACTATCCGCGAGCCCGCTTACGCCGAACGGGGCAGTCGGAGCGAGCAGCGTGAGCAGCAGAACGAGAACGGTCGTCATTGTGAAGGAGCCTCCTTTAGGATAATCCACCGCAGTAGAAGGTGGGCGGCTCCATCGTAGCGCCTGAACGGCCGAAGAGCGACCCGGCGCAGAAGCTTGTAGGCGGCGAACTGGCAGAGGCTCGTGCGGGCAGCGTAAGCGTGCGCGAGGCGGCGCATGGCTTCATTAGGCCGGCGGCGCCAGCATCCGCCGCCGCCCGCGAGACCGCATCCTACGGCCCCAAACCCACCGGATCGGACCACCGGCGCCTGGCTTGTTATTTTGCCTACGATCCGCGCCGGTTCGACCAAGGTTCAAATGTCGCGTGGGGACGCTTTTGCCGGTCTTAGCGTTGTCTGCGGTCGCTCCTCGAACTCGGTTCGCCGTAGATTGCCGTCGCGCATGGACGTCAACAATCCTCAGGCAACCGAGATGGCGCTGTTATATCGCTATGCGTTTACTAAAAGAGCGCCGTCGTACTAAGATGCGCGCCAACAAGCGTACCATCGCGCGATTAGGAATTCTATTGAGTCGATCCGTTTCGCGTTCGTGCAAATAATCGCCGCCACGCGCGCATCTAAATGCCTCGTCGCGACTAAGATGATCGTGCTGGCTGCGCCCCGGGGCGCAGCATCGTGATACGGGTAAAGGAACGGCGCGACGCGTCCTGGTCGACTACGTAGTAGGCGGCGCTTCGTGCGGCGGCGCTTCGTGCGGCGGGGCTTCTCGCAGCACGTCGGCGAACTTGGCAGCCAGTCGCTGGTACGCCGCCGGGTCGGTCTGTTTGAGCGCGCTCAGCGCGCCCAGCGCGGCTTCGATGTCGACCGGTGGGAAGTCGCGCCGCGGGCGGCCTTTCGCGCTGCTGACGACGTCGTCCACCGCGATCGAGGTGGCGCGGAACTTCGCGACGTCGGCGCGGTCCTGCTCCGACAGGTTCTCCAAGGGCACGTGCTCGAGCAGGATGTTGACCACGGCCATCATCCGGCCGATCTGCTTGCCGTAGCTCCCCGCGGAGCGCAGGACCTGGTTCTCCACGTGGGTGTCGTCGCCGTTGACCGTGATGAAGAACTGCGGGTTGAAGAACCGCTCCCAATCGGTCATCGGGAAGATGTTGAAGTTGGAGAACGGGAACGCCACCGGCGGTTGATCGCTCATGCCGCGAGAATAACAGGTCCATCCTCGATAGCATAGGGACCCTCGTCCGTAGTGGGCGCCACAGACCCGCGAACGGCCGCCGGGGCAGGCGGCTTCACGGCGGCTTGGATAATACGCCCGCATGGGGGCGGTACTGCGGGCAGGCGTGCTCGGCGTTTCGGCGGCGCTCGCCGGGGCGCTGCTCGCCGGCTGCACGAGCTCGCACGCCGATGCTCCGGAGCGCGTGCTTCCGATTGCGGCGGCCGCCGCTCCGGCGGCCGCCGTGCCCGTCGTTCCGCGTCCGCGCTACGCTCGGGTCGAACCCGGGTTCTATGTCTGGCCGCCGCGGGCGCGCATCGTGCTGAGCGGTCTTGCCGCGCCCATCGTCGTCCGTGACCTGCGCGGCGTTCTCGCGGCCAACGGCGTCGGCGTGACGGTGCTGGCACCGGGTCGAGCCGACGCGGCGGCGGCGGACGTCACGCTGGAGGTGGCGGGCGGGCCCGATGCGCGCTTGGGCGACGAAGGGTACGACTTACACGTCGACCCGCACGGTGTCACCATGCGAGCCAATACCGAGCACGGCTTGTTCTATGCGTTGCGGACGCTCGAACAGCTTTCGTCCCGTTCCGCACACGGGTACACCTCGCAAGCCGTGAGGGTCACCGACTGGCCGGCGTACCGCTGGCGCGGCATCCACCTCGACGCCGCGCGGCATTTCTTTCCCGTACTGGTGGTCGAGCGGTTCATCGACTTGGCCGCGCGCTACAAGCTCAACACGTTCCACTGGCACCTGACCGACGACCAGGCCTGGCGCCTGCGCAGCCGGCGCTACCCCGCGCTCGGCGCCGCGGGCGAGAGCTACTCCGAGGCCGCCGTGCGCGAGGTGGTCGCCTACGCGGCGCGGCGCTACGTCACGGTGGTGCCCGAGATCGACCTGCCCGCGCACGCCGGCGCCGTGCTGCGCGCCTACCCGAACCTGTCCTGCGGTCACGATACGCTCTGCACGACCGGCGCCGGCCTGGCCTTCGCGCGCGGCGTGCTGGGCGAGGCGGCGGCGCTCTTCCCCTCGCCGTACGTGCACGCGGGCGGCGACGAGGTTCCGGCGCCCACCCGCGCGCAGCAACCGCGCTTCACCAGCGACCTCGAACGCTACCTGCGCGCGCGCGGGCGGCGGCTAGTCGGCTGGGACGAGATCCTCACGCCGCGGCTTTCGCCGCGCGCGGTTGTGATGGTCTGGACCTCGCGCGAACGCGCGGCCGAGGCGGCGCGCCACGGCAACGACGTCGTGGTCGCCTCCGGGGCGCTGTACTTCGACGCCGCGCAGGGTGACCCGGCGCAGGAGCCGCGTGCCAGCGCGCACATGTCGACCCTCGAGCAGGTCTACGACTACGTCGTGACGCCCGGCGGCTTGAAGGCGCGCGAGTCCGCGCACGTGCTCGGCGCGCAGGCCAACCTCTGGACCGAGCACATCGCGACGCCGGAGCATCTGTTCTCCATGGCGCTCCCGCGCGAGCTCGCGCTGGCGGAAGTGCTCTGGACGCCGCGCGAGCGCAAGAGCTGGGACTCGTTTCTCACCCGCTTGCCGGCGCAACTCGCCTGGCTCGACGCGCACGGCTACCCGTTCCGCATCCCCAACCCGGCGTTCGCGCTATCCGGCGGCCCGGCGCGCTTCGAAGCCGTTCCCGGCCATGTGCAGGCGGTCACCGCGTGGACCAGCGCGCCCGCGCTGACGGTGCGCCTGAGCGTGCCGCTGAGCGGCGCGGTGATCCGCTACACCACCGACGGCAGCACGCCGTCCACGACCTCGCCCGCGTACCACGGGCCGTTCACGGTCGCGCTCCGTGCCGCGCCGGTGCGCCTGCGCGCCGCGGCCTTCTACCGCGGGCGCGCGGGCGCGGTGAGCGAGTGCGCGCTCGCGCCCACCTCGCTCGCGGGCCTGCGCGCGCACCGCAATGCGTCGGCATCGTGGAGCGCGCTCGTGTCGCCATAGCGCGCCGCTGCTCGTATCTCACGCCACCGGGCGCTGAAGCTGAGCCGCCCGCGGCGCCGTGGCGCCGCGAGCGCGCTCGTGCGGCGCTACGCCGGGATCGTGCGGCGCTTGGCCGGGATCGTGATGGTCGAGCTGGTGGTGGTGTAGTTCACCGTCAGCGTGGTGCTGACGCCGGGGAAGTTCGCGAACTTGATCGTGCAGGGCAGGCCCGCGCCCGGCGCGCCCGTGGTGGTGAGGGTGAGCGAGCCGTTCGCGCCCTGCTGGCCCGAGTACGCGGGCGAGCCCAGCGCAGAGACGCCGTCGCAGGTCGAGGTGATAATGACCGGGCCGTTGGTGCCGTAGCCGATGGTGAGCGACTGGCCCGGCGCGGTGAACGTCGCCGAGGTCGCCGCCCCGGTGGCGTAGCCGGTCGTCGCGCTGAAGCCGGTCGTGCCGATCGCTGCCGGGTTCGCGGTCACGCCGACGAACAGCACGCCGACGTCGACGTAGGAGTTGAAGGCGGTGTACTGGCCGTTGCCCAGGCCCGGGGTGTTGTAGGGGTAGTTGATCTGGATGTTGTTGGCCGAGCGGTAGGCGCCGCCGTCGGGCGCGTCGGTCAGCGTGCCGCCGCCGTCGTAGCTGACGGTGACGGGCTGGGTCAGGTCGGTGGGCGTCGTGACGAAGGTGGTGTGGCCGGGCGGCGCGACCGGCGAGCCGGTGTAGTTCGACTCGGCCGTATAGGTGATGGTCGGGGTGAAGGGCGAGGTCGCGTTGGCCGGGTTCGACGGGTCGCCGCCGCTCACCACGATCGTGCGCCCGGCGTAATCGATCAGCGAGAGGTCGTAGGACGCGGTGTGCGTCTGGCCGTCGGCGAGCACGTCGATGAACGCCGCCTGGTCGGTGGAATCGGTCGTACCGACCGGCGTGAAGCGCAGCGTCTTGGCGAAGCCCGCCAACGCGGCGTTGAGGACGTTGTTCTGGTTGGCGACGATGGCCTGGCTGACCGAGCCGAGCGAGAGCAATTGCGCCGATGCGGCGACCGCGCCGTTCACCGGCGTCGCGTCGTAGGTCAGGAAGGTGAACGTGTCGACCTGACCGCTCGCCGTCGCCGCGGCGGGGACGTAGAAGGTGCAGGTGCGCGCGCCCGACGTTCCGCCGCAGGCGGCCGAACCGGGCGAGACGTCGGTGGTCGACGAGCCGAGGTCGGCACCGGTCGGGCCGGTGACCTTGACTAAGACGCTCATCGTCGCGCCCGACACGTTGAGCCGGCGCCGGCTGGAGCTCGGCGCCGTCGTGGTCAGGTTCGGAATGTAGAGCGCGATCTTCACCGCTTGCGGCTGGGCCGGCGCCTTCGCGCCGGGTGCGGTCGAGGTGGCGGGAACGGTGCCGGAGCCGCCGCCGCCGCAGGCGGCAAGGAGCAAGGCCGCGCCGGCGGCCGCGATGATGGAGTGACGCAAGCGGTTCTTTCTGGAGAGAGGAGGGATCAGTGGATCGCGCCGGAGGTGACGGTGAGGCCGACCGCGATCGGCGTCGCGCGGCCGGCCGCGTCGGTCACGACGACGGTCGTCGCGCCCGCGGTCGCGCCCGCGGTGAGGGTGAACGAGGTTCCGGCCGCCGGCGTGACGGTGACGATCGCCGGGTCGCTGGAGCGCGCGCTGAACGTGCCGGCGTAATTCGGCTCGGACACCGTCACGGTTTGGGTCTGGCCCGGCGTGACGAAGGCCACCGTGGCCGGCGCGGCGACCGGATCGCCGGTCGTGGGCAGGCCGTAGAGCGCGAACGCGTACGTCTGCCCGGCGGCCAGCACCAGCGGCGCGGACGAGCCGGTGAACGTCACCACGCCGCCGACCGCGCGGGCCGGGCCGTAGAGCGCCCGGTACCCGCCCTGCGCGCCGTCGTAGAACGCGACGTACTCGTCGAGAGCGGCGCTCGCCGCCGCGGCCGGCAGGTCGAACGAGAAGGTGGGAAACGCGGGCAGCGTGATCGTCTGCGCCGGGCGCAGCACGACGTAGAGCTGCGCGTTCGTCGTGCCGACCGCGGCGGGCCGGCGCAGCGCGGACTGCAGCGCGGCGACGTCGGCCGGCGCGGTCTCGAGCGTGAGCTGCAGCGACGCGCCGCCCGGCGCTTGCGTTCCGGCCGGGAACACGACCGTGCCTCCGAAACCGGCCAAGCTCGGCAGCGCGACGGTCTGCGCCGCGCTCGAGTTCGAGACGAGCGCCGCGGTCGTCGTCGCGCAGCTCGCGGAGGCACAGGCCGCCGGGCCCGGGCTAGGCGTAAGAACGGGCAACGTCGCACCGCCGCCGCCGCACGCGGCGAGCAGCACCGCCAGCCCGAACGCGCAAGGGACGCTGCGCTTGTGGTAACCGCGAGCGCGCGTCACCGATACCATCGAGCTGAACACAACGTCCGCTCGTTCAGAGAATCCGCCCCCCGCCCTGTCGGAGCGAGTCAACTCGCCGTTAAGATCGTACCGCACACGAGCGAGCGCCGCTTCGGCTCGCGCGCGTCTTGCGCTTGCGCCGCTTGGGCATAGAGACGGCGTGGCTTCGCTCTCCCTCCCGCTCCTGCTCGTGCTCTTCGCCGCCGCCGGCGGCCTGATCTGGTGGGCCGGCGGCATCCTGGCGTCCACCACCGACGCGATCGACGCGCACTTCGGCTGGGGCGAGGGCCTGGGCGGCGCCGTCTTCCTGGCGGTCGCGACGAACTTGCCCGAGGTCGCGATCATCGCCGGCGGCGCGTACACGCACAGCCTGGGCCTGGCGGTCGGCAACATCCTGGGCGGGATCGCGATCCAGACCGTCGTGCTGGTGCTGCTCGACGGACCCGGGCTGCGCTCGAAGACGCCGCTCTCGTCGCTGGTGCCGTCGCTGACGATCGCGCTCGAAGGGCTGGTGCTGATCGCGATCCTGATGCTGTGCATCCTGGGCGCGCTCTCCCCGCGCGAGCTGGTCATCGCGCGCACGACGCCGGCCGAGATCCTGATCCTGCTGGCCTGGATCGGGAGCCTGTTCCTGATCCGCCATCACGAGGGCGACCAAGGCTGGCGCACCGCGCGCGAGGAGATCGCTGAAGCGTCGCCGTTCGTCAAGCCGCACAAGCGGCCGTTCCGGCAGGTCGTCGCGCTGTTCGCGCTCGCGGCGCTTGCGACGCTGGGCGCGGGCGTCGTGCTGGCGTTCTCCAGCGACGCGCTCTCGACGCGCTTCCACATCCAGGGCGTGCTGTTCGGCGCCACGGTCCTGGCCGCGGTGACCGCCCTGCCCGAGCTCACCACCGGCTTGTACGCGGTGCGCGCCGGGCGCTACGAGCTCGCCATGAGCGACATCATCGCCGGCAACGCGTTCCTCCCGGTGCTGTTCTTGTTCGGCACGCTGCTCAGCGGCCAGCCGCTGCTGCCCGACGCGCAAGGGCCCGACCTGTACCTGACGGCGCTGGGCGCGCTGCTGACGGCGGTCTACTGCGTCGGCGTGATCCTGCGCTCGCAGAAGATGCTTCTGGGCGCGGGCATCGACTCGATCCTCGTGCTCGTGCTCTACGTCGCGGGGATCGGCGGGCTGTTCTTCATCGCCCGCTGAGGGCCGGCCCGGCCGCTGACGTGCGGTCGGTGCCGCGACGGCGAGCGGGCGCGGTGCGCGGC
>CAXTNU010000087.1:0-12310 GCA_964245595.1 uncultured bacterium | reverse complement strand
GTTCTCGGGCATCGTGATCCGCATCGTCGGCCTGGGCCCGGGCGACCCCGGCCTCCTCACCCTCGGCAGCCGCGAGTCGCTGCGCGCGGTCGGCCGCGCCGCGACCGTGCTGGCCCCGCCCGAGCTGGTGCGGTTCCTCGAGAGCGACGGGGTCACGATCGAGCGCAGCCTGATCGACGACCAGGGCCTCTTCCTGCGCGGCTCGAGCGAGGTGATCGACACCTTCGTCGCGCGCATCGACCACCAGGACCTCGGGCTGGGGGTGCTCGGCAACCCGCTCTCGGACTTCCTGGGCCTGCCGGTGCTGCTGCGCGCGCTCGAGCGGCGCGGGGTGGCGGCCGAGATCATCCCCGGCATGCCGCGCGCAACCCTCTCGGCCTCGATCACGATGCCGCTCGTGCCGCTGCCGCCCGGCTCGACCCACCACACCTGGGACGACCTGGTCGAGATCATGGCCCGCCTGCGCCGCTCCTGTCCCTGGGACCGCGAGCAGACCCACGCGTCGCTGGTGCGCTACCTGATCGAGGAGGCGTACGAGGTGGTCGACGCGATCGAGCACGGCAGCGACGGCGAGCTGTGCGAAGAGCTGGGCGACCTGCTGTTCCAGATCGTCTTCCACGCCCAGCTCGCCACCGAGCGCGGCAAGTTCTCGGTCGCCGACGTGATCGACGGGCTCTCGAACAAGATGATCCGCCGCCACCCGCACGTCTTCGGCGACGTCGCGGTCCACGACGTGGAGCAGGTCTGGGCGAACTGGGAGCAGCTCAAGGCGCAAGAGGCCACCGGTCAAGCGCGCAGCTCCAAGCTCGACGGCATCCCGGCCCACATGGCGGCGCTCCAGCGCGGCCAGAAGATGCAGGAGAAAGCGGCCCGGGTCGGCTTCGACTGGGTCGACGCGCGCGACATCACCGAGAAGCTGTCGGAAGAACTGCGCGAGCTGGCCGAGGCCCGCATCCAAGCCGGCGACCTCAGGCCCGAGGACCCGCACGTCCGTGAGGAACTGGGCGACGTGCTGTTCACGGTGGTCAACTTGGCCCGCCGGCTCGGGATCGACGCCGAGGGCGCGATGCGCGACGCCAACGCGAAGTTCGACAAGCGCTTCCGCTACATGGAAGCCTTCGCGGTCGCCAAGGGCCGCAAGCTCAACGACATGACGCTCGACGAATTGGAAGACCTGTGGCAACAAGCGAAGACCGCGGCGTAGGCGAGGTGCTGATCCGCCTGCGGATGAGCGCGCACGACGCGCACTACGGCGGCAATCTGGTCGACGGGGCGCGCGTGCTGGGGCTGTTCGGCGACGTCGCGACGGAGCTGCTGATCCGCCTCGACGGCGACGAAGGCTTGTTCGTCGCCTACGACTTGGTGGAATTCAAAGCGCCGGTCCATGCCGGCGACTACATCGAAGCGCGCGGCCGCATCACCAAGCTCGGCACCACCTCGCGCACGATGGAATTCGAAGCGCACAAGGTCATCACCGCGCGCGCCGAGGTCGGCCCATCGGCCGCCGACGTGCTCGTCGAACCGGTGCTGGTGGTACGCGCGCGCGGAACGTGCGTCACCCCAAAAGCCGCGCAGCGTAAAACGTAGCCAGCCGAACGTAGTCGTCCGACGCGCCATTACATCGCACGATCGATTTCGATGCATGGTACGCCGTAGCGTAAGCGCTTTGTATGGATTTATCCCAGTCGGCTCCGTCGTGGTAGGCTACTCCAGCAAGCACTACACCGTCGGAGGTTCATGTGATCCAGCAGGACTCTACGCAGTCGGCCTTCGGGCTGGCGCCCAACGTCGCGGCCGGGTTGGCCTCGTTCTTCGGCATCGTCGGCGGCATCGTGATCCTTCTCGGCAAGCCGGTCCAGCAGTGGGTCCGCTTCGTGGCCGTTCAGTCGATCGTGCTGTGGGCGGTCTGGATCGCGTTCTTGATCGCGATCAACATCGTGCTGGGCATCGTCGGCATGATTCCGGGGCTGCGGCTGGTGCTGATCCCGATCGTTCTGCTCGTTCAGCTCGCGCTGGGCATCGTGATCTTCGTGGCCTGGCTGATGACGACGATCAAAGCCTTCTCGGGCCAGGCCCTGCGCCTGCCCGTCGTCGCCGCCCTCGCGGACCGCTGGGCCGCCTGACCTGATCGCGGCGGAGCCGGCGCGCTAGCGAGCCGGCTTCGCCGACGCGGGATACCAGGCGTCGAACGAACACGACGAGCTCCCTGCCGTCGCCGCGGCGGCGGACGGTACCGCGATGCCCGCATCGCCGGCCTCGTAGGCCGCCCGCGATGCCTTGGCATTTTCGCTGTCTGGATGACTTCCGGCAGCCCACATTGCTCGTGGGGCGCCGGCCGTACACCTCCGGGCCTGGCGTAAGGGCCCAGTTAAGAATGCCTCTGTGGCCTAGGGAGGCGGAGCGATGCGGGCAAGTACGGGACGTTAGCCGCTTTTTATAGAGCCGGCTTTCCCTCGTCACCGAGTCTTCCGTCCCTGGGGAGAGTATACGTGCGTACCGAGCAGCGGGTGAAAAGCGAAGAAGATCGGTCTCCGGCGGCCTCGCTGCTCGAGATCGCCCGCGCGCGCGAGGGGCCGCAGTTCTTCATCGTCGATGCGAACATGACGGTGCTCCACCAGCACGTCGACGTCGTGATGCCCGGCCACCGCGGCGAGCTCCCGGGGGACGTCGCGCTGGCCGCCATCCGGCTCATGCGCGGGCTGCTGCAGCGCCGCAGCACCGACGTCGCGCTGGTCCGGCCCGACCTCGCCCTGCGGATGATCCGGCTGGCCGAGGACGGCAGCTGCTACGCGCTGTTCCTCGAGGCCTACCAAGCTCGCGACCTGGTCCGGACGGCCGTCCAGTGCTACCACCTCTCGGTTCGCGAGAGCGCGGTGCTGGACCGCATGCTGCACGGCCATCCCACCGTCGCGATCGCGGCGGAGCTGGGCATCGAGCCGACCACCGTGCTGCAGCACATCAAGAACATCGGGCTCAAGATCGGCGTCACCAAGCGCAGCGCGATCGTCGCCGCAGTCCTGGGCACGATGCCGGTCGCCGGGGACGACGACGAGCCCGCCGGCCGCCAGCGCCGCGCCCGCAGCGCCTAGCCGGCAGCGCCCGAGCGAAGCGATCGCTCCCGCCGCACCCGGCGGGGCGGCACGAAACGAAAGGGCCGCGGATTTCTCCGCGGCCCTTTCGTTCGCTGCGCGACGAGCCCTTAGGGGTTCGTGGCGGTGGCCGGGTCGCCGGCCTGCGCGATGCCCGGGTGGAGCATGAAGTTGGTCGCCTTGGGCGTACCGTTGCCGAGCACGTAGTCGTAGTCGTTGTGGGTCGGGTAGCCGTTGTTACCCGGCGGGTGGCGGTACACGCTGTTGCCGAACGCGAACGCTTCGGCGTAGATCAGGATGTTGGCGTTGCCGAGGCGCACGCCGCCCAGACCCTGTTCGGTGACCGCGAGCAGACCGGCGAACTCCGGCGCCGAGGCGCTGGTGCCGATCACGCCGTAGTTGGCGTTGTTGATGCGCACGATGTCCGCGCTGCGGTCGGGGCCGCACGGCAGGACCGCACCCTGCGGGCAGCCGCCCATGTGCATCGCGATGTCGGGAATGGTGCGCTGCGTGGCGTTGCGCGTGTTGACCACGTACTGGTAGACGGGCTTGGAGTAGTAGGTGCTGATGCCGCCGCCCGAGCCCCAGATGTCGTTGGGGTAGCCGGTCGCCGCGGGCTGGAACGGGTCGTAGTACGCGTTCTCGCTGACGTACTTCGAGGTCCACTGGTAGGGGGTGGTCGCCGTGCTCGGCGGGACCGCGGTGGTGACCAGGTTCGTGCCGCCGACCGCGGTCACGTTGGGATCGTTGGCCGGGTTGGAGACGCCCTGCTGGATCTTCGCGGTGTCGGCGACGTTCGCGCACTCGTAGGAGCCGTGATCGCCCGACGAGGCGACGAAGGTGATGCCCTGGGCGTTGCCCTGCTTGAACGCGTCGTGGAAGGAGTCCATGTAGAACGTGAAGTCCTGGCCGCCGTTGTACGCCGCGGTGTAGTACAGCTCGCACAGGCCGAACGACGAGGTCACGATGTCGGTCCGGTTGTCGCTGACGATCTTGTTGTAGGCCGCCAGGATGTTGTCTTGGCTGAGGTCCGGCAGGCTGTACAGGATCACGTGCGCGCCCGGGGCGCTGCCCAGCGACTGCTGCGCGTCGAGCGAGGCTTCGACCGAAGAGCCGTTGCCGACGCCGCCGAAGGGCGCGCCGCCGTTGACCTTGACGTGCTCGATGGTCGGGATCGGGGCGAAATTGTCGTACAGCTCGTGGTGGAAGTACGAGGTGATGTCCGAGTCCTGCGCATCGGTCGCCATCACGATGCCGATCGTGCGGCCCGAACCCTTGTAGGCCTGGAACGTCGGGTAGCCGTAGGCCTCTTTGAGGTCGGTGAACCAGTACGGGCCGTCGGGGCCGTAGCGGTTGTCCGGGTACTGGCCGGCGTTGCCGCCCGCGACCAGCTGCGAGTGCGGCTTGTAGACGAAGTTCTTGAGGCTGACCGTCGCGCCGACCTTGGCCAGCGCGTCGGGCACGCGCGGCGCACGATCGGTCGTCATCGTCGCGCGCTTGCCGTCGGCCGGCGAGATCTTCACGCCGAAGGCGCGCTCGACCGTGGCTTGCGGCGCCGAGGCGAAGACGTTCTGCTCCGTCGCCTGCGTCTCGAAGCCCATGTTCTTGAGCGCGGTCTCGGCGGCCGCGACGTCGGCGGCCGGCGGTGCGTAGCGCTCGCGGAACTGCGCGGGAGTGAGGAAGTGGCCGAACTGCGGCGACTTCTGGTCGCTCGAGGCGGCGATGAGCGCGTCGAGCTCCTTGACGTTGCGCAGCGGCAAGTGGACCGCCACCATCGTGCCGCGCAGGACGCCCTGGCTGGTCGTGGGCGGGGTGCCCGGCGCCGCGTTCGGCACGCCGGGGACGGCGTGCGAGCCGCCGCCACCGCAGGCGGCTACCAGCGGTGCGACAAACGCGACCGCGGCCAGCCGGAGAATATGTCGAGTCATCGACGGCCTCCAACGAAACCTGAGTTTGAGGTCGTTCGGGTTGGCCGCCGCCGACGCGACTCCTACGCAATTTCTAATAAGGGGAAACAAGTCTCCGGGACTTGGGACGCCCGGACTCCCCTAATCAGAGGACCCTTTCGTCGTGCGTAAACCTTGCGTTCGGCCCGCGCTCAGAAGACCAGCGTGACGAAGACCGGTCCCTCGCTCGTGCGCTGCGCGGCGGCGATCGCCGCTTCGGCCGAACGGGTGTCGGTGTAGCGGCGGTCGGCGCCGGCTGCGCGCACGTAGACGTGCACGTCGCGCAGGTCGACCGGCAGCCCGCCGTCGTCGGTGACCGCGAAGCGCGAGCCGGCCGGGTTGCGCGGCTCGAAGTGCGTCTGCGCGCCCGGCAGGATGGTAAGCGTGACCCGCACCGTCTTGGCGATCTCGCTCGCGGAGACGGCTCCCGCCGGCGCGAGCGCGGCCAGGGCCGCGGCGACCGCAAGCAGCCGCTTCATGAATCCGTTCATAGCACCGGAATCGGCAGAACTCGGCCGGACATTTACACCGACCGGGGCGCCCGGCCGGGCCCACGGTGGGCCGCTATCCTAGAAAGTGAGGATACCGGCCCGCCTCGGTCTCGGTGTACAACGACAAGACCCCTGTGCTCGTTGTCACACCATTTCTCCGGTGTTCGAGTCCGGGCCGCCTTTGCATTGACTCGGCCTCGAGTCAGAGGAGCACCCCTTTTGAAACGCTTCGCGCGATATGCCATGGCGCTCGCGATGGTCGCGGCGACGACGACCACGGCGATGGCCCAATCGCTCTCCGACAGCAGCCCCAAGACGGGCGGCTACGGAGCGCAGAGCCTCTACCTGCAGAACGTCGTCCCGGTCACGCTCACGATCAATCCGGCCTGCACCTCGCTGGACACCACCAACGCGATCAGCTTCGGGAGCACGCAGCCGACCACCGCGACCCCGCTGCAAGCGCCGTTCGGCGTGCTCTGGAACTGCTCGCAGGGCGTCAACCCGCGGCTGTACTTCCAGTCGTCCAACGGCTTGGCCAACGGCAACTCGAACTGCCTGCTGACCAACGGCGCCAACCAGATCGTCTACACGGTCGTCGATCAGTCGGACGGCGCGAGCGGCACGAACTACTGCCAGGGCTCCGGCTTCAATCCCAACCTGCTCGACCCGCACGTCGGCACCGGCAGCGGCGCGGAGTTCTTCAACGCGCAGATCCCGCAGCTGATCTCCAACAGCGGTTTCTCGTATCCCGCGACCGGTAACTACACCGACAACCTCAACGTCTACCTGCAGTTCTAGATTCCGCGCGCCCGAGCCGCTCGCGCCGAAAGCTCGAGCGGCTCGGGCGCTTTGGAAGGAGGCTGGTCCATTATCAAGGTGCTGGCAGGCGTCATCGCCTGCGCGTTCGCCACGGCGCCCGCCGCGCTCGCCGCCGGCGCGCCGCGTCCGGCGCCCGACGGCCTCACCCGCACGCTGCTCAGCTGCGCTGCGACCAATGCCGGAACGCTGCGCTTCGGCAGCATGACGATGGCGGGCGACCGGGCGACCTTCAGCGCGCCGCTGACCGTGCGCTGCGACGAGAACGCCACGTACCGCGTCCGGCTGACCTCCGCGAACGAGTGCCGCCTGCTCGGCCCGCGCGCCGACGGCATCCGCTACGCCATCTACACCGACGCCGGCCACCGCCAAGGCGCGCTCGACTGCAGCGCCGGGCCGCTCGAGATCACCGGCCACGGTACGATGACGTTCCACCTGTACGGTGAAACCGCACCGCTGATCGACGCCGCCGCCGGCGCGTACGCCGACAGCGTGAGCGTGCAAGTCATCCTCGACAGCCCCAGCGGCACGCGGTGACGCTCGTGCGCAAACCCTTCGCCTTCGCCGCCGCGGCGTGCGCGCTGCTGCTCGCGGCCGCCGTCACGCCGCCGGCCGGGGCCTCGTTCGGCTTCAACCCGATCACGCTCACGCTCGACCCGCGCTCGCCGATCGGCACCTTCACGCTGACCAACAACGAGTCGGTGCAGAAGATCATCCAGATCGAGCTCGACCGCTGGGAGCAGAAAGACGGCAAGGACACGCTGACCAGATCGGACGACCTGATCGTCTCGCCGCCGGTCTTCACGATCGGCGCCAACGACCGCCAGGTGATCCGCGTCGGCACCCGCGCTCGGCTCGGCGGCGGCGCCGCGCCGAGCATCGAGAAGGCCTACCGCATCCTGGTCAGCGAGGCGCCGGTGCTCAACCAGGCCCGGGTCGGGATGTCGGTCCAGATGCGCATCAACGTGCCGGTGTTCGTGTCCGCGACGACCGAGAGCGCCGCCAAACCCGACTGGCGCGTGCGCCGCATCGACGCCACCCACGTCGCGGTCGGGCTCGACAACGTCAGCCCGACCCACCTGCACGTCGTGCGGCTCGAGCTGCAGCAGGGCCGCACGTCCTTGGGCGCGCTGCGCGACGGCGCGTACGTGCTGCCCGGCGAGCGGCACGAGTTCACCGTCGAGCTGAACAAGCCGCTGGGGCCCGGCCCGCTCAGCCTCAACGTCACCAACGACTACGGCACCGCGAAGTTCTCCACCACGGCCGTGCAGTAGTGAGCGCGCTGCTGCGCCGCCTGCTGGCGCTGATCGCCGCGCTCGCGTTCTGCGCGCAGCCGGTCCGCGCCGCCGGCGAGACGCCGCACTTCTACGCCGTGATGGTGAACGGGCAGAGCGCCAGCAACGGCGCGGTGATCCTCGAGCGCCCCGACGGCGCGCTGCTGGCGGCCGAGGACGACCTCACCGCCTGGGGCTTCGAGCTGCGGGGGCACGTCCCGGCGCTGGTCTACCAGCAGACCCCGTACTACGCGCTGCGCGACTTCACCGACCTGAAGACCAACCTGGTCGCCGCCACCCAGACGCTGGAGCTACAGGCGCCTCCGGCGCTGTTCGTCCCGACCCGGATCCGGCTTCCGGGTTTGCTCGGCGGCCGGCCGGTGTACGACCGCGGCGCGTACCTGAACTACGACCTCGACGCGCAGCACGTCAGCGCGGGCACCAGCACCTCGAACCTGTTCACGCTGGGCTACACCGGGCTGCCGGGCGGCGCGGTCGTCACCAACCGCTTCGCCGAGTTCGGCGCGGCCGGCGGGGCGCCGAAGTGGGCGCGCATCGCGACGACGTTCCAGCGCGACAACCTGCAAGGGCTGGGCACGCTGCGGATCGGCGACGCGGTGAGCAGCGGCGGCACGCTCGGCGCGCCGGCGGCGTTCGCGGGCATCCAGCGCGCGACCGAGTTCGACATCGATCCCAGCCTGGTGATCTTTCCGACCCTGAGCGCGGGCGGCGTGTCGCAGACGCAATCGACCGTCGACGTCTACGTCAACGACGTGGCGCAGGCGCGCCGCGGCGTGCCGGCCGGGCCGTTCACGATCTCCAACTTGCCGACGCTCGACGGCCAGGGCAACGTGACGCTGGTGGTGCGCGACGTCTACGGCCGCGAGCGGACCATCGTCACCCCGTTCTACTTCTCGCGCGCGCTGCTCAAGCCGGGTCTGTCGCAGAGCAGCTTCGAGGCCGGCGTGCTGCGGCGCGACTTCGGCACGGGCTTGGGCTCCTACGGCGGCGGGATGGTCTCGGGCACGCTGCGGCGCGGCTTGAGCAACAGCGTCACCGGCGAAGCGCACGTCGAGGAGTCGGGCGCGGTGCGGCTGGTCGAGCTGGGCGGCGACGCGGTCGCGGCCCGGCTGGGCGTGTTCCACTTCGCCGCCGCGCAGAGCCGAACGCCGGGCGAGACCGGCCTGCGCGGCCTGCTCGGCTACGAGTTCTCGTCCGGCCTGCGCGGCGCGTCGGCGTTCGCGACCGTCGATGCGCAGAGCGAGCACTTCGCCTCGCTCGGGCGGCCCGCGTTCGGTGAGTCCGTCACCACCACGCTCGGCCTGCACAAGGCCTTCCGCGGCAGCCGGCAGGTCAGCCTGGCCGCGGTCAGCCGCAACCAGGCCGGCTTCGCTTCCACCACCGCGCTCTCGGCCGGCTACGACACCCCGATCGGCGCCGGGAGCTGGCACTTCGCGCTGACCAAAGCGCTCTCGAGCGGGACCACCGGCGGCTCGGTCGGGTTCTCGCTCTTCCCCGGGCTGCGGCGCAACCTCGACGGCCAGGCGAACTTCGGCAGCGCCGGCAGCTTGGCGCGGGTAGCGGCCCACCAGAGCGCGCCGCCCGACGGTTTCGGCACCGGCTACGACCTGGGCGTCGGGCGCAACCCGGCCGCCGAGATCGACGCCAACGTCTACAGCCGCTCGCCGGCCGGGTCCGCGAACGTAGCCCTGGTCCACTCGGCCGGCGCCGAGGGCACGTCCTACGACGTGCGGCTGCTGGGCGGGCTGGCGCTGGTCGACGGCCACCTCAGCCCGACCGACCAGGTGACCTCCAGCTACGGGCTGGTCGAAGTGCCCGGGTTCCCCAACGTGCGGGTCTACAACGGCTCGCGCCTGATCGGCCGGACCGACGCGCGGGGCCGGGCCTTCATCGCCGACCTGGTGCCCTACGAGCCAAACGAGATCACCCTGGACGCACGCGATCTGCCGCTGACGGTGAACTTCGACTCGATCACCGCCCGGGTGACGCCCTACGCGCGCAACGCGACCGTGATCCGCTTTCGCGGCCGCCCGGCCGGCGGGGTGCTGATCAGAACCGTCGATGCGGGCGGCGCGCCGCTGCCGGTCGGGACCGCGCTGGCCGCGCCCGGCACGAGCGCCGCCTGGACCGTCGCGCGCGACGGCGTGGCCTACCTGCGCGGCGTGCGGCCCGGCCCGCTGCCCATCGTGGCGACCGCCGGCACGCTGACCTGCCGGTTCACCGTCCAGGTCCCGGCCAACGCGGCCGACATTCCCGACCTCGGCCCGCAGGTCTGCTCGTCCCCGCCTCAAGCGGTGTCGAAAGCGGCCCTGCTGCCATAGTTCGGTCCGCAGGTTTCCGCTTCGGTACGGTGGGGTACGCATACAGTAGGCAGCGTCATCACTGACCGCCACGACACGCCGCCGACCATCCTTGCGAGCCGCGAGGCCGCCTACACCCGGGGATGATCGGCGGCGCTGCCGTACTCAGGGCGCCGAGGAACGAGACCTTCGTCCGAACGGTAGGCAGCCCGGCTGGAGAAGTCCCTCGTACGCCGTGCCGAAGGGCACCGCTCGTTCGCAGCGCTGCTACGAGGAGATCTCTGTTGCGATATCTCGTTGCGCCGGTCTACGGCGCGATAGGCCCTCCGAACGGCCAGGTCTGCGCGCCGAACGCCGAGCCGTCGCGGTGAACGACCCGGAGCGCTGGAAATTCGACGGGGTCCGGGTCGTCGGCGGCTGCGAGCTCGACCCCAACACCCCGCAGACGGCGGGCATGAACCGCGCCGCGGCGATCACCGCCGCCCGGGCCGGGGCGCAGAAGCTGTGGGCCGGGACGGTCACGATCGACCCGGCCGCCAAGACCGGCGCGCACCACCACGGCGATCTCGAGAGCGTCATCTACGTGGTGCGCGGGCGGGCCCGCATGAAGTGGGGCGAGCGGCTGCAGTTCACCGCCGAGGCCGGCCCGGGTGACTTCATCTTCGTGCCGCCCTACGTCCCGCACCAAGAGCTCAACGCCTCGGCCGGCGAGCCGCTGGAGTGCGTGCTGGTCCGCAGCGGCCAGGACCCGGTCGTGGTCAACCTCGACATCCCGGTCGCCGAGACGTCCGAGACGGTGCGCTGGGTCGACGACATCCATCGCCACTAGGCCGAAGAGGCTGAGAATGGCCGAGGCCCGCGCTCGAAAGAGCGCGGGCCTCGTGGCGGTACCGACCGGGCTGCGGTCAGCCGAAGCAGTCGAACGTGTGCTGGACGGTCGTCGTCGGGCAGGTATGCCCGCAGCTGCAAGTCGCGGTGGCTCCCGCCACTTTGGCGGACCCGGGGTCGGGCCGAGCCGGTTCCTCGCGGAGGTCGAGTTCGTCGAAACGGGATTCGATCGGCATCAAGCGGTCCTTTTCTGCGCGGCACGCCGGGCCGCACGAGGCTCGTTCTTCCCGGCCGCTGATCCATTTCACCTAGGCCGTGCCACGGTGTGACGCAGGCTCTAATGTGAGACGAACGGTGTGGTTTCAGCCAGGACGTTCGCCCCTCGGCAGGGTGCCGGGGCGGCGTTGCGAACCCGTCGGCGATGCTTCGCCCTCGATCGCTGTTTCTCGCAGCGGCGCTCTTCACGTTTTCGAGCTCGGCCCTCGCGGCCGCTCCGGCGTGCGCCGCCGAGACCCCACCCGCGACCGAGGCGACCTACGCCGGCGTCCTGCGCACGATCAACCCCAAGCTGCCGCTGGCCAAGGCCCGCTCCTACGCCCGCTCGGTGATGGCCGACGCCTGGCGCACGCACCTCGACCCGCGCTTCATCATGTCGATCGTCACGGTGGAGTCGCACTGGCGCGCCAACGCCGTCTCGCGGGTCGGCGCGCGGGGCCTGGGCCAATTGATGCCCGGCACCGCCGCCCGGCTGGGCGTCGCGAACTCCTGGAACGCGGCCGACAACCTGCGCGGCACCTCGCGCTACCTCCAGACCCTGATGAGCCACTTCGCCGGCAAGCCGAACGCGGTGAAGCTGGCGATCGCGGGCTACAACGCCGGCCCCAAGGCGGTCGAGCGCTTCCACGGCATCCCGCCCTACGCCGAGACACGGAACTACGTGGTCCGGGTGCTGCACGTCTGGAACCAGCTCAACGCCCGCGTCGGCGGAGCCTTCACGACCGCGCCCGACGCGGTGCGCGTCGCCGAGCGCGCCGTGCTGACGCCCGAAGAACGCCAGTGGCTGAGCGACGCCAACCAGGTTCTCCCGACCGAACCGGCCGTCGAGCTCCCCGCCGACGCCGCCCCGAGCGGCGATACCTCTACCAGCGCGACCGTGGTGCCCGGCAAGTAGCTTCGGCGGTTAGGCCGGTAGTCCAGCGAGGGCGGCGATGACGCGCTCGGCGGGGATCGCGAGCAGGCCCGGGTCGACCCGGTCCGCGTGCGGGTCGCCGACCGTGCCGCTCCAGAGCACCCGGTGGTACGGGCGCTCGGGCGGGCCCCACGCGGTGGGCGCGACCGGGCCGAACAGCACGACCGAAGGGCGCCGGTACGCCGTGGCGAGATGGGCGATCCCGGTGTCCCCGCAGACCACCCGCCCGGCCGCGGCGACCAGGGCGGCCAGCTCGCGCAGCGAGGTGCGCCCGGCGTAGACGTGGGTCGAGGGCACCCCGGCCGCGGCCGCGACGGCGCGCGTGCGCGCGACCTCGTCCGGCCCCCCGGTCAGCA
>CAXTNU010000086.1:0-12365 GCA_964245595.1 uncultured bacterium | reverse complement strand
ACCTAGCCGCGGAGCTGGGCGGCGAGAGCGGCGCGGACGTGATGCTGCCGCACCGCGCGCGCATGCTGGTCGCCGCGCGCGCCGCCGGGCGCTGGGCGATCGACGGGCCGTCGCGCGAGTACGGCGACCCGGCGATTCCCGCTCGCGACGCCGAGCACGCGCGCCGGCTCGGCTACGACGGCAAGCTGCTCATCCACCCCGCCCAGCTCGCCCCGGTCCGCGCCGCGTTCACCCCGTCGCCCGCCGAAGTCGCCTACGCCGAGCGCATCGTCGCCGCCGCGGCCGCGTCGTCCCCCGCCGTGCTCGACGGCACGATGATCGACACCCCGATCCTCACCGCCGCGCAGCGCGTGCTGCAGCGCGCTCACAGGTAGAATGCTACGCACGAAGGCTTAGTAGAGTGCTGTCGTAGAAAACTGCGCCTCGTGCAGTCTGAGCGAGACGAAGGAGGCAGTGCCGCGGAGTCGTTCGGCGAACGCTTGCGGCGCCTGCGCGTCGTCCGCGGCTTTCGCGTGACCGACGTCGCCTCCGCGGCGGGGCTGACGGAGGGGTCGATTCGCCAGCTGGAGGCCGGCCACACGAAGAGCGTGTCGCTGCTGGTCGGGTTGCGCATCGCCAAGAGTCTGGGCGTTTCCCCGGAGTACCTGGCCAGCGGTACCGGGCCTGCGGAGAGCGCTGAACCCGCCGTCGTGTCGGTTCTCGGCCGCCTCGACGACCACGAGCGGCGCCTCGCCGCACTGGAGGCGCGGCCCTCGTAGCGAAATCCGCCCAACGACGGTATTCGCTACAGGATACTACGAAACGCATCGAGTAACACCTTGGATGAGATGTTGCGCGGGATCGGAGCTTGCGGACATCCCCGCCGGCTGGGCGGCTCTCGCCGCGGACCCGTTGCTCGGGAGCGGCGCGGCCGAACTACGCCAGGCATGCGTGGGGTGCGGAGCGCTGGCACCCGGGGTTCGGCTCGACGAGAGCTTGCGCTTCATGCTGCTCGCGCGGGAACGCGTTTGGCGCACCGGTGACTGGCGCAGCTTGGGTTTGCCGCGTTTCCATCGCATCGGGCGCACGGTCGGAGCGGAAGTGGTCGTCTCGACCGTGCGCCGGCGCCGCGTGCACGAGAAGTTCGAGGCCATGTCGGAAGCCAACCTCGAGGGCTTGATCCGCCGCTACATGGGGTTTTCGGCCACGCTATGGCCGCGGGCGGTTCACACGGCTCTCTGGCCGCATCCGATCATCATCCATCCCGGGCTGGCCCACAAGTTCGCCCGCAAGCGCGACCGCGACCATATCTTGGCGACTATATAGCTGACGCACCAGGGTGCCGATATAGTGGCACAGGGCAGTTGTAACCTTGGAGCATGGACGGGACGCCCACGACTCTGCTGGAGGCCGCCACCTATTTCGCCGATCCGGAACGCGCGCATCAGTACGCCGTTCTTATGCGTTGGCCGAACGGCATCGCCTGCCCTCGGATGGGCTGCGGCTCGGCCTCCGTCCAGGCCATCGCGACCCGCAAGATATGGCGCTGCAAGGAGTGCAAGCGCCAGTTCTCGGTTCGTGTCAGCACGATCTTTGAGGACTCCCCGCTCCCGCTGACCAAGTGGCTCCCCGCGTTCTGGCTCCTGGCGAACACCAAGAACGGCACGTCGTCGTGCGAGCTCGCCCGCGCCATCGGCGTCACGCAGAAGACCGCGTGGTTCATGCTCCACCGCATCCGCGAGGCGATGGGCGCCCCGTCCTTCCAGGCGAAGCTGGAGGGTCACGTCGAGGTGGACGAGACCTACGTCGGCGGCAAGGTCACGAACAAGCGCGGGAACCGCGGCGCGCGCGTGCAGACGGGCTACAAGCGCACCGCAGCGCCGAAGACGATTGTCATGGGGATGATCGAGCGCGGCGGCAAGGTGCGCGCGAAGGTCATCCCCGACGCTCGCCGCACGACGCTGATCCCCGCGATCCGCGAGAACGTGCGCGGCGGCTCGACGGTCTACACCGATGCGTGGGCCGCGTACATCGGTCTGGACTACTCCTACAACCACCTGGTGATCGACCATGCCGTGCGCTACGTCCAAGGCCGCGTTCACACGAACAGCATCGAGAACTTCTGGTCGTGCCTGAAGCGGACGCTCGGGGGTACCTACATCGCGGCTCGGCCGTTTCACCTCGACGCCTACCTTGGCGAGCAAGTGTTCCGCTTTAACGAGCGCGGCGACAACGATGGCGGCCGGTTCGTCAAGGCGCTGAAGGGCGTCGATGGGCGCCGGTTGACCTACGAGGCACTGACCGAGTCGCATTGTAGGTGGCGGCTGAAACCCGGGCGGGTCCGAGCGTACTAGGCCCGGGCAGCGCGCAAAGGTTCTCGGTTAGCGACCACCTGGCGCATCAACAATTCTGCGGGGATCGCTACTTGCCTATACGTCGCTGAGGGCGGCGCAATGGTCATGGCATAGGCAATCTGTTCCGGCCTGTACCGCGACCACTTGCAGGCAATATCGACGGCGTCGAGGTGCGCAAAGTCTTCGGGTTTATCTCGGTTCTCGCCACGAAGACGCTCCACGTGCGCAGCAAACCATTCGCGATCGGAATTATCGGCCACGGGCCATGTCTTGTCTTGGATCAGTGGCCGCCCAACCGCATCATATATTGCCTTTACTAGTGTAGCGCACGAAAAGCCCGTACCAGGTTGGTCTAGCTTCAATTCACCGTCGGGGAGAAACCCATCGTTCCGGGTGACCGCATAGCGCAGCCCTTTAGAGTGATGCTTTTCCGAGATAACGCGACAAAGGTCCGAGACGGCGATTTGCTCCCGCTCAGGAAAGCGGCTTGGAACGTCTTCGTAGTGGATGGAAGGCTCATCTGACCGTAGCTTATTGTGATCGGCAAGATGAAGCATCACAAGACGCTTGCTGTCATCTACTTCGTAGTAGATGCCGCAGTGCCCGCCTCCCGCGTGGTGAGCAAGCCCCACACCCGCAATTGTCGCCAAAGCCGCTCAGTTAGAGCAGCGCAGTGGCGTCATCTGCTGCCGCAATCCCTTCACGCCTAGCAACAGCATCCCGATACTCGGTGCGAAGAGCATCCCGCGCGGGGAGTCGCACTGATGCACGCAGCGTCAGCGCAAGTACATTGTGAATGCGCGCGAGGCCGCGAGTATCATACAAAACCTGGTCGCTTCTATCTTTCATGCTCGAGCGGAGACTCCCAAGCAGTTCGTTTAGCGCGAACATGTTGTCGTCATCGAGTAAGCTTACTACGTAAGTCAGCAAGATGTTGGCTGCTGCGACAACCTGCCCGGTTAGGTGGCGCGCACGAACTTGCAGCAGAATAACCTTCGCCCGGCTGAGCGGATGAATAAGGTCGCGAAATCCGGCGTTCGACATTTTAAGGCCAGCAGCCATCCTATCCTCGTCGAACGGTGGCGCATAATCGTCAAGTGTGGCGGAGAGAGCGGAAATACTCACGAAATGGTCTCCTTCATTTCATCCGTCAGTTGCGATTCGAACGTTGCGTTTTTAATGCGGCGCACGGCATCTAGGCTGCGCCAAATCGCGTCCATTGTCTGCACCTTGAAGAAAAATGAATTTCCCAGCACCATAGGAAAGACGTGCGCTTCGAGGTCAGCTTCTTCCAGTGCCGGGTACATAAACACCGTCAGAATACCCCGAGGCTCCTCCTCTAAGACCGTCTCAGTTACCATGAGGACCCGGCTAAAAAGCGTATCTCTGTTCGGCATAGCGGGGTAGACGTTAAAAAAGCGGTGCAGCGGGATTTCCAGTGGGACCGCAAGCTTGTTTACATACCGGACAAAAAAACCGTTCAGAGTGGACGGCGCCACGACTGATTCGTAGATGGTCCATGTCCGCTTTAACTCTGCGACAAAGGTCTCCCATCTGTCATACGGGGCGAGGTGCGTCAGCGCAAAGCCAGTCTGGCGGATACGAGCGACATAACGGTTATCCGCAGACAGAAGGTCAATGTCGTGTTCGCTTAGCTTTTCAGCCGCCTCTGAATCCATCGGCAGCGGCGATGGATACTCGCGCTCCAGCGCTCGGCTGACCTCCGCAAGTACAGCCAAGTTATCGTCTTGGAGGGCTGGCGTTACTATGGAGAGGGTGGCTTCAATTATGGGGGCGCGGTTATAGTGGCGAGGCGCCGTAGCGTCTTCCACGGCGTTCAACTGTGGGCGGAGCAAGTACGGGCGAGTATGTAGCGGCCGTGACGACCCGGACGATGACGCCTCATGGGCGCGATGTTCGGCATGGCGGACCGCTACACCCCCCTAGTCCTAGGACTATTTGCTTACCGCAGGGCCCGCTACCCCTCTTGAAGGATATGGATGCCGATGGCTGAGGCTTCGAACTCGGAAACCCCGATGGACCGCATGATGCGGTTCGGGGTCGCGCTGTTCGCCGTGCGCAAGGACGAGTTACCGGCGCGCAATGAGCGCGAGCCGAAGCGCCCCCAGAAGAAACCAAAGCCCGCGAGCTAACCTTCGCGCGTCGTCAGTCGCCGCTCGACCTTTGCCAGGCGGTGCTCGTGTTCGTCCAGCCGGGCCAGGAACAGCCGCATCGTGCCTTGGTCGTCGGCGCTGCCATCGGTGCCGTAAGCCAGGTAGTCGGGCGTCACGCCGAGCAGCTTCGCGAGCCGCAAACCGATCACGAGGCTCGCGCCCTTGGTCTGGCCGGACTCCATTTGCCGAATCGCGCCTTCGGTGACTCCGGCGGCGTAGCCCAGGTCGACGACCCGCAGACGGCGTGCCGTCCGCAGGCGCTTGAGTCGCTGCCCGAAGTTCTTGCCGGTGGTCATGGGCCTATTCGGTCGGGATCGCGAGCGTTCGTTCGACCACGGCGATTCGGCGCTCCAGGTCCACGGTGCGGTCCTCGCCTTCGCCGAACGCGAGGTAGCGCGCGTCCACGCCCAGCGCATCGGCAAGCCGTACTCCGTCCGCCAGACGTGCATCGTTGGTGCGTCCCGATTCAAGCTGCCGGATCGCAGCTTCCGTCAAGCCCACCCGCCGTGCCAGGCCGGTCTTTCGCAGGCCGCATGCTTCGCGCAACCGCCGGAGGCGCTGACCGAATGATTCCGCCTCAAAGGCGTCCAGGTCCATCCCCGGCGCCCGGTCGGGAGCCGGATCGGTGTTGTCCATATCCATGCTCAGCGCACCTCGTTCGGTCGTTCGGCGTTGCCAAAGGCGAGATAGCGGGGCGTCACGTCAAGCGCCTCGGCGAACAGCACGCCCGTCTCGAACCGCACCGATGTGGTGCTGCCGCCCTCCAGGCCGCGCACCGTGCCTTCTGTCCCGCCCGCCTTGTACGCGAGCCCGGTGACGGAGAGTCCGCGCTCGCGGCGCAGCCGTCCCAGCCGCTGGCCGAACGTCTCGGTCGGCATCTAGTCCACCTCGTCGAACGGCCCGTAGCCGAGCGAGCGCCGGCACCGGGCAGCACGCGGATCGGCGAACGCTTCGGACCAGACCGCCGCGTCGTGCGGCCAGAAGCCCTCTGCCGCCCACTGCTGCGCGGTCCAGGGCGTGAAGCGGCCGGGGGCGGCCGCGAGCCATGCGCGGGCGTCGCAGGCGGTGAAGCCGCGATCCGCCCAGGCTCCGATGACCTCCGGATCGTCCAGGTCGGGACTTGCCATGAATTGTCGGATTGTCGGAAAGCGGCCCCTATTCCTGTATTGAGGAATCCGACCATTGTGGAAAAGAAGTCGGTCCAGTTCCGCCTACCGCTGGACCTGCTCAAGCGGATCGAGGAAGACGCGATGGCCGAGGGGCGCGAGCGCCAATCGGGCCGCGCCTACAACCCCAGCGCGGTCGTCGAGCGGATCATCCGCGAATACTACGACGCGAGGCCGAAGCGGCCGCGCGTGTCGAAGTAAGGGTTTCGTGTCGGCTAGGCTAGCCCCGCGAAGCAGCAGCAGCCGCGTCCGCAGAGGAAGTGAACGAAGGAGGCGCTCACGGATGCGTATGTCCATTACCGTAAAAGATACGGTTTTGGCTAGTTTCCAGAAGTCGTTACTCCGGGGGATCGCGCCCTGGTGCGTCAGCTATATAATCGCCCATATCTTCCTGTGCGGCTACACGTACGACGCGATCGCATTTCCCACCGAGGTATGGCACGGCACGCACAACGGCAAGCCGCACCTGCGCTTTCTCAAAAAGCTCGCGACGGCGAACGACGTTCACACCCTGCTCGTGTCGGTCGACAGCGAGTCCTCGATCACCGCGTCGTCGTACATCCTGGATCCGCAGCAGTACGACGTCAACCGCGAAGGGACGTTCCTGTTCGCCTCGTGGGCCGCGCCTGATTGAAGAGAAAGGGGAACCATACGGTTCCTCTTTCCTTGCGGCGACCCGGAGGCCGCCTCGCGTACCCGGCTGAATTGCTTCCCGGGCGGGTCCCGAACGCTGGGCTCGGCACCGCGCCCAGTATACCATGACTTCCGGCTCGCGGTCACGCATGAGGTGCGAGACGCCTTCGAGCGCCGCACCGTGGCATGCGGCGCACACGGCCCGCGGCCGACGGTGATGCGATAGAGGTCGAGCGCCGCCGCGTCCGTTACGTCGAGCGCGGCATGCCCAGCACGCTGCGCCCGATGTAGGCCAGGATCAGGTTGTTCGAGAGCGGCGCGACGGTGTAGAGCCGCGTCTCTCGCGCGATCCGCTCGACGTCGTAGTCGGCGGCGAAGCCGTTGCCGCCCAGCGCGTCGATCGCGGCGTTGGCGGCTTGCCATGCCGCCTCGCTGGCGAGCAGCTTGGCCGCCGCGGCCTGCGGCCCGCACGCCTCGCCGCGCTCGAAGCGCTCGGCCGCGTCGCGCGTCACCAGATCAGCCGCGTCGAGCGCGAGGTGGGCCCGTGCGAGCGGGAACTGGATCGACTGGTTGGCCCCCAGCGGCTTGCCGAACACCTCGCGTTCGGTCGCGTAGCGGGCCGCCCGCTCGACCAGGAAGCGGCCGTGGCCGACGCACTCCGCCGCGATCAGGATGCGCTCGGCGTTCCAGCCGTCGACGATCGCGCTGAAGCCGCGGCCCTCGGCGCCGATCAGGTTGGCGGCCGGCACCTCGAGATCGCGCAGCACGAGATCGTTGGTCTCGTTGTTCATCCAGACCCGGATCGGGATCGCCTCGAGCGCGCCCGGCGCGGCCGCGGCGAGGTCGACGAAGAACACCGACAAGCCGCCGCCGCGCTCGCCCGCGGGCGCGGGTCCGGTGCGCGCCAGCAGCAGCATCGCGTCGGCGTGCTGCAAGCGCGAGGTCCAGCGCTTGCGGCCGTTGACCACGTACGCGTCGCCGCGCCGTTCCGCCGTGGTGGTGATGCGGGTCGTGTCGCTGCCGGCCGCGGGCTCGGTCACCCCGAACGCCTGCAAGCGCAGCTCGCCCGCCGCGATGCGCGGCAGCCAGGCCGCGCGCTGCGCGTCCGAGCCGTGGCGCAGCACGGTGCCCATGGTGTACATCTGGGCGTGCGCGGTGCCGGCGTTGCCGCCCGCGCGGTTGATCTCCTCGACGATCGCGCAAGCGTCGCCCAGGTCGGCCCCCAAGCCGCCGTATGCGGCGGGGATCAGCGCGGCGAGCAGCCGCGAGGCACCGAACGCCTGGGCGAAGTCGTCGGGATACGCGCGCCGCTCGTCGAGCGCGCGCCAGTACGCCGCGTCGTACGTGCGCATCAAATCGCGCGCCCGCTCGCGGAGCGCGCCGCGCTGCTCGCTCACGCGCCGGGCGGGGTCTCGAACAGCGTGTCGCGCGGGTCCTTGCCGCGCCGGTAGACCATGAACGTGCGCTCGTACGCGATGATCGTCTGGCCGCGCTGGTTGGTCCCGGTGGTGCGGGCGGTGACGATCCCGACGTCGGGCCGCGAGCCCGACTCGCGCTTGGCCAGGATCTCGCTGGACGCGTACATCGTGTCGCCGACGTACACGGGGCTAGGCAGCTGGATGTCGTTCCAGCCCAGGTTGGCCATCACGTGCTCGCTCAGATCGGCGACCGAGAGCCCGACCGCCAGCGAGAGCGTGTAGCACGAGTTGACCAGGATCTTTCCGAACGGCGTCTTCGCGGCCAGGTTGGCGTCGAAGTGGATCGGGTTGGTGTTGAGGGTGAGCATCGTGAAGAGCGTGTTGTCGGTTTCGGTCACGGTGCGCCCGAGGCGGTGGCGGTAGACGTCACCGGCCTCGAAGTCCTCGTAGTATCGGCCGCGCCAGCCTTCTTTGACCATAGCGCGCGCCGTTCGGATCGGATGGAAGGTCTCCCTAGACGGGCGGCGTGTCAGACGCCGGGAACGCGGGGGCCCCAGCCGGTGAAGCAGCCGTTGCCGGGCTGCGCGGGGCGGGTCGAGTGCACCAGCCGGACACTGCCGGGATGCGTGGTTGCGATCGTCATGATGCCCCATGTACGGCCCGGTCCGGGCGGTGTTTCGCTCGCGCGGCGCGAGCTCGAGGGGCCGGCGGGCAAGCGGGGGGGGTTCCAACAAATGTCGCAACCCGGGCCGCTCGGGAAAGTCTGGTGCAACTCCAGGAGTCTCAGGCGCGGTTTGTGAATGAGGGAGTCCAACATACCGGCTCTTGTAGGCGCGCGTGCGTCTCGAACCGGCCTCTCGCCCCGTATAGGTACGGAGCGTTCCCTCTCCCGTAGGCGCGATGGAAATGAAAGAAGCGGCGCCGGCCGTCCCCGTACGGCCGCGACGCCGCCCGGCGCTCGACACCGCCCGCCCGATGCAGGCGCGGGCGCCGCACCTTCGTCCGTACCAGGTCGAAGCGCAGCAGAGCATTCTCGAGCACCGCGCGCGCGGCGTGCGCACCCAGCTCGTCTCCCTGGCCACCGGGCTCGGGAAGACGGTCATCATCGCCACGCTGCCCAAGCTGCTCTCGCTGCGGCCCGGCGACGTGACCCTGGTGGTCGCGCACCGCGACGAGCTGATCGAGCAGATCGTCGACAAGATGCGGGTCGAGAACCCCGAGGCGATCATCGGCGTCGAAAAAGCCGAGCGGCGCGCGGGCGACGAGTGCAGCATCGTCGTCGCCACGGTCCAGACCCTGGCCGAGAAACGGCTCGAGGAGTTCGTCCGGCGCTTCCACCGCCGCATCTCGCTGTTCGTCATCGACGAAGCCCACCACGCCGCCGCGCCGACCTACCGCGCGATCGTCGACGCGGTCCTCGCCCAGCGCCCCGAGGCGATGGTGCTGGGGTTCACCGCGACGCCCAATCGCGGCGACGGTGTCCGATTAGTCGACGTCTTCGAGAAGATCGTCTACACCATGGACGCCCGCAAAGCGATCGACGCGGGCTACCTGGTACCGGTGAAATCCTACGCCGTCGCGACGGGCACCAACCTCGATGAGGTCGCCAGCCGCGGCGGCGATTTCGTCATCGGACAGCTCGCGGCGGCGGTCAACACGGTCGACCGCAACGCGCGCATCGTGGCCGCTTACAAGCAGCACACGCCCGGCTTGAAGGCGCTGGTCTTCACCGCCTCGGTCGAGCACGCGCGCGACGTGGCCGAGGAGTTCGTCGCCCGCGGCGTCAACGCCGAGTGGGCTTCGGGCGAGACCCCGCGCGACGAGCGCGAGCGGATCGTGCGCGAGTTCCGCGGCGACGGGATCGACGTCCTCGTCAACTGCGGCCTCTATCTGGAAGGCTTCGACGTCCCCTCGGTCCAGGTGATCCTCAACGCGCGCCCGACCAAGTCGACCACGCTCTACACCCAGATCACCGGCCGTGCGCTGCGCCCGCTCGACGAGATCGCGGGCCCGCTCTCCAACACCAGCTCCGCGCTCGAGCGGCGCGAGCTGGTCGAGAAGTCGACCAAACCGGCCGCGATCGTGGTCGACCTGGTCGACCAGGCGCAGCGCCACCAGCTCGTCACGGTCCCTTCGCTATACGGCTTGCCGCCGCACATCGACGCGCAGGGCCAGATGACGGCTCAGGTCGCCGAGAAGTTCGAGGAGCTGCTGCGGCGCGATCCCAAGCGCGCGGCCAAGGTCCGCTCGGCCGAAGAGATCGAGACCGCGCTGGTCGAGATCGACGCCTTCGCCGCGCCGCGCGAGATTAAGCCGACCTGGCAGGCCATCGACCCGGTCGATCACTGGCGCCTGGAGCTGCCGCCGCAGCGGGTCGGCCTCGACCGCCGCGGGCGCGCGATCCCCGAGTTCGGGCGCAAGTGGGACCAGTGGGTCGCTGAAGCGCGCCGGGTCGCCCCCCACGAGGATGCTGAGCGTTTCGCCAACCGGATGCTCAACGTCGACCAGCGCAGCGTGCGCTGGGAGAAGCGCCGCATCGACGTCAAGCGCGACGGCGAAAAATACATGACGCTGTACTCGACCGAAGATCTGCCCGAGCGGGTGATCGAGGTCAGCTCCTCGCTCCCCGGCGCGCTGGGCAGCGCCTACCAGCGGGTCGACGAGATGCTCTCGGGCTACGCGCAGATTCCCGCCAACGGCGCCGGCGCGCGCGCCCCGTACGCGACCAAGCACGCCGCCGACAACGGCGCCGGGCGGCACAAGCACCGCCGCAAAGCGCGCCCCAACCGGCCCTAGTGAGACGCGTCGCCGCGGGTCTGGCCGCGCTCCTCACCCTGCTCGCCCCGGCGCTGCCCGCGTTCGCGCGCCACCCCTACACGCAAGCCGGTCACCTGCGGATCGGGGTCGTGCGCGATTTCGACACGCTGAACCCGCTGCTCTCGACGCAGGCCGCGGTCACCGATCTGGCTCAGTTCGTCTTCGACGGGCTGATCCGCTACGACGACCACGGCGACCCGGTTCCGGACGCGGCCGAAACGATCCCGACCCGTGCGAACGGCGGCATCTCTTCCGACGGCAAGACGATCACGTACCATCTGCGCGCGAACGTAGCCTTCAGCGACGGCGCGCCGCTGAGCGCGAGCGACGTCGCCTTCACTTGGCGCCAGGTTCTCAACAGGAACAACAACGTCGCGAACCATTTTCCGTACGACCTCGCCGAGAGCGTCACCGCGAAGGACCCTCGCACCGTCGTCGTGCGGCTGCGCGAGCCCAATGCCGCCTTCGCCGCGTTCTTCATGCGCTGCGGCACGCAGGGCTCGATCCTGCCCGAGCACCTGCTGCGCGGCAAGCCCGATCTGAATAAAGATCCGTTCGGCCGCCAGCCGGTCGGGAGCGGTCCGTTCGTCGTCACCAGCTACCAGCCCGGCACGGTGGTGGAGATGGCACCCAACCCGCACTGGTGGGGCAAGCGGCCTGCGCTCCAGCGCGTCACCTACCGCATCATCCCCAACGAGAACTCGCTGCTGGTCGCGCTGCGCACGCACGAGATCGACTTCTACTACAACGCCCCCGAGCAGCAGTACCGCGAGCTCAAGGGACTGGCCGGCGTGCAGGTCAGCGCGCGCCCGTTCGCGGCCTACGAGCAGGTCGTGTTCAACACGCAGCGCGCGCCGTTCGACGACCTGCGCGTGCGCCGCGCCGCGGCGCAGACGATCGACTGGAGCACGCTGCAGCGCAGCGTCTACCTCGCGGTCGACCTGCCCGGGGTGAGCGACGTGTTCCCCCTCTCGTGGGCCTTCGATCCGGCGGTCAAGCCCTACCCGCGCGATCTGAGCGCGGCGCGCAAGCTGCTCGACGACGCGGGCTGGCACGCCGGCCCGGACGGCGTCCGCACGCGCGCCGGCAAGCGCTTGAGCGTCACGCTGCGCACGGTCGCCGGCGTGATCCCGCGCCAGAACGCCGAAGTGCTGATCCAGCAAGAGCTGCACGAGGCCGGCTTCGACGTGCAGATCCTCAACGCGCCGGCCAACCTGCTGTTCGCCCCGCAAGGCGCGGGCGGTTTGCTGGCCAAGGGCAACTTCGACCTGGCGATCTACGGCTGGACGCAGGCACCCGATCCGGCCGACGACCTGCAGACGATCGGCCCCGACCGGGTGCCGCCGGGCGGCTCGAACTACAGCGGCCTGCGCGATCCGGAGATCGGCCGGCTGCAGCGCGAGGGCACGCTGGTGTACGAGCGCGCGCAGCGCAAGCCGGCCTACGCGGCGCTGCAGCGGCGCGAGCACGAGCTCGTCCCGTTCCAGACGATCGTGTGGCGGGCCAACATCGACGCCGTCAGCGACGACTTCCACGGCTTCCGCCCGGCCGTCGCCGTGACGGACTTCTGGAACCCCTGGGACTGGTCCATCTGACGTGACCGCATCGAGGTACGCTTGACTTCCACCGACTGGATTCGCCGCAGCGACGCGCTGGCCGAGCACGTCGTCGCGCTCTACGCCCTGGTTGCGCCCGAGGACGCCTCGCAGCTCGGCTTGACCCAAGCCGACGCCGCCACCACCGACCTGAGCGCCGGCTGGCGCGAACGCGTGCGGGCCGCGGCGGCCGGCGCGGCGGCGCCGCTCGAGCGCGCGCTGGCGCCCG
>CAXTNU010000085.1:0-12528 GCA_964245595.1 uncultured bacterium | reverse complement strand
GCCCGAGCTCGACGAGCTGGTCGCGCTGGCCCGGGCGGCCGGCGCGCAGATCGTCGGCGAGGTGGTGCAGAAGCTGGCGCACGTCGACCCGGCCACGCTGATCGGCAGCGGCAAGGCGCGCGAGATCGCCGAGCGCGCCGAGGAGCTGGGCGCCGACACGCTGTTCGTGTTCAACGACCTGCGCCCGCGCCAGCGCACCAACCTGGAGAAGGTCGTGCCGCTGCCCATCGTCGACCGCACGATGCTGATCCTGGACATCTTCGCTTTGCACGCGCGCTCGCGCGAAGGCAAGCTGCAAGTCGAATTGGCGCAGCTGCGCTATCGCCAGTCGAACCTGATCGGGGTCGGGGCCGACTTGTCGCGGCTGGGCGGCGGCGTGGGCACGCGCGGGCCGGGCGAGACGAAGCTCGAGGTCGACCGGCGCAAGATCCAGCAGCGCGTCACGCTGCTGCGGCGCCAATTGGAAGAGGTGCGCCAGCAGCGCGAGACCCGGCGCAGCGGCGGCTCGCGCGGCGGCGACCCGTTCGTGGCGCTGGTCGGCTACACCAACGTCGGCAAGTCGTCGCTGCTCAACCGCCTCTCCGGCACGGCGGAAAAAGATCGTGCGTTCGTCGCCGACCAGCCGTTCGCGACGCTCGACCCGACCTTGCGCCGGGCCTACATCGTGCCGAGCTTGAGCGTGCGCCTCGCCGACACGGTCGGCTTCATCACCGCGCTGCCCAAGGAGCTGGTCAACGCGTTTCGCGCGACGCTCGAGGAGCTCGAGTCGGCCGACCTGCTGCTGCACGTCCACGACGCCTCCAACCCCGACTGGCCGCGCCAGCGCGCGTCGGTGGAGGCGATCCTGCGCGAGCTCAAGCTCGACGAGAAACCCGTCGTCGACGTGTTCAACAAAGTCGACCGGCTCGACGCCGCCGCGCGCGCCGCGCTCCCCCAGGACGGGGTCGAGGTCAGCGCGACCGACGGCGAGGGCATCGACCGCCTGCGCGCCGCGGTCGCGGCCCGGCTGCAGAAGCCCGCCGCGCACCCGTAGCGGCTGAGGCGCCGGTCTCGCCTCCCGCGCTAGGTTCGCGCGGGCGCGCTCCAGCTCGTGCCGTCGCTGAAGTGCACGTAGTCGACGCTGCAGTCGTTGGTGGCGGACGCGTAGGAGTACAACCCGCCGCCGACCGTGCGCCGCAGGTGCCGCGTCACATCGTTGCCGGGCGCGAACGTGCCGCGCACGTCGAAGGCGGCCGTCTTGCGGCGCCGGCCGTAGCGCATCGACAGCTTGACCTCGTCGGCCGGCACCGCGGCGGTGTTGCGCAGGGTGACGTCGTAGGCCGCGATCTCGACGAGCTCGATGCTCGCGATTCCGCCCCGGCAGGCACCGATCGTGACCGGTGCCGCTGTCGTGGGCGCGGCTGACGGAGCCTGCGCGCCGGCCGGCGTGGCCGCGGCGATGAGAAGTGCCCCCGCCGCGGCGAGCCGGAAACGGGCGCGGTTGGCGACCGGCCAGGCCGGCAGGGCGAACGAAAGGCGCATCCCGGCCTCGTGCGCCGCGGCGCGCGTGGCCGCCTCGGTGGCGGCCCCTCGCTCGCATCGCAGGTCCGGCCGTTGAAGTCGTGGCGCCGAAGCCGTACAATCGGCGAATGGCCCGCCTGGCGTATGTGGTCGCCTGTCTTGCCGCGTGCGCGCTGAGCGCGTGCGCGAGCGGCGCGCATGCCACCGCCGCCCAGGACGACCAGTACGTCGCGCTCTACCGGGCCCTGCACCCGTCGGTCGTGCTGCTCACCATGCAGATCCCGGCCGACGACCCCAAGCGCAAGGGCGCCTGGGACGACGCGTACGGGAGCGGGTTCGTGGTCGCCAGCGGGGCCTGGGGCTCGCGGGTGCTGACCGACAAGCACGTCATCGACGGCGCGCGAAATCTCCAAGCGACGATCGGCGACGGCGCGCACGCCGCCGCGCGCGTGATCGCGACGACCGACGACGTGGTCGACCTGGCGATCCTGGACGTCCCGATTCGCGACGCCAAGCCCGCGCCGCTCGGTTCGTCGGCGCGGATCGTCCCCGGCACCGCGGTCGGCGTGCTGGGCTACCCGATTCCCGACGCCTTCCAGGACGAGAAGCTCGACCGCACCGCCTCGCTCTACACCGGCCGCGTCGCCAGCGTTCGGCGCGGCGCGCTGGAGATCGAGGTCCCGATCATCCCCGGCGAGAGCGGCAGTCCGGTCTTCGATGCGACCAGCGGCGCGGTGATCGGCATCGCCGAGTCGCGCTTCGACGAGGAGCGCGCGATCGGCTTCGCGACCCCGATCGACCTGGCGAAAGCGTTTCTGGCCCAACACCCGCTACCGAAAGCGAGCGCACCATGACCGACAGCTTCGCCGCCCGCGTCGCGGAGATCGATCGCCGCATCCGCGAGATCAACCCCGCCGTCGCCGCCGACGTCGTGCACGACGGTGGCGCCGGCGACGAAGCGCGCTGGGAGCGCGCGGGCCGCTGGGCCACGCTCACCCTCCACGACGGCAACCCGCCGCGGCTCGAACTGACCTCGCACACGGGCAGCCCCGTCCACGCGGACGACCATCCCGAAGCGCTCGAGATCGGCTTCGACGACGCCGACGTGGTCGATATGATCGCGCAGCCGGTCGCGGCGCTGCTGGCCGGCACGGCGTAGCCGCACTATCCCGTGCTGGGCTTCCAGTACCCGTGCACTACTGCCTGGACCGCGACCTCTTCACGGCTGCTGACGCCTAGGCGCTCGAATATCTTCGTGATGTGGTTGCGAATGGTATTCTCGGAACGGCCGCGGAAGCGGGCGATCTCGGGGTTCGATTTGCCCTGGCAGATCAGGGCGACGATCTCTTCCTGCGTCTTGGTCAGATGAACCGGCCGCTCGTGCGCCTTGGCGATGGCTCGGCGCATCCACGACTGGGGCGAGAGATCGCGCGTTTGCGCGTCCGCGTAATCGTAGAGCGCAGCCGAAGCGATGTCGCGGATCGTCGTGCACAGTGCTGCGCATTGTTCGTAGTCGGCGCGCAAGTACGCGTTCAGCGCATCCTGAACGGTCGGCGGGCCGCCGCGTTGGAAACGTACCTGGTCCGATGTGGTCCGCCCGCGATGACCGAAGTGCCGTGTTCGAATCTCGAAGCGCCTCCTACCCGCTAAGGCTCAGTTCGCTCCGCCATCGCCATTCCCGTCCAGGAGGCGGTTCCAAATGGCACGGGTACGACCGTACTAGCGCATGTAAAGACGCACGTTGTTCACCATCATTCGGTTGTTTTTTAACGTATCGAGGGCGGGGCAGCATAGTACGTTCGTTTGATCGACAAACCTGCCCGGGATCGGCGAAAATAGGAAAGCGCTGTCGAGGATCTCTTGCGAGCCACGCTCGCCTACACCCGGGAGATTGTCGACAGCGTTTCGATTTTCGGCGTGTCGGTCGAAGATAGGCGATGCCTCGACCGCGAACCCTATGGCGCATCTACCGTGCCCGCATCAAACCCCAGGCGATTCCCTCGGGATCCGCGATGACGGCCATCTCGTCGCCGTCGGGGAGCACTTGCTTGGGGATGATCGCGTGCGCGCCGTGCGCTTGGGCGGTGGCGAGCGCGGCGTCGACGTCCGCGACCGCGACGAAGATCTGCACCATCGGCTGCCCGTCCGAGAGCGGCCAGAGCCCGCCGCCGATGCCGCCGTCGGCGGCGGCGATCGCGCGGTAGCCCAGCGCGTTGCGGTCGTCGGCGCTCCAGGCGCCGTAGGACGCGGCGGCCCGTTCGGGGTCGCGCACCAGCGCTTGCCAGTGCCGTTCACGATCTGCGAGAGCGTTGCGCTGTCCAGGCCCAGCGCGAGCGCGAACGCGCGCAGCGAGAACCGTGGGTTGGCGCGCCGCCGGCGCGCGAACTCCGCTCGTAGCATGGCTTCGATGCTAGGCGAGGCGGGCGGCGCGCCGCAATCCGGCCCGAGCGCAAAGTGCGGCAAAAACTGCGCGCCTCAGCGGACCTGGCCCTCGCGCGGCGAGCCGACGTTGACGTGGAGGCGGACCCGCGAGCGGTCGCCGATCCAGCGGGCGGGCGGGATGCGCCACCAGCGGGCCATCGCGTCGAGCGGGACGGCGTAGGTCGCGCGCTTGGCGGCGAAGTCGGGCCAGGCGTCCTCGAGCGGGCGCAGCGGGATGCCCAGCTCGCGCATCTTCCGGTAGGCGACCGCGAACTCGTCGTACTCGACCCCCGCCGCGTCGGCCTCGGGCAGGCGGAAGAAGTTGGAGAAATCACGCACCAGGTGCGTTCCGGCCTTGAGCGTCAGCGCGGCCTGGCCGCGGTGGTCGAGCTCGACCGTCGTCACGAGCAGCGTCGACGCGTCGAGCAGCGCGCCCAAGGTGCCGACCCACGACTCGTCGTCGTGGCTGGAGCGGAAGTAGGTCAGCACCGGGTAGGCCAGGTGCGTCTCGAGCACCTCGCTGATCCAGCGCTGCGACTCGCGCAGGATGGACCCGATGTCGTCCACCAGGCCCAGTTTGGCGTGGCGGATCACGAACTCCAGGCCGCTGGGCGGCGCGCCGGTGCGCTCGGAGATCGTGACGACGAAGGTCTCGCGCTTCTGGAACGCGCCGAAGGTCTGGAACAGGAACGTGGTCACGACGGCCACCACGCCCAGCCCGCTGGCGGCGGCGAAGATCGCGATGAAGCGGTCGGCTGCCCAGACCGGCACGATGTCGCCGTAGCCGATCGTGGTCAGGGTCGCGCCGGCGAAGTACAGGCAGGCGCCCAGGGCGGGGTGCGGGTTCAGGCCCGCCCGCAGCGCCCAGAACAGCAGCCCGTAGCCGGCGATCAGCAAGCCGACCCAAGTCGCCAGGAACGCGGTCAGGAGGAAGGGCGCGAACATCGCCAGCGTGTCCTCGCGCTTCTCGGCGTCCGGAATGCGCAAGGCGGCCTCGCGCCAGTAGCGCCAGCCGTTGCGCGAGATCAAGGCGCTGGGCCGGTAGCGGCTGCCGACCGAGCGCGGGACGACGACCGACTGGAAGACATCCGACAGGGTGGCGGCGACGAGGGCGAGGCCGATCAGCCCGGCGAGGATCTGGAGGACGAGCATGCCCGCTCCAGGACCCGCGCCGAGCGCGGAGAGTTCGGCCGCTCGCTAGAGCCCGGTGGCCGAGGCCAGCCCGATCACGCCGACGTCGCTGGTCTGGTCCTTGCGGACCACCACCTGCGTCGGGTAGGAGACGTAGCCCGGCGAGCTGATGAGCACCGGCTGGGTCCCGATCGGCACGCTCTGGAACGAAAAGCCGCCCTTGTCGCCGGGCGAAAGCCGCTTGACTTGGCTCCCGACCTGAACCGTCGCGGTGTCGATCGGCTCCTGGCTCTTCTGGTCGAGCACGCGGCCGACGACCTGGCCGGTGTCGGTGACGCCCGCGCCGTTGGGGTTGGGGGAACAGCCGGCCGCCAGGAGCGCAATCATACCGAGGACGGAGGCGCGCCGGGTCAATTTCGTGTATATTCTCAGGTCGAATGTCTCCCTACGGTCCGGTCGCAATCTACCTCGCCGTCGCATTCCTGGCGGCGCTCGCGTTCTGCCTGCTGCCCGGGCTGGTCGCGCGCAAGAAACCCAACCCGGTGAAGTCCGAAGCGTACGAGTGCGGCGTCGAGCCGACCTCCGACGTCTCGGGCCGGTTCCCGGTTCGCTTCTACCTGATCGCGATGCTGTTCGTGATCTTCGATGTCGAGGCGGCATCGTTCTATCCCTGGGCGGTGCAGATGCACCAGCTCCGGGTGTTCGGCCTGTTCGAGATGCTGAGCTTCGTGGTCGTGCTGGCCATCGGGTACGCGTACGTCTGGCGGAGAGGTGGTTTCCAGTGGCGGTAGGCAGCGGTCCCGGCGAGTTCCTCATGACCACGGTCGACTCGGTCGCCCGCTGGGCCCAGGCGTCCAGCGTCTGGCCGCTCACCATGGGCTTGGCTTGCTGCGCGATCGAGATGATGACCGCCACCGCGCCCGAGTACGACATCGCGCGGCTGGGCTCGGAGGTCTTTCGGGCCTCCCCGCGCCAGGCCGACCTGATGATCGTGTCGGGCCGGGTCGCGCGCAAGATGGCCCCGATCGTCAAGCGCCTCTACGACCAGATGGCCGATCCCAAGTGGGTCATCGCGATGGGCGCCTGCGCCTCGAGCGGCGGCGTCTTCGACAACTACGCGGTCGTCCAGGGCGTCGACACGATCATCCCGGTCGACGTCTACATTCCCGGCTGCCCGCCCACGCCCGACGGCCTGCTCTACGGGGTCAACCTGATCCAGCAGCAGATCAAGCAAGGCGGCCGGGGCGGAATCCTCGCCCGAGCCTAGAGAGCACAACTTGCCGAGTTCACAAGCGCCACCGGCCGGGGCGACCGCTCTCGACCCGACCGCCGTACGTCCCGACATCGCCGACGCGCGCATCCTGCGCGTCGAGCCGGCCGAGCTGCACGCCGCGCTGCGCGGCCTCAAGGCCGAAGGCTTCACGATGCTGCTCGACATCGGCGGGGTGGACTACCCCGGCCGCGAGCCGGCCCGCTTCGACGTGGTCTACCACCTGCTGAAGCTGCCGGTCCGCGAAGCCACCGTCGGCGAGGTCGGCCGGCCCGAGCGCGTGCGCGTGCTGTGCGGGGTGCCCGAGTCGGCCCCGGCGCTGCCGACCAGCGTCGGCCTGTGGCCCGCGGCGGACTGGGCCGAGCGCGAGATCTACGACCTGTTCGGGATCGGCTTCGACGGCCACCCCGACCTGCGCCGGATCCAGCTGCCCGACGACTGGGAAGGCTACCCGCTGCGCAAGGACTATCCCCTGCGCGGGCCGGCCCGCGAGCGCACCCCGCGCCCGACCTTCGCCCTGAACTCCAACGTGGCGGCCGGCACGCCGGCCTCGGGCCGCACCGCCGCGGCGCTGCAGAGGCAGATCGCCCAGGCCCGCGGCCGGGCCGAGTTCCACGGCGCCCCGGACCCCGTCGCGGCGGCCCAGAGCGGGACCAACCTGCCGGGCGGCGCGCACACCGCCGGCGAGGCGACCTCCGCCGAGCTGGCCCAGCGGCCGGTCAACCTCAAGACGAAGGACAACCCGCAGTGACCGCGCCGCTCGCTCCGATCGCCGTGCCCGAGAGCTCGCCCACCATGGAGGTGGTCGAGCGCGACTCCAACCGCATGGTCCTCTCGATGGGGCCGCAGCACCCCTCGACCCACGGGGTGCTGCAAGTCATCACCGAGATCGAAGGCGAGATCGTCACCAAGGCCTCGCCCGAGATCGGCTACCTGCACACCGGGATCGAAAAGAGCGCCGAGAACCTGTTCTGGTCGCAGGCCTCGACCGTCATCGAGCGGATGGACTACCTCTCGCCGCTGACCAACGCGCTGTGCTACTACCTGGCGGTCGAGAAGCTGCTCGGCATCGAGGGCGACATCCCCGAGCGCGCGCAGACCGTGCGCGTGCTGCTCTCCGAGCTGTCGCGCGTCGCCTCGCACTGCGTCTGGCTGGGCACCGGCGGCATCGACCTGGGCGCGCTGACCGGGTTCTTCTACGTCTTCGACCTGCGCGAGCGCATCCTCGATCTGTTCGAGGCCTCGGGCGGGGCGCGCATGCACCCCAACTACATCCGCGTGGGCGGCTTGGCGCAGGACCTGCCGCAGGGCTTCCTCGAGAAGCTCGACGGCGTGATCGCCATGTACGAGCCGCGCATGCGCGACGTGCGCCGGCTGCTGCAGAAGAACCCGATCCTGCAGGACCGCATGATCGACGTCGGCATCCTGACCGCGGAAGAAGCGTCGGCCTGGAGCCTGACCGGCCCGGTGCTGCGCGGCACCGGCGTCGCCTACGACGTGCGCAAGGCGTTCCCGTACAGCGGCTACGAGCGCTTCGCGTTCGACGTGCCGACGCGGCCCGAGGGCGACGCCTACGCGCGCTTCCTGGTCCGGCTGGACGAGATGGACGAGTCGATGCGAATCGTGCGCCAGTGCCGTCAAGCATTGAACGAGCCGGGCCCATGGCAGATCGCCGACACCAAGTTCGCCCCGCCGCCCAAGGAGACGATCGCGCTCTCGATGGAGGCGCTGATCCACCACTTCAAGCTGGTCTCGGAGTCGTTCCGCGTCCCGCCGGGCGACGTCTACCAGGCCGTCGAGGGCCCGCGCGGCGAGCTGGGCTACTACATCGTCTCCAACGGCGACAACCGGCCCTGGCGCGTGCGCACCCGGCCGCCCTCGATGTACAACCTGCAAGTGCTCAAGAAGATCGCGATCGGCGAGCTGATCGCCGACATGGTCGTGATGATCGGCTCGCTCGACCCGGTGTTCGGCGAGGTCGACCGGTGACGGCCGTCATGGTGGCGGGGCGCGCCCTCGGGGCGTCGTGCCGTGGCTGATATCGTGAGCGCGCCCATGTCTGGGGGCCCCGCCGTGCGAAGCACGGTGGGGGGCGCGGAGCCGGGGGCGGAGCGCCTTGCACCATGGTCGCCGTACGCGCAGCGCGAGGGGAACGCGTTCGACGAGCTGTATGCGCGCCTGAAGCCCGAGTGCGAGGCGCTGATCGGGCTGTACGAGCAGGCGCGCTCGGCGCTGATCCCGATGGCGCACCTGTTCCAGGACCACGAGGGCTTCGTCTCGCCCAACGCGCTGGCGGCGATCTCGCACCTGCTCGAGCTGCCGCAGGCGACGGTCGAATCGACGATCTCGTTCTACACGCTGCTGTTCCGGCGCCCGGTCGGCAAGTACGTGATCCAGGTCTGCCGCAACCTGTCGTGCATCATCAACGGCGCCGAGGAGGTCATGGCCTACGCGCGCGAGCGGCTGGGCATCGGCCACTTCGAGACGACCGCCGACGGCCTGATCTCGTACGAAGAGGTCGAGTGCCTCGCGGCCTGCGACCGCGCGCCCTGCGCGCAGGTCAATTTGGAGTTCGTCTACGACCTGACCCGCGAGAGCGTCGACGCCATGATCGCCGCGATCGAGTCGGGTACCTTCGCGGTCGCGCCGCTGGTCCAGACCGTCAAGCCCGGCCGGACCTGGAAAGTCGCGCAGGACACCGGCCGCAAGTCGGCCGGCGGGATGGGCGTCGAGAGCGCCAACAACGCGGGCGGCATCGGCGACCGCAGCGGCATCGCGATGTTCGACCTGATCGTCGGCCGGCCCAAGTACGAGTCGCGCTCCAACGAGCGGCTCGTGCGCGAGACCAACCTGCGCCCGGAGATCTCGGAGAACGGACACCACTAGATGTCTTCGCTCGTAATTCCCGTCCTGACCAAGGGCATCGGCGAGCTGAACCTGCGCGACATCGAGGTCTACCGCGCGCAGGGCGGCTACGAGCAGCTGCGCCGCGCGGTGGTCGACATGACGCCCGCCGAGGTGCAGGCGATCTGCAACGGCTCGAACCTGCGCGGCCGCGGCGGGGCCGGTTTCCCGACCGGCCGCAAGTGGTCGTTCCTGCCCAACAACGGCCGCCCGCGCTACATGGTGTGCAACTGCGACGAGGCCGAGCCCGGCACGTTCAAGGACCACATGCTGCTCGAGCAGACGCCGCACCAGATCATCGAGGGCATCCTGATCGGCGCCTACGCGATCGGCTGCGAGCACGCGTACATCTACATCCGGGGCGAGTTCAAGCAAGGTTACGCGATCATGCGCGACGCGGTCGCGCAGGCCCGCGCGGCCGGCTTCCTGGGCGAGAACGCCTTCGGCACGGGGAAACGGCTGGAGTTCACCGTCCACCGCGGCGCGGGCGCGTACATCTGCGGCGAGGAGACGGGACTGCTCAACTCGCTCGAGGGCAAGCGCGGCGAGCCGCGGCTCAAGCCGCCGTTCCCCGCGATCAAGGGCCTCTACGGCGAGCCGACGGTGGTCAACAACGTCGAGACGCTGGCCTACCTGCCCTACATCATGCGCAACGGGCCGGAGTGGTTCGCGAAAGCCGGTCCCGAGCGCTCGCCCGGCTTCAAGGTGGTCTCGATCTCGGGCCACGTGACGAAGCCCGGCAACTACGAGGTCGCGATGGGCACCACGATCCGCCAGCTCATCTACGACTGCGCGGGCGGTTTGCGCCCGGGGCGCACGTTCATGGGCGTGCAGCCCGGCGGCGGTTCGTCGGCCTGCCTGTTCGAGGAGCACCTCGACCTGCCGTACGATTTCGACAGCGTCTCCAAGGCCGGCTCGATGCTGGGCTCGGGCGCGATGGTGGTGTTCGACGACACGACCGATTTCGTCAAGGCGGCGCACTGCCTGATCCGCTTCTACGCGCACGAGTCGTGCGGCCAGTGCACGCCCTGCCGCGAGGGCGGCGACTGGATCGAGCGCACCCTGGCCCGCATCATCGCCGGGCGCGGACTCGACTCCGACGTCGACGTGATCAAGTCGGCCGCGCACCAGCTCACCGGCTTGAACCTGTGCGCGCTGGGCGACTCGATCGAGCCGTTCCTGGCCTCGGTCATCACCCGCTACGAAGACCAGTTCCGCGCCTACATCCGGCGCACGCCCGAGAAAGTCGCCGTTTAGTGTCCGCCACCGTTCCGCAGACCGATCTCGTCACGGTCACCATCGACGGCGTCGACGTGCGCGTGCCCAAGGGCACGCTGCTGGTCGAGGCCGCCAAGTCGATCCACCGCGACATCCCGGTCTACTGCTACCACGAGAAGCTCGGGCCGGCGGGGCTGTGCCGGGTCTGCCTGGTCGAGATCGAGGGCATGCCCAAGCTCCAGATCGCGTGCAACACGCAGGTCGCGGACGGCATGAAGGTCCACACCACCAACCCCAAGGTGGACGACGGCCGGCGCGCGATCCTCGAGTTCTTCCTGCTCAACCACCCGCTGGACTGCCCGATCTGCGACAAGGGCGGCGAGTGCGATCTGCAAGACTACTCGATGGCCTACGGCCAGGGCAGCTCGCGCATGGTCGAGCCCAAGTACTCCAAGCCCAAGGCGGTCGACCTCGGCCCGACCATCGTGCTCGACGAAGAGCGCTGCATCGTCTGCCAGCGCTGCGTGCGCTTCGACGACGTCATCACGCAGGAGAATTCGCTGCGCACCGACGACCGCGGCGCGCACACGATCATCGCCACCGCGACCGGCAAGCCCTACGTCTCGGACTTCACCGGCAACGTCACCGAGCTGTGCCCGGTCGGCGCGCTGACCTCCAAGACGTACCGCTTCCGCTCGCGCCCCTGGGACAACCACCGCACGACGACCTCGTGCACGCAGTGCGCGGTCGGCTGCCGGATGCACGTCGACGAGCGCGGCAACACGTTGCTGCGCACGATGAGCGTGAGCGAGGACGACGCCGTCTCCGACGCCTGGCTGTGCGACCGCGGGCGCTACGACATCGGCTTCGTGGCCGACGAGCGGCGCATCACGCAGCCGCTGCTGCGGGTGGACGGCGGCTGGAACCAGCTCGGCTACGACGACGCGGTCGCCATCTGGGCCGACAAGCTCAAGGCGGCGCTGGCCGCGGGCGGACCGTCGACGATCGCGGTGCTCGGCGGGGGGCGGCTGCTCAACGAGGAGATCGCGCTGGCCGCGCACGTCCACCGCGCGCTCGGAGTCGAGAACCTCGATGCCCGCGGCGGCGCGCAGCGGGTGGTGCACCACGGCGGCTTCGCCTCGCACGCCGAGCTCGAGAACTGCGACGCGATCGTCACCCTGGGCCGTCCGCCGTCGCAGCTCGCGCCCGTACTCGACCTGCGCATCCGCAAAGCCGTCTCGCGCCGCGGCGCGCGGCTGATCTCCGTCGGCGACCACCACGCGCGCAGCTTCGTGCCCGAGACGCACTGTGCCGACGCGGCCGCGCTGCGCGCCGCCTTTCCGACCGGCGCGAAGAGCGTCGCGGTGGTGTGGGACGGCGTCCCGCGCGCCGACGACGCGCCCTTCGACGCCTGCATCGAAGAGCTGAGCGCGGCCGGGGCGACGCTGCACTCCTACGTGCTGCCCGAGACGCCCAACGGGCGCGGCGCCGACGCGCTGGGCCTGCGCCCGGGTCCGGGCGGGCTCGACACGCGCGCCATCCTCGAAGCCGCGCGCGACGGCAAGCTCGCGGTGCTCGCGATCCTGGGCGCCAACCCGATGCTGCGCTTCCCCGACCGGGCGCTGGTCGAAGCGGCCCTGCGCGCCACCCCGTTCGTGGTCGTGAACGAGCTGTTCCTGACCGAGACGGCGGAGCTGGCCGACCTGGTGCTGCCGGTCTGCAGCGCGTTCGAGAAGAGCGGCACCACCACCGACCTGGCCGGCGACGTGCTGCCGGTCGAGGGCGCGGTGCGGCCGCCGGCCGAGGTGCTGGCCGACGGCGACATCCTGGTGATGCTGGCCGACGCGCTGGGCGTCGCCCTGCCCGCCGTCGCGGAGCTGGAGCAGACGGTCCGCGCGGCGCTCCGGGCCGTGGCCACGAAGCTTTCCAACGCCGGCGAACGGTTGTCCCGCCGCCACGCGGCGCAAAGTTGGTAGAGCGGCGTCGATTTGTCGAGCGGCACGAAGCGCACACCCGGCATCGCCACCCGACCGATCTGCGCGGGGAACACCGCCACGCCGAAGCCGGCGGCCCAGGCGCGATAG
>CAXTNU010000084.1:0-12733 GCA_964245595.1 uncultured bacterium | reverse complement strand
GCCGACCGTATCCAGGCCGAGCGCGAGCGGCACGATGTCGTCGACCGGCAGCGCCCCGGTCGCCGGGCGCCGCCCGCTGATGCCGTTGCGCGCCGCGGGGATGCGGATCGAGCCCAGCGTGTCGGTGCCCAGCGCGATGTCGGCCAGCCCGGCGGCGACCGCCGCGCCGGAGCCGCCGCTCGAGCCGCCCGGGGTGCGGGCGGGGTCCCAGGCATTGCCGGTGCGCCCGAAGTGCGGGTTCTCGGTCGTGATGCCCCAGGCGAACTCGTGCGTGTTCGTCTTGCCGATCACCAGCGCGCCGGCCGCGCGCAGCGCCGCGACGACCGGCGCGTCGCGCTCCGGATCGCGGCGGAAGAAGCTCGAGCCGGCCCGGGTCGGCAGGCCGGCGACGTCGATCAGGTCCTTGACCGCCAGCGTGCGGCCGTGCAGCGGCCCGCGCGCGCTCGGCGGCAGCGCGTCCAGCCGAGCCGCTTCGCGCAGCACCGCCGCCTCGTCGAGCGCGACGTAGCAGTTCAGCCGCCGGTCGAGCTCCGCGATGCGGGCGAGCAGCGCGCAGGCGCGGGTAATGACGTCGTCGGTGGTCTGCATGTCGGTGCTCAGCTCCGTGCGCCGTGCGGCGCGGGGAACGCGCTCGGGATGTCGATCGCGCGGACCGGTTTGGGGGGAATGTCGGTGAACGCTTGCGGGCGGTCCCACCAGTCGTGCCGGCGCCAGCGCAGCCGCTCGTCGCTCGGCGGTTCGGGCAGGCCGAGCCGCAGCGCGGCGGCGTACGCGCTGAGGTAGCGCTCCACCATTCGCTCGACGGTGAACGTCGTCTCGACCCGCGCGCGGCAGGCCAGCCGGTCGAGCTCCGCCAGCCGCGGCACGCGCGCGACCGCGTCCGCGACGCCGTCGCACAGGAAGCCGGTCACGCCGTCGACGACGATCTCGGGAATCGAGCCCATCCGCGCGCCGAGCACCGGCGTGCCGCAGGCCATCGCTTCGATCAGGGTCAGGCCGAAGCGCTCCGGGCGCGTCGTCATGTGCACCAGCGCCAGCGCGCCGCCGACCAGCGCATCGCGCGCCTTGCCCTTCACGTGGCCCAGGAACTGCACCGCGTCGCCGTCGACGTGCGGCTCGACCAGCTCGCGGAAGTACGCGTCGTCCTGCGGAATGCCGGCCATCTTCAGCCGCACGCCGGCGCGCTTGGCGACCTCGATCGCGAGGTGCGCACCCTTCTCGGGGTGGAAGCGCGCCAGGAACAGCAGATAGCCGCCGGGCGCCGCGCGGAAGGTCCACTCGGCCGGGTCGATGCCGTTGTAGGTCGTGGCGAGATAGTCGAGCCCGGGATCGCGGTCGGCGTCGCTGATCGAGCAGTAGAACGAGCGCGACGCCCCGGCGTAGTACGCGCCCAGGACCGGCGGTGACGAGAAGCCGTGCACGGTGGTGAGCAGCGGCGGCGCCGCCGTGCCCAGCGCGTGCAGGAGCGGCTTCCAGTCGAGATTGTTGTGGATCAGGTCGAACTCGCGCGCGCGCGCGAAGCACGACGCGATGTGGATCTGCTCGAGCACGCCGCCGTCGAGCGCGGGATCCTCGCTGACGCCGACCGGGACGACCGAGGCCAGCTTGCCGGGGCTGTGCGAGTTGCCGGTCGCGAAGAGCGTCACGTCCAGCCCGCGCGCGGCCAGGCCCGAGGCGATGTTGTAGGCGACCTGCTCCCAGGGCCCGTAGCCGGGCGGCGGCGTGGGCCACGAGATCGGGGCCAGCACCGCGACCCGCAGACCACGCATGCCGATGTTCAGTCTTCTTGAATCTCGTCGGGCTTGCCGTGCTCGGGGTGTGTTTCCAGGCCCTCATTCGCTTCCGCGGCCGTCGGCGGTTCGGCGGCGGTGGGGTCGGTCGGCGCGGATTCGTTGCTCATGCGCGGTTCATACCCATTCCGTCATGCGCGTTCGTGCGCGACGGCGCCGCCCTTGAGCACCACCCGCGGCGCGCGCAGCGCACGGATGTCCGCCCCGGGGTCGGCGGCGAGCAGCAGCAGATCCCCGGCGGGGTCGACGCGCAGCAGCTCCGCGGCGGTCGCGGTCGCCGCCGTCAGGGCCTGCTGCGGCGTCATGCCGAGCATGCTCACCATCAGCTCCAGCTCGTAGGCGTACGCCTGGTGGTAGTTGTAGGGCGTGCCGGCGTCGGAGCCGCCGGCGATCTTCACGCCCGCGCGCCAGGCGCGGCCGATGTTCTCGGCCACCTTCGCGTGGATCTCGGTCGCCTTGCGCACCACGTAGTCGGGCTGCGCGCCGGTCTGCGCGTTCTCGTAGATGCACTGCACCGCGGCCAGCGTCGGCACGAGGTACGTGCCGCGCTCCTTGAAGAGCGCGATCGACTCGTCGTCGAGCAGATGGCCGTGCTCGATCGAGTCGACCCCCGCGCGCAAGGCGTTGTTGATGCCGCTCGTTCCGATGGCGTGCGCCCCGACCACCATCTCGTGGGTGTGCGCCTCCTCGACCGCCGCGCGCATCTCTTCCTCGGAGAGCTGGTTCTGGCCGGGCACCGCGCCCTTGGTCAGCACGCCGCCCGTCGCGATCAGCTTGATCACCGTCGCGCCGGCCTTGCGCTGCTCGCGCACGCCCTTGCGCGCGTCCCACGGGCCGTCGGTTTCGCGGCCGAGGAAGAAGCCGTGCCCGCCGGTCATGCACAGCGCCCGCCCGGCCGGCAGGATCGTCGGCCCGGCGTGCTCGCCGCGCGCGATCGTGTCGCGCACCGCGATCGCGATTCCGTCCGAGGCGCCCAGGTCGCGCACTGTCGTGACGCCCGCTTCGAGCGCGAGGCGCGCGTTGTGGGCGGCGTACAGCACGCGCTCGTTCGTGTTGCGGACGATGTAGAACGTCTGCGTGTCGGGCTCGCCGTTCATCTCGAGGTGAACGTGGCAGTTGATCAGCCCCGGCGTAACTGCCGCCGCCTCGTAGGTCCGCTCGCCGTCGACCCGCTCGCCCTCGGCCGCCACGCGCGCCCGCCCGTTCTCCACCACGAGGGTGACGTTCTCGCGCGGCGCCGCGGTGCCGCCGTCGTAGAACTTGCCGGTGCGGATGACGATGCGCATGCGTCGTGTCTACGCAGACGGCGTCGGACCGGCCTTCCCGGCGGCCCGACGCCGGGAAGAACGGCTACTTCAAGCCGTCGACCGCCCAGTCGACCCAGAGCTTCTCGCGGTCGATGCGGCGCACGATGTCGGTCGGGCCGTGCCCGTCGACCGGGATGCCGATGAAGCGCGCCTGCTTGCCGTTGTCCTTGAGCGCGTGGTACATGCGCAGCGCCTGGCTGACCGGCGCGTGCGGGTCGCCGACGTCGTGCACGATCAGCACCGGGCAGGTGACCGCCGGCGCGTACGTGAGGGGCGACTGCGCGCGGTAATCGTTCGCGTTGTCGCCGACGTGCGGTGAGCCGCGGAAGCCGAACGCGGTCGCGACACCCGTGTCGCCGAGGTCGTACGCGTCGGCGAAGTCGTCGACCGCGCCGCCGCTCAGCGCCGCCTTCCACGGATGGTAGTGCGTCATCAGCCAGGCGGTCATGGTGCCGCCGTAATCCCAGCCGCTGACCGCGATGCGCGACGTGTCGGTGACGCCGAGCTGCTCGACCGCCGCCAGACCGGCCATGATGTCGCGCCCGGGACCGTCGACCGCGTCCATGTAGATGGCGCGCTGGTAGGCGTTGCCGCCGTTGTCGCTGCCGCGGTAGTTGGGCTCGAACACGAGCATTCCGCGCGCGGCCAGCGCCTGCGTCAGCCCGCCGTAGGCCAGCGTCGCGGCGCTCGCCGGGCCGCCGTGGATCACGAGCACGAGCGGGGACTTCGTGCCCGGCACGTAGTCGGGCGGATAGGCCAGCGTGCCGTTCTGCGCCCAGCCGTCGGGCCCGTTCCAGGTGACCGCTTGCAGTTTGGCGGGCTGCAGCGCGCCGACCGCGGCGTTGATGTCGGTCAGCCGGCGCGGAGCGGTGTTCGGGTCGGGCTGGTACCACAGCTCGGTGGGGTGGTCGGCGGTCACGCCGGTGTAGGCCAGCGCGCCGTGCGGTCCGACCGCGGCGTGCAGCCAGTTGCCCTGGTTGGGCTGGGCCGCGCCGGTCTGCACGCGCTGCGCCGAGCCGTCGTCGTGCAGCAGCCACAACGCCTGGTTCAGTCCGTCGTGCGCGCCGACCAGCAGGGTGTGCGCGTCGACCCAGAGCGCGCGGTAGACGTTGCGGTCGAGCTTGGCCGACACGTCCGTGCCGCGCCCGCCGCCCAGGCCGGTGAGGAAGACGTCGTTCTCGTTGTTGGGGTCGTCGCCGCGCGAGGCGAGGTAGGCGACACGGCGTCCGTCGGGCGACACGGCGGCGAACGTCTCGAGTTTGTGGCGGTCGGTGAGCGCGCGCACCGCACCGCTCGTGACGTCGAGCACCGCGATCTCGCTCAGGTACGCGTCGCCTTCGTGGGTGTCGGGCACGCGCACGAAGGTCAGGCGCTTGCCGTCGGGCGACCACGACAGGATCGGCGCGGGCGCGGACGGCGGGGCGACGCTCCACGAGCCCGAGGTCAGACGGTGCGCGCCGCTGCCGTCGGCACCGATCAGCCAGAGGTGTGCGGGCGGGTCGGCCCCGCGGCTCAGGTAGTCGTCGTTACCGGCCTCGAAGAAGTCGTGGTGCGCTGCGACCGCCGCGGGTGGATCGTCGGCGGTGACGTAGGCCAGAGCGCGACCGTCGGGCCGCCAGGCGAACTGCTGCACGCCCCGCGCCGCCGCGCTGACCGCGCGCGGGCTGCCGCCCGCCGCCGGCACGACCTCGATCTGCCGCTTGTGCTTGGCGTCGAAAGCGAGATACGCCACCAGGCTGCCGTCGGGCGAGTACTGCGGCTGGGTGATCCCCTCGCGCTCGTGCGTCAGCGCCTGCGGTGCGCCCCCCGCGACGTCGACCCCGATCAGCGTGGTGTGGGCGGTGTCCGCCGTGACGTCCTGATCGGTCCGGATCAGCGCGATCCGCTTGCCGTCCGGCGAGAACACCGGCGCGGTGAGCCCGACCAAGCGCGCTTCGTCGTCCGGCGCGAAGCTAGCCGCCGAGGCGACGACGGGCAGCGCGGTCGCAAGCAGCGCCGCCACGAACACGAAAGACCGCATGGTATGAACCCACTACGCCAGCCGCCGAAGCGCTCCTCGGCTCCGCCGCCGGTGAAATCACGACCGCGAGGCCCTCTTCAGCGGACCGCCGCGACGCACGACTCGTTCGGACAACGTCGGCGGCTGCAATGCGGCACCGCCGCCATCCCCGGGTGTAGGCGAGCGTGGCTCGCAGGGATGACGGCGGTGCGCCGAGCCACGCCTCGCGAGGGAGACGTGGTGGTCGTTGCCAGGCGACGAGCTCATGCGCCGGCTGCAATTCCGCGCTCGAGCTCGGGCTAGGCTTGCATCGATGATGCCGTAAGTTCGCCGCGTCGTCCATCGTGTCAAACGGCATGGTGCCAATCAGACTGGGGGATCCGGTTGTTACCGCTCGGTGCAGCGCTCCATGTGAAAAACGCCTTGTCACCTCAGCGCCTTTCGTACCACGAGCTGAAGCGTTAGGATACCCTCAGCGTGCTGATTAGCACGTCCATGAGAGAAGGGGTGTCCTTGTATGAGCGTGACCATCGTGTTCCTTACCGCGCTACTCGCGATGTCGGGAGCTCTGCGACCGGAGAACGCGTATCGCAGCGGCCCAGGTGCCGGACCGTCGCTGCCTACCGCTACGACGATGAAAAGCGCGCAAGCGGATAACACGTATGGAGGAGGTCCGGGCTGAGAGCGTCATAGTTATAGATGAGGGAGGAGGTTAGGCTTGGGTTGCTTGAATCCGGCGTACATGGCCTAGCCTCGTCCCGCAAATGTAAATCGTGGTAAGGTGCAAACGGGTATGCAACCTAAGCCTTCGTCACTCGTTCGGTCGTCGTTGTCTCTCGCGCGGGCGGCATATTTCAGTGGCGATCTCCTTGGTTGCCTTGCGGCGCTCGATTCGGCAACGACCTTGTCGAGTGCGGATCAGCGCGAGGCGTTGCTGCTGCGTTCTCGCGCGATGCTGCGCCTGCACCAGGCGGAGAACGTCGTAGAACTGCTCGGACCGATTCTGGCGACGTTCGTCGGCGTCGATGAGGTCTGTACCGCGCGAATGCTGCACGCGATCGCGGTGACTCGTTCGGTATCGATCGAACGCGGTCTGGCGTTATTGTGCGATCTGAATACCGCATCCATCGCGCTGCATGCCCACCGCGTCATTCGAGCCGAGATATCGTATTGGACCGCGTTCGCGCACTGGATGAAGCGGGACTATCGCGCGACTCTCGAGTTCGCGCTCGTAGCCGAAGCCGCCCGAGCCGATGTCGTCTCGGTGAGAGCGGCAACCTTGCGTGGTTTCGTCGCATTGGCAAAGGAGCGCTACGAAGAAGCGTTGCTGCTCTTCCGCTCGGCGCTGGACAAGTACGACGCCTGTAAGGAACGCGATGCCGACCTGCAGGACCGAATCCTCGTGCAGATATCGTCGCTGGAGGTCGCTCTCAGGTCGGCGACGATCGCTGGGACTCACTTCGAAGCAATCGAGCATCCGTATGCCTCGTCCAACGAGTTCCGAATGGTGACGGAGGCGATGAACGCCTGGCTGTACGCATTCGACGGTGAGCTGAAGCCTGCGTACCGAAGGGCTCGGATCGCTGAGAATCTCGCTCCGAGCGCGGCATGGGGATGTTGGGCCCTTGCGAACCGCGCTCAGATCGCGGCTGCGTTCGGCGACGACGACATAGCAGCGGAGTTCGCTGCCGAGGCGCTCGAAATAGCAGAGCGGACCCATTGGAACGAGATTTCGGACGAGGCGCGAGTCGCTCTGCTGCTGCTCGCCGAGGTACTCGCGACGACCGATCCGCTAAGTGCCGTACTCGTTCTTCAGCGCTACGACGAGCTCACGACGGAGATCGACCGGGCGCTGCTCTTCCATGACGATGTGCGGCTGTGGATATTGGAGACGTTCGTACGTGGGCTCGTCCATCGCATTCGCGGCCACTATGCCGATGCCCGGGAAGCGTTCGAGTCGGTGCATGCCGCAGCCGACCGAGTCGGCATCAAATGGCGGGCTGCGCTTTCGCTGATCGAGCTCGATGCGACTCCCGCTCAAGGCCGAGAACGCCTCGGGATTGCGTACGGAGAAATGGCGAAGGAAATCGTGGACGAACACTTTCCGCGCTCGTTTCTCGCCCGGCGAATGCGCGGTTGGCCTAGAGCTTGCCGGGATTCCTTGCCCGCGCGTTTGTCGCCGACTCAATCGAGGGTCATACGGCACGTCCTGGAGGCCAAAACGCAAAAGGAAATCGCGACCGCGATGGGTCTTTCTTCGGGAACCGTCCACAACCACATCACATCGCTTCTCAAGGCATTCGACGTCCACTCCACCGCCGAGCTGATCGTTCAATGCTACAACCGAGGAATCGGCTCGCCGGCATGGTGGATCGACTACAGCGAGGGCGCCAGGCCGCCGAGCGGTCGTGTGCCGGAGACAACGCCTGCGAAATGGGCCGTGTCGCCGAGCACGCTCGCCACGGCTCGTAGACGCTAACCGTAGCGTCGGCCGCCGTAGCGTTTGCTCAACGGAAGGATTCGTCTTGAGCCGAACTGCGAACGGGCGAACGTGGTCGAGCAACGGCGTCGATGGCGGCGAAGCAGCGGTCGACGTCGTCGGCGTCGTTGTAGTGGGCGAAGGATATCCGTACCGCGTTGCCGCCGGTCTCGGGAGCCAGCCCCTGAATGAGGCGCGGAGCGTAGTAGTCGCCGACGCTCGCTTCGATCTTCGCCGCGTCGAGCGCGAGGGCGACGCTCTCGGGCGACTCGCCGCGCAGGTTGAACCCGAACACCGGCAGGCGCGCTTCGTTCCCATCGCGGCCGTAGAGCGCGATCCGGTCGGCGCGCTCGGCGAACTTCGTGCCGGCGTAGCGGGTCAGCTCGCGCTCGTAGGCGGCGATGCGGTCCATCGCGATGCGCGCGTCCCCATCGCCGATGCTGCGCAAATACGCCACCGTGCCGAGCCAGCCGGCGAGGCCCTCGTGGTTCTGCGTGCCGGTCTCCATCGACCAGTTTGGTGTTGTTGCTATTCCCAAAGACTAGATCAAAATTCGAAGAACAACCTTGTCTCTCCCATTCGCACGCAATGAACGCAAAGTAACGGGTGTCAGGGCTATCGGGATAGAAGATAGGATCCGTGGCATGGGCAGTACCGGAATATAGCAAGAAAGAAATTGATTCGGCGGGCACTTCGCTGATCAATCAGTCCTGGCTTGACGAGGATACGGCGCTAGTGATTAGCAATTTCCGTGCCTCACATAGCTTCCCGTTGAATACTTTCCAAATGGGCTTGCGTCGCAGAGCTCGAAAATTCGACACAAATGCTTTGGTTTCACAACGACTGAAACGGTTATCGTCCATTGCGCTTAAACTTGAGCTTTTGCCGTCGATGAAGCTTTCACAGATGCAGGACATCGGTGGTTGCCGAGCAGTGGTTAAATCGGTTCCGAACGCACGTGCGATAGTCGCGGATTATTTAGCGAGCGATATCAAGCATGAGCTAATCAGAGCAAATGACTATATCCAGGATCCCAAGCCATCAGGATATCGTAGTTATCACTTAGTCTATCGGTATAATAGCGACCGTCAAAGTACTTATAATAATCTCAAGATAGAAGTCCAAATAAGATCTTCCCTCCAGCATGCATGGGCTACTGCAGTTGAGACTGTAGGGACGTTCATCAGGCAAGCGCTCAAGTCAAGCCAAGGTGAAGAGGAGTGGCTTAGGTTCTTTGCATTGATGGGCTCTGAAATAGCTCGACGGGAGCGCGGACCACTTGTCCCTGGTACACCCACTAATGCTCAGGTGCTCAAAAGGGAGATAAGAGGCTGCGCCAAGAGTTTGGATGTTCAGAAGCGTCTAACTATTTTTGGCGCAGCTCTGCAAGCGGTTGAGAATTCGAGTGTGCATGCTAGATTCTTCTTGCTGCAACTCAATGCCGAAGTAAGTACTGTATCGATTACTGGCTATCGACAGAATGCACTTGAGCAGGCTTCAAGAGACTATCTTAAGGCGGAGGAGAATGCCATTTCCCGTCACGGGCTTTCTGATTCGGTGCTAGTCTCGGTTGAATCAATTGACAGCTTGCGCCGCGCATACCCCAATTATTTTTTGGATACTAAAGTATTTATTCAAATGGTTGAGCGAGCGATTGAATAAGGTTTGCTTTTAAAAGAAGTCGCTGTGTTTGTGCGATTGTGCCCGCACACTGGACAACTTATGATTTGGGAGGTTTGCCGTCAAAGTCTTGAGTCCCAAGCTCAGGGACGCTTGGAGCAAGACATTTTCACAGCAGCGTGTCCTGGCATACGTCACACCCTGGCCGTGACCGCGCCATCGATCGCCGCGAAGCAGCGGTCGACGTCGTCGGCGTCGTTGTAGTGTGCGAAGGAGATACGCACCGCGTTGCCGCTGGTTTCCGGGCTGAGCGTCTGGATCAGGCGCGGCGCGTAGTAGTCACCGACGCTCGCTTCGATCTTCGCCGCGTCGAGCGCGAGCGCGACGCTCTCGGGCGACTCGCCACGCACGTTGAACCCGAACACCGGCAGGCGCACTTCGTCCCCGCCGCGGCCGTAGAGCGTGATGCGGTCCGCCCGCTCGGCGAACTTTGCCCCGGCGTAGCGGGTCAGCTCTTGCTCGTAGGCGGCGATGCGGTCCATCGCGACGCGCGCGTCGCCGTCGCCGATGCTGCACAGATAGGCCACCGTGCCGAGCCAGCCGGCCAGGCCCTCGTGGTTCTGGGTACCGGTCTCCATCGACCAGTGGATCGGGGCACTCGGGATCGTCGGCTCGTCGGACGTGAAGAAACGGCGCGCGAACTCGGGATGCGCGTACCAGGCCGCGAAGTGCGGCGCGTAGAGCTTGTAGCCGGAGAAGAAGACCGCGTCGGCTTCGGGCGGAACGTCGAGCCGCAGGTGCGGCGCGGACTGCGCGCCGTCGATCATCACCAGCGCGCCGGCTTCCTTCGCCGCGCGGGTGTAGCGGGCGACGTCGAAGACGTTTCTCGTGCCGTTGGACGCCCACGGCAGCGCGACCAGGACGGGCTCGCGGGCCAGCGCGTCGGCGAAGGCGGCTTCGTCGAGCTCGCCGCGCGCGTCGACCGGGATCGCGTCGACCTCGGCCCCGAAACGGCTCAGCCAGCGCCAGGGGATCACGTTGGCGTAGTGGTCGCTGTCGGTGACGACGACCCGGTCGCCGGGGCGGATCGTGTGCGCCAGCGAGCGCGCGAGGTCGAACGCGATCGAGGTCGCGTTGAGGCCGACCCCGATCGTGCCGCGCGGCACGCCGATGAAGTCCGCGAAGGCGTCCTTGGCCGCGGCGATCAGGGCCGAAACGCGCGCCTTGCGGGCGAACGGCGCACCCTTCTGCGCTTTGTCGAACTCCAGGAAGTGCACCACCGCGTCGAGGCACTCGCGCGGAACCTGCGCGCCGGCGCCGTTGTCGGCCAGCACGCGGCCCTCGCGCCGCGCCGCGACGACGCCCGGAAAGCGCTCGGCGTTCACCCGCGCGCCGCCGCCGCTTCGAGCGCGGTGAACGCGCGCGAGGCGAGCGGGCGGCCTAGCTTCGCGGCGATGAAGCGCGAGGCCGCGCGCACCTTGTCGAGGTCCACGCCGGTCTCGATGCCCATGCCGTGCAGCAGGTAGAGCAGGTCTTCGGTCGCGACGTTGCCGGTCGCGCCGGGCGCGAACGGGCAGCCGCCCAGGCCCCCCGCCGACGAGTCGAAGATGTGCACGCCCATCGCCAGCGCCGCGGCGGTGTTGGCCAGCCCCGTGCCGCGCGTGTCGTGGAAGTGCAGGCCCAGCTTGGCGAGCGGCACGGATTCGCCGAGCGCGCCGACCAGCTCGACGACCTGGTTGGGCGTGCCGACGCCGATCGTGTCGGCGACGCTCAGCTCGTCGGCACCCAGCTCCAGCAGCCGCTCGCACACGCGCACCACGTCCGCTACCGCGACGCGCCCCTCGAACGGGCAGCCGAACGCGGTCGAGACCGACGCGCGCACGAAGATGCCCTCGGCTTTGGCGCGCTTGACGAGCCCGGTGAAGGTCGCGATCGAGGCGTCGATGGTCGTGCGGGTGTTCGCCTGCGCGAACGCTTCGCTGGCCGCGGTGAAGATCGCGATCGCGCGCACGCCGGCCGCCAGCGCCCGGTCCAGGCCGCGCTCGTTGGGCACCAGCGCCAAATACGCCGTGCCGGGGCGCTTCGCGATGCGGCGGAAGACCTCGTCGCCGTCGGCCATCTGCGGCACGGCCTTGGGGCTGACGAACGAGGTCGCCTCGAGCTCGGGGAAGCCGGCCTCGGAGAGCAGGTCGCAGTAGCGCACCTTGTCGTCGGTCGAGATCGGCACGGGCTCGTTCTGCAGGCCGTCGCGCGCGCCGACCTCGCAGATGGTGACCCGGCTGGGCAGGGAGGCGAACGGGTTGGTCACGGCAATGGCTCCGAGCGGAGAAAGCGGGCGGCGATGTCGACGACGCGCGGCCAGGCCGCGTCGTCGTGCCGGAAGCGGCGGAAGATCGTGGCGAACGTGTTCGACACGGCGCCGAGGTTGAGGTGGTTGGCCTCGTTGCCGTCGATGTAGCTGGTCGGCATCGCCCCGTCCAAGTTGGCCGATTCGACCATCACCACCCCGTCGCTCTGCAGGTGGTACTTGGGCATCCGGCCGGCGATCTGCAGGATGCGGTGGCCGGGCGGGGCGATCCAGGGCTTGTCGTTGAGGTGCCAGCGCTTCTTGGCCTTGTTGTCCGGGTCGGTCTCCCAGTGCCCGCCGACGTCGTTGAGCCAGCGCGTGAAGTCCGACTCGACGTCGATGTCCGACATGACGTGGTCGGGGATGCCGACCAGCCGCATCGTGCGCGAGAAGTAGTTCGTGATCAGCCCGCCGTTGGGCGCGGCGAGCTGCACCGTCGCGGCGATCTCACCGGCCCGCTCGGGGTACGCGCGCAGGAAGCCGCGGTTGATCAGCCCGCCGACCGAAAACCCCAGCGTCGCGACCGGGAACGCGCCCGGCTCGCGGGTCTTGAGCTGGTCGAGATAGCTCGCGAAGTGGTCGACCCGCTCGCGCATCGTGCCGTGCGTCTTGGGGAAGACCGAGCAGTCGAAGCCGAAGCTCTCCAGCCCGTCGATGCCGTGCCGGCCGCGGGCCAGCGCCTCCATGTACTTCACGGCTTCGTTCCAGCCGGCAAGCAGGATCACGCGCATGGCGGCGGCTCGCTCAGGCCCCGATCGTCACGAGCGTCGCGCCGCTGGTGACGAGCTGGCCGGTTTGCACGAGCACCTCGCGCACGGTGCCCGAGACCGGCGCCTCGATGCGGTGTTCCATCTTCATCGCCTCCAGCACGACCAGCAGCGCGCGCTCCTCGACTTGCGTTCCGGGGCTGACGGAGACGCTGACGATCTTGCCGGGCATCGGCGCGGTGACGTCACCCGACGCGGCGGCGTGCGCACTGTGCTCGGCGTCGGCGCTGGGCGGTTCGGGATACGTCCAGCGCACCGCCCGCCCGTCCACCACCACGGTGCCGCCCGCGGCGTCGAACGTGGCCTCGCGCGCGTCGGGCTCGACCGTTCCGGCCACGTCGCCGGCCAACTGCCAGCGCGCGCCGTCGAAGCTGGCGTGCGCGTGCGCGAGCGTGCCGTCGAGCGCGAACGCCAGCGGCACGCC
>CAXTNU010000083.1:0-12788 GCA_964245595.1 uncultured bacterium | reverse complement strand
TCGCCACCGGCGCGGTCGACGTGCCGGCCGCCGGCAGCGGCGGCGCGGCCTCGATCGGCGACGCCGACCCGTCGCTGCCCGGCGACGGCGGCGCGGCCGGCTTCGACCCTTTCGCGACGATCAAAGATGCCGCGCTGATGCTGCTCAACATCACCACGTACTACACGATGAAGGAACGGGCCGGCACGATCGGCCGGACCGGCGCCAAGGCGCTGCTGGCGCAAGCCTTCGCCGCCAACCCGAAATTGCGCGCGCACCTGGTCGGCCACAGCTTCGGCGGCCGGCTCGTGACCTCGCTTGCGAACGCGCTGGACGCCGGCACGCAAGCGCGTACGCTGACGCTGCTCGAGGCGGCCTACTCGCACTACGGCCTGTCGGCCGATTTTCGCGGGCGCGGGCCGGGCGCGTTCCGCCACATCGTCGACGGCAAGACGGTGTGCGGCACGATATCCATTACGCATAGCGTGCACGACTGGGCGGTCGGCCTGGCGTACCCGATCGCCTCGGCGATCGCGCACCAGACCGGTGCCGCGATCGGCGACGCGAGCGACCTCTACGGCGGCATGGGCCGCAACGGCGCGCAAGAGACGAACGAAGCGTTCGACGACACGCTGCTCGCCGCCCAGACGCCGTACGGCGCGCTACCGGCCGGCAAGACGATTCGCAACCTCGACGGCGACGCCATCATCACCAGTCACGGCGACGTGGCGCGGGTGGAAACCGCCTGGGCCCTGCTCGACGCAATGGTGAAGGACCGCGCTTGACCGAAGCTTAACCGTGCCGCTCACCGATACTCCGCAAGGAGTGTTCGTTTCGTGAGGGTGCGCTTGCTGATGAGTAGTCGTTCCGCGCGGTTGGCTGGAGCCGCATCCCCGTCGCTGCGCGCGCTGCCGCGCCAAGCGGCGCTCAATCTGACGATCATCACGTTGGCGCAAGGATTGTATTCAATCGTTGCGCTGGTACTCGTGACGGTGGCGGGCATCGCGGGCCAGCGCTTCGCCCCCGACGCGACGTTCGCCACCGTCGCGGTCGCCGCGTCGTCGGTCGCCGCCGCGATCTGCGCGATCCCCGCCGCCAACGCGATGGCGCGCTTCGGCCGGCGCGCGTCGCTCACCGCGGCGAATCTGATCGGGGTCGCGGGCGCGCTGCTCTCGGTGCTCGGCACGTATCTCAGCTCGTTCGGGCTGATCGTCGCGGGCGCGGCGCTGTTCGGTGCGCTGGCCGCGTTCACCGCAAGCTACCGCTTCGCCGCCGCCGACGCGGTGCCCGAGGCCTACAAGAGCCGCGCGATCTCGCTGAGCGTGCTGAGCGGCGTCGTCGCCGCGTTCGCCGGCCCGCAGCTCGCCCGCTGGACGCTCGGCCTCACCGGCGTGCCGCCGTTCGCCGGCCCGTACGCGGCGGTCGGCATCCTGTGCGCGATCGGGGCGCTGGCCTGCCTGGCGATCCGGCTGCCCGCGCCGGCGGCGTCCGAGGGCGAGCCGTCGATGGACCGCTCGTTCCTGCGCGTGCTGATCGCGCCGCGCTACGCGATCGCGCTGGCGGCGAGCCTGTTCTCGATGGCGCTGATGTATCTGCTCATGATCGCCTCGACGCTCTCTATGGTCGAGGAGCAGATGGGCGTGGGCGCGATGACGATGGGCCTGCAGTGGCACTTCGTCGCGATGTACGTGCCGTCGTTCTTCAGCGGTAACCTGGTCAGCCGGTTCGGCGCGGTGCCGCTGGTGATCGCCGCGGCGCTGATCCTGCTGGCGGCCGGCCTGGTCGGCGCGTTGCGCCACGACGTCGGCGGCTACTGGGCCACGCTGATCCTGGCCGGCTTGGGCTGGAACTTCGCCACGGTCGCGAGCGGCTCGATCGCCTCGGCCGCGCTGCCCGCGGAACAGCAAGCGAAGGTTCAGGGCGCGTACAATTTCACCGTGCTGATCGCGATCGCGGTGTCGTCGTTCGGCGCGGGCGCGGTGCTCAACCGCTTCGGCTGGGAAACGGTCGCGCTGCTCGGCATCGCGCTGGCGCTGGCCTGGCTCGTCCTCACCGGCGCGCTGTCGCTGGCGGTGCGCCGCACCGGCGCGGGCGTGCGCGCCGGGCTGACCGCCAAAGCCTAGAAGCGCTCCAAGAAGCCCAGCAGCGCTTGGCTGAAGACGTCGTTGGCGTCGCCGGCGACCATGTGCGCGGCGTCGCCGACCGAGGTGACGGTGCCGTGGCCCAGGCGGGCGGTCTCGGCGGCGGTGTCCGCGTCGAGCACGTCGCTGCGGCCGCCGTGCACGACCGTGAACGGCACGCGCAGCGCGCGCAGCGCGGCCTCGGTGCGGGCGCTCTTGGCGAGCTGGTCGCGGTCGACGTTGGCCAGCAGCGCGGGGTCCCAGTGCCAGCGGTAGCGGCCGTCGTCCGCCAGGCGCAAGTTCTTGCGCAGCCCGTCGAGGCGCACGCCGCGCGTCCGCTGCGGCGCGTACTCCGCCACCGCGACGCCCGCCGCCTCGAGCGACTCGAAGCCGTCGACGTGCCTCTGCATGAAGCCGACGATCCGCTCGACGCCCGCGTCGGCCGAGCGCACGCCGATGTCGACCAGCACCAGCCCGCGCGCGCTGCGGCCGCCGTCGCCGCCGCGCTCGCCGACGTGGATGAGGCTCGCGTTCCCGCCCAGCGACGCGCCGACGAACACCGCCGGCCGGCCGACGAGCTCGGCCACCGCGCCGACGTCCTGCACGAAGCCGTCGAGCGTGTACACGCCGTCGGGCGCGAAGTCGCTCTCGCCGTGCCCGCGCAGGTCGTAGGCGTAGGCGCTCCAGCCGCGCTCGGCGACGGCGCGCGCGGTCGCGTCCCAGGCGTGGCGCGTCTGGCCGCCGCCGTGGGCGAACACCACCGCGCGCTCGCCCGTCCCGAAGCGCTCGACCGCGATGCCGAGGCCGTCAGGCGTTCGCGCGCGCACGCAGGTCCTCGGCGTACGCCGCTTCGATCAGCGGCGCGTAGCGCTGCTCGACGACGCGGCGCTTGACCTTGAGCGTCGGCGAGAGCTCGTCGTCCTCGATGGTCAGGTCGCGCGGCAAGAGCGCGACGCGCCGAATCCGCTCGTAGCTGGCGAGGTCGGCGGTCTGTGCCTCGACCTCGCGGATCATCAGCGCGCGCACGTCGTCGCGCCGCGCGATCTCGTCGGCCGCCAAATCCGCGGGCAGCGACAGCTCGTGCCGCACGAGCTCCCAGTTCGGGGCCAGCAGCACGCCCGGGTGCGGGCGGCCGGCCCCGATCGTCATCACCTGGCCGACGTAGACGCTGCGCTTGATCGCGCTCTCGATCCGGGCCGGCGAGATCCACTTGCCGCCGCTGCTCTTGAACAGCTCGCGCTTGCGGTCGGTGATGTAGAGGTGCGTGCCGCGCAGCTCGCCGATGTCGCCCGTCTGCAGCCAGCCGTCGGCCGTGAACGGCTGTTCCTCGGGCGGTACGTGGTAGTAGCCGAGCATGACGTTGGGGCCCTTGACCAGCACCTCGCCGTCGTCGGCGATCCTGACCTGGACGTTGCGCACCGGCGGGCCGACGCTGCCCAGGACGTTGTCGGCCGCGCGGTTGACCGTCACCGTGGGCGAGGTCTCGGTCAGCCCGTAGCCCTCGCAGATCTCCATCCCCATCGCGGCCAGGGTCAGCGCGGTGTCGCGGTGCAGCGGCGCGCTGCCGCTGACGAAGTACGCCAGCCGGTCCAGCCCCAGCTTGGGTTTGACCTTCTTGAGCACCAGCGCGTTGGCCAGCGCGAACTGCACGCGCAGGGCCGGTGAGATCGCCGTGCCGTCGCGCCGCGCGCGCTCGTGCGCGAGGCCGGTCGCCAGCGCCCACGGCACGAGCTTGGCCTGCGCGCCGCCCGCCGCTTGGGCCTTGCCGACGATGCCGGCCAGCAGCCGCTCGAAGATGCGCGGCACGAACGCGATGAACTCCGGCCGCAGCACGCGCATGTCGTCCATCAGGCGCTCGGGCACGGTCACGTAGTGAATCGCCAAGGTGTACAGGAAGCCCAGCGCGTTGGTGTGCTCGTAGATGTGGGCGAACGGCAGGACCGAGAGCGCCAGCGCGCCCTCGTTCACGCCGCTGTCGGTGCGGTCGAACGCGGTCACCGCGTCGGAGACCAAATTGCGGTGCGAGAGCATCACCCCCTTGGGGATGCCGGTCGTGCCCGAGGTGTAGATGAGCACCGCCAGGTCGTCGAGCGCGATCCCGTCGGCGAAGCGCGCGACGGCCTGCGGGTCGGCCTGGTGCGGCGGCGTGCCGCTCGCGACGAAGGCGGCGAACGAGCCCTCGCCGTCGCCCTCGAACGTCACGATCTCCGGCGCGCCCGGCGCGGCGGCCCGAATCGTCGCCGCCGTCGCCGCGTCGTCGGTGAAGATCAGCTTGGTCTCGCTGTCGGCCAGAATGTACCGCAGCTGGTCGGCGGCGGTGGTGGCGAACATCGGCACCACCACGCAGCCCGCGTAGAGGATGCCGAAGTCGGCGACCAGCCAGTCGACCCGGTTGTTGGCGATCAGCGCCACCCGCTCGCCTTGCGCGATGCCGCGCGCCCGGAGCGCGTGCGCCACGGCGGCCGCTCGCTCGTGCACTTCGCCGGAGCGCAGGGCGCGCGTGCGGCCCCCGACCCGCTCGCCGAGCGCGACCGCCCGGGGCTGCGCGAGCCGCTCGGCGACGAACGCCGGGAGGATGGGAAGATCGTCGGGACGCGTCATGCCGAGCGGTTGTCTCCTGGGGCGGGGAAATCGCGCACCGGCCAGCCTTGACGGCTTACCGATAACCTATTATAAATAACATATGGCGACGCGGTCAAGGACGCCCGATGCGGTGTTCCCTGAAGAAAACTGGGGGGACCGCGTGTTCCAAGGAGAGGTCAAGACCAAGACGGTCTTCCCGATGCTCGTCCTCCAGATGCTCCACGTCCTGCCTGACAGCGGCTACGGCCTGATGCAGCGGATCGGCGAGCTGGGCGGCGTCTTCCCGGTCAACCCCAACACCGTCTACCCGCTCCTGCGCCGCCTCGAAGACCGGGGCTTCATCCGCGGCGCCGTCGACGAATCGACCAAGCGCGGGACGACGGTCTACCGCATCACCCCGGAGGGCGAGGACCGCCTCGCCAGCATCAAGTCCGGGTTCCTACCGTACCTGACCAACTTGATCGAAGCGCTGCAGAAGCTCCGCCTCGATCTCTACGGCGACAGATCCTCGCACTGACGAGGAGGAGCACTGATGAGCACCTACCGCGCCCCCTTGCGCGACATGCAGTTCGTTCTGCGCGAACTCGCCGGCCTCGAGCAGATCGGCAAGCTGCCCGGCTACGAGGACGCGCCCGACGTGATCGACCCGATCCTCGAAGAGGCGTCGACGTTCGCGACGGAAGTTCTCGACCCGCTCAACCAGAGCGGCGACCGCGAGGGCTGCACCTGGAAAGACGGCGTCGTGACGACGCCCAAGGGCTTCAAAGAAGCCTACGCGCAGTTCGCCAAGGCCGGCTGGATCGGGCTGCCCGTGTCCACCGAGCACGGCGGCCAAGGTCTGCCGCAGCTCCTGCTCGGCCCGACCAGCGAGATGTGGAACGCGTCCAACGTCGGCTTCGCCAACGGCCCGGGTCTCAATCAGGGTGCGATCGAGACGCTCGAGCTGTTCGGCTCGGACGCCCAGAAGCAGACCTACGCCGAGAAGCTGGTCAGCGGCGAGTGGACCGGCACGATGTGCCTGACCGAGCCGCAGGCCGGTTCCGATCTCGCCCAGGTGCGCACGCAAGCCGTGCCCGAGGGCGACCACTACCTGATCAAGGGCCAGAAGATCTTCATCACGTTCGGCGAGCACGACATGGCGCCGAACATCATCCACCTCGTGCTGGCGCGGCTGCCCGGCGCGCCGCTGGGCACCAAGGGCATCTCGATGTTCCTCGTGCCCAAGATGATGGTCGACGAGGACGGAACGCTCGGCGAGCGCAACGACGTCCACTGCGCGGGCATCGAGCACAAGCTGGGCATCAACGGCAACCCGACCTGCACGCTCAACTACGGCGAGCACGGCGCGGGCGCGGTCGGCTACCTGATCGGCGAGGCGAACCGGGGCCTGGAGTACATGTTCGTGATGATGAACGCCGCGCGCTTCAACGTCGGCGTGCAGGCGATGGGCATCGCGGACCGCGCCTACCAGCACGCGGTCGAGTACGCCAAGGAGCGGATCCAGTTCCGCGACGCCGCCTCGCGCTCGCACGAGCCGGTCGCGATCATCAAGCACCCCGACGTGCGGCGCATGCTGCTCACCTGCAAGTCGACCATCGAGGCGATGCGCGCGCTGGCCTACGTCACCGCGGCCTCGCTCGACATCTCGGCCAAGCACCCCGACGAAGCGATGCGCAAAGAGCACAAGGCGTTCGTCGACCTGATGATCCCGGTCGTCAAGGGCTGGCTCACCGAGGCTTCGCAGGAAGTCTGCTCGACCGCGCTCCAGGTCTTCGGCGGCATGGGCTACGTCGAGGAGACCGGCATCGCGCAGCAGTACCGCGACGTCCGCATCACCACGATCTACGAAGGCACGACCGGCATCCAGGCGCTGGACCTGGTCGGCCGCAAGCTGGTCAGCGACATGGGCGCCTCTGCGACCAAGGTGATGAAGACCATCGGCAAGTTCGCCAAGGAGCTCGAAGCCTCGGACAACGCCGAGGTCAAGGCGCTGGCGCAGCCGCTGGCCGAAGCCACCAAGGCGCTGGGCGACACCGCGCAGTGGCTGGGCATGAACGCGATGGGCGACATCCGCAAGGCCTTCGCCGGCAGCGTGCCGTGCCTGCGCTTCTTCGGCGTGGTCGCGGGCGGCTGGCAGCTCTTCCGCGGCGCGAAGATCGCCGCCGAGAAGCTCGCGGCCGGTGATACCGACGCGTTCTACACCGCCAAGATCCAGACCGCGACCTTCTACGCGCACCACGTGCTCACGCAGTACGCCTGGCTGCAGAAGCAGATCGTCGAGGGCTCGGGCGACGTGATGGCCGGCAGCGACGAGATGTTCGACGTCGAGCGCCGCGCGCTGGTGACGGCGTGACCGTGGCCGACCAGAACGGGCGCGGCAACGCGCCGAGGATCAAGGCCGAGGACGCCGGCAACGGCGTCCGCCTGATCGTCATCGACAACCCGCCGGTCAACGCGCTCTCGTTCGCGCTCTCGGCCGAGCTGGTCGCCGCGGTCGCCGCGGCCGAGGCCGACGCCGCGGTCACGACGGTCGTCTTCAGCGGCGCGAACGGCATGTTCAGCGGCGGCGCGGACGTCAACGACTTCGACACCGAGCCGACCGCCGAGACCAAGACCATTCGCGACGTGCTGACCGCGATCGAAGCCGGCGGCAAGACCTACGTCGCCGCGGTCGACGGCAACGCGCTGGGCGGCGGCTTCGAGCTGGCGCTGGCGTGCGACTACCGCGTCGCGACCGCCAAGTCCAAGCTCGGCCTGCCCGAGATCAAGCTGGGCCTGCTGCCGGGCGCCGGCGGCACGCAGCGCCTGCCGCGCCTGGTCGGCGCGAACGACGCCCTGCAGATCATGCTCAAGGGCGACACCATGAAGGCCGAGGCGGCCAAAGAGAAGGGCATCCTCGACGAGCTCGCCGCCGACGCCGTCGGCGCCGCCAAGGCGTACGCCGGCAAGCCGCGCCGCCGCATCGCCAAGATGAAGGCGGAGCTGGGCGTGCAGGGCTTGAGCCTGTTCGCGACGCCGTTCGTCGTCGCGCAGGCGCACATGATGTGCCCGCCCGAGGAAGCCGGCGGGTTCGCCGCCCACAAGCTGGTCGACGCGGTCGCGGCGGCCATCGAGCTGCCGTTCGAGCGCGGTCTGGCGCGCGAAGCGCGCCTGTTCGAGGAGCTGGTTCGCTCGGCCCCGTCGGCCGCGCTGCGCCACATCTTCTTCGCCGAGCGCGAGCTCGGGAAGATCCCCGGCCTGCCCAAGAGCGAGCCGCAGGAGATCAAAAAGGCCGCCGTCATCGGCGCCGGCACGATGGGCACCGGCATCGCGATCACCTTCGCGACCGCGGGCATCCCGGTGACCGTGATCGACGTCAGCGACGAGCAGATCGAGAAGGCCCGCCAGCTCGTGTTCGGGACGTTCTCCTACCAGGTGAAGAAGGGCCGGCTGACCCAGGAACAGGCCTGGCAGCAGAGCCAGCTCGTCACCTTCGAGAGCGACTACGCCGAGATCGCGGACGTCGACATCGTGGTCGAAGCGGTCGTCGAGCGGATGGACCTCAAGAAGACGATCTTCGCCAAGCTCGACGAGACGGTCAAGCCCGAGGCGATCCTCGCCTCGAACACCTCGACGCTGGACATCGACGAGATGGCGGCGGTCACCAAGCGCCCCGACAAGGTGCTCGGGCTGCACTTCTTCGCCCCGGCCAACATCATGAAGCTGCTCGAGATCGTGCGCGGCAAGGACACCTCGCCGCAGACGCTCACGACCGGCATCGCGCTGGGCAAGAAGCTCCGCAAGGTGGCCGTCGTGTCGGGCAACGCGTTCGGCTTCATCGGCAACCGGATGTTCTTCGACTACTCGCGCGAAGCGATCGCGCTGGCGACCGAGGGCGTCTCGCCGACCCGCATCGACGCGGTCGTCAAGGCGACCGGCATGGCAATGGGTCCGTTCGCGACCTTCGACCTCTCGGGCGTGGACGTGTTCTACCACATCCAGAAGGAGCGCCCGGACTCGCTGGGCGGCAAGTCGTCCGTGGTCGACACCATGTACGAGCAGAAGCGCTGGGGCCAGAAGACCGGCGCCGGCTTCCACAACTACGAGAAGGGCAACCGCGAGCCGCAGCGCGCACCCGAAGTCGAAGCGCTCTTCGCCGAGGAGGCCAAGCGCCTGGGCATCGCGCCGCGCGAAGTCTCCGACCAGGAGATCGTGCAGCGGCTGTTCCTCGCCCTGGCCAACGTCGGCGCCGACCTGCTCGAAAAGGGCATCGCGCTGCGCCCCGGCGACGAGGACATCGTCTTCATCTACGGTTACGGCTTCCCGCCCCACTTCGGCGGCCCGATGTGGTACGCCGACGAGATCGGCGTCGCGAAAGCCGTCGAGATCATGGAGGGCTTCCGGGCGCAGTTCGGCGACCAGTGGACCCCCGCCCCGCTGCTCGTCGAGATCGCGAAGAGCGGCGGCACCATCGCGAAGTACTCGAAGGAGTTGGCTCATGCCTGAGGCGGCGATCGTCTCGGCCGCGCGCCTGCCGATCGGCAGAGCGTTCCGCGGTGCGTTCAATCAAACCCACGGCGCGACGATGGCGGGCCACGTCATCGCGCACGCGATCGAGCGCGCGGGCGTCGACCCGGCCGAGATCGAGGACGTGGTGGTCGGCACCGGTCTGCCCGAGGGCGCGACCGGCCACAACATCGGCCGCGTCGCCGCGCTGCGCGCCGGCCTGCCGATCGGCGTGCCCGGCACGACGATCAACCGCTACTGCGCGTCGGGCCTGCAGGCCATCTCGACCGCGTCGGGCCGCGTCATGGCCGACGGCGTCAAGGTGATCGTCGCCGGCGGGGTCGAGTCGATCTCGCTGGTGCAGAACGACATGAACATGAATGGCTTCACCGAGGAGTGGGCGCTGCGCCACGAGCCCAGCCTCTACATGCCGATGCTCCAGACCGCCGACACGGTGGCCAAGAAGTACAACGTCACGCGCGAGGCGCAGGACGAGTACTCGCTCCAATCGCAGCAGCGCACCGCCGCGGCGCAGGCCGCGGGCCGCTTCGACGCCGAGATCGTGCCGATGGCATCCTGGAAGTACAACGAGGACAAGAAGAGCGGCAAGGTCTGGGAAGAGCAGACCACGCTGACCAAGGACGAGGGCAACCGCCCCGACACCACGCTCGAGGGCCTGTCCTCGCTCAAGGGCGTGATCGACAAGAGCTCCTCGATCACCGCCGGCAACAGCTCGCAGCTCTCCGACGGCGCGGCCGCCGTGGTCATCATGGATAGCGAAGAGGCGCGCAACCGTGGGATCGAGCCGCTCGGCTTCTACCGCGGCATGGTCGTCGCGGGCTGCGACCCGGGCGAGATGGGCATCGGCCCGGTGTTCGCGGTGCCGGGTCTGCTCAAGCGCCACGGTCTCACGGTCGACGACATCGGCCTGTGGGAGCTCAACGAGGCGTTCGCGGTGCAGGCGCTGTACTGCCGCGACACGCTGGGCATCCCCAACGAGCGCTTCAACGTCGACGGCGGCGCGATTTCGATCGGCCACCCCTACGGCGTGAGCGGCGCGCGCATGGCGATGCACGCCCTGATCGAAGGCAAGCGCCAGGGCGTGAAGTTCGTCGTCGTGACGATGTGCATCGGCGGCGGCATGGGTGCGGCGGGGCTGTTCGAAGTCAACCTGAACTAGGGATTCGCGCCCAGAGAACCACGACGGCCGGAGAGCGATCTTCGGCCGTCGTCGTCACTCATCGATCGAGAACCTGCCGCGGTGAGCACGGCTATGCCGTTCGACGTTAGCCGAAGATCTGCCAGTTGACGATGCGGCCGGTGCTGCCGTTGCCGTACGTGATGGTGCCGTTGCCGTCGATGTCGACCGTGAAGGTCGCCAGCGTCTGCCCGGTGCTCGTGCGGGTAACGGTGCCGTTGACGCTCGTCGCGGGCGTTCCCGTGGACGTGACCGTCACGGTTCCGTCCGCCGCCGCGTCGGTCAGCGTGAACGAGCCGCTGACGAGCACGCCCGACGGCGTGTAGGTGAAGCTGCCCGTGAACGTGCCGGTGTCGGCCGCCGTTCCGCCGCTGACGCCGAAGGCCGGGAACGCCGCTTGGGCGAGCGACAGCGAGCCCAGCGCGCCGGTATAGCTCGCCGCCGCCCCGCTGACCGGGATGGTGACGTCGCCGTCGCCCTGGACGGTGGCGCTCGCGCTGACGCTGGCGGTCGCGCCGAGGTCTTGCGCGATCGCGCTCGCGTGCGCGACCGCGCCGATTCCGCACGCCAAGGAGGCGGGCGCGACGGTGCAGGCGACGCCGAGCGTCGCGGTCTTCGGTGCGGTCGCGCTCGCGGCATCGTCCGTGACGATGGAGAAGCTGCCCGTTCTGGAGCCGACCGCGCTGATGGTCAGCGCGAGGGTCTGGTAGTCGTAGGCCGTGCCGCTCCGGTCGTAGAGCGTCGTGGTGCCGGTTGCGCTCACCGACGTCGCCGACGTCGCGATCAGGTCGATGGCGATGTCCTGCTCGATGGCCGTGCAGGCCGCATCGTAGAACAGCCGGATGTCGACCTGCTCCTCGCTCGGGCTGACGACGTGGGTCGCCGACTCGGTGCCCGCGGAGCAGGCGGAGTACGTGACGGCCTGCGCGGACCGCGCGCCGGCGCCGCGCGCGGTGCGAAAGCCTTGGCGATAGCCGGCGGTGACCCGTCCGGCCGCCGCGTCGATGGACCGCCGGACGGAGGCGAGCGACGATTCGCCGGCACCGCTGTAGAGCGTCACCTGGCGCGTCGCGTCGTAGCTGATCAGGGCTTGGGCCGCGTCCGCGCGCTGGGCGCCGGCCGATTGGATTGGGGCGGCGGTCGGGGCGGGTACCGGCGCAGTTGGGCCGACGGGCGAAGTCGAGCCGCCCCCGCCGCCACCACCACAGGCAGCAAGCGCCACGGCACAAACCGCGGCGACCAAGAGCGTGCGCACGAGAACCCTCCTCAGAGCAGGAGCGAGACGGAGACGGAGGTCTTGGCTTCGTCAGCCGCGCGATCCCACCGCCGCCCCGGTTGTCAATCCGCCGTTAACCACGGCCTGAGACCCGAGGAGAAGCACGACGGCCGGAGAGCGATCTCCGGCCGTCGTGCTTCTGGTCCCGGCCGACTCGGTGTCAGCGGTCGAGCTTGGTCGTGCTCGTCGTCGTGGGATCGTCGACGCGCAGCTCTTCGGAGCGCGTCGTCTCGTGCACGTGCTCGGTCTCGGTGACCTCGCGCTTGCCGATCGTGACCTCTCCGGTCACGACGGTGCGCTTGCTGACGTCGACCTGCTCTTCGCTGAGCGGAATGCGGATCGTCTCGCCCGCCTCGATCGGGCTGCCGTCGGCGGCGGCGGCGCCGCTGGCCGCGACGCGCTCGATGACCAGCTCCTCGTGCGTGACCGGCACGTCGATGGACTGCGTCTTGGTCACGACTTCCTTGTAAATGCGCGCTTCGCCGTGCTGGACTTTGCGCTTGTCGACCGCGAGTCGTTCCTCGCGCAGCTTGAGTACGCGATCCGCTTCAGCCGTCATGCCGCCGGCAGCACCGGCCGCCGCAACGGTTCCGGTGTCGCGCACCGCCGTCGTCGCCGCGCCCTGCGCGTAGCGGACGTCGGCGTGGTTGCGGGTGAGCACCGCCGTGGCGCCGTCGACGTCATCCTTGGCGTCGGCGGTCACCACGGCGCCGCCCTCGACGACCCCGTCCACGAGGTCGTGAGCGTCATGCTTCGAGAAGCCGAGCGCCGCCAGCTCGTCGACGAAGCTCGAGGCGTGGCTGTCGTGCTCCTGGAAGAAGCGCGCTTCGCCGGCACCGGTGCTGCCTTTGGTACCGGTCTTGGCGGTGTCGGTCGCGGCGGCGTCGTCCGCGGCCGCGACCTGGCTGATCTCGGTGCGCGAGAAACCGGCGCTGCGCAGCTCGGTCAGTGCCTTCGCAGCGATGCTCGGGTCGTGGAACAAGCCTGCGATGACGCCGGTGCGCGTCGAGTCGGTGGTATTCGTGTTCACGATACGTCCTTCAGGAGATGGTGGGTGATGAGAAGGTCGGGCCGATCACGCGATGCGCGTCGACGTGCGGATTTGGGGCGCGGCGTCGTCGGCGGCCACCGTGGCCGCGCCGCCGAG
>CAXTNU010000082.1:0-12871 GCA_964245595.1 uncultured bacterium | reverse complement strand
GCGCGCGCGACGGCGACCGTCTCGTCGGCGGAGCCGTTGTCGACGACCACCACCGGGTACGGCGCGTGGCGCGGGAGCGTCTCGCGCAGCGTCTGGGCGCGATCGCGCGTGACGACCACGATGGTGACCGCTCGCTCGTTCGGTACTGTCATGGCAACGCGTGCATGCTGCGCACGCATGGATTCTTCCCGTTTACCGGCGCCGGCCCGCGCAAGAGGTGAGGCGGGCACCGGCGCCTCAGAAACCAGGCGGTATGCCTGCCAAACAACCAGCTGGCAGCCGGTGGCTGGACGTTCGCCCCCTGCCGACCTGAGAGCGCCACGCGCGCATTCGGGCGTGGCAGCCGGCGCCGGGCTCGTCGCCGGCACGATCGTTCTCGGAGCTGGGTCCGCGCTGCGCTCGCCGGCCGTCCTGTGGCTCGGCGCGCTCGTGCTCGGCGTCGCCGTCGCCGTCGCCGTCTACGTCGTCGATCTCGCGCTGGTCTTGCGGCGGGCGACGGTGCCGCATCGCCCGCCGCAGGCGTTCTTGGCCGCATCCACGCTGTGGCTCGCCGTCGCGTTCGGTCTGGGCATCGGCGTTCTTCGCGGGTTCGCCTTGTCGGCGGCGTTCGTGTACGTCGGCACGATCGGCTGGCTCGGACAGATGGTGAACGCGAACTTGCACCACATCGGGGTCCGCTTGCTGGCGACCGCGTTCCGCGGAGACGACGACGAGACCGGCCCCGGCGAGCTGCTCTGCGCGGCGCTGAGCTGGGCCACGTTCGTCTTGTTTCAAGCGGCCGTCGTCTTGGGCGCCGTTGGGCTGCTGGCGGGCGTTCCCGGCCCGCTGGCGGCCGCTGCGTGCGCGGGCTTTGCCGGCTGGACCGCGCTGCTCGCGAACGCGCTTCATGCGGGTTGCCGCGCGAGCCGCCCGCCGGCCGCGCTCTCGCTGCTGAACCGTTAGATCGCTCGCCTAAGCCGGCCAAATTCTAGGCGGCGGTGCTTGACGCGCAACAATCTCGGCTGTCACTCGGTTAACGGGGATTAAAGGAGAACCGCATGGACCTCGCTGCGTTGAAGAAAATCCTCGGCGAGCCACGATTCGTGAAGCCGATGGATCTAGGCGTTCGTATCGGCGACCGCGTCGTTTTTGACTTGTTGCACCCAGTCGATTCGGAAAGGCGATCGGCAATCTGGGCGTGCGAGCTTCTGCTCTTTGAGCGCATAGACCCTCATACCATGAGTGCTTGTTGCCATGCTATCGAGAATGCGGACGGTTCTTGGATTGTCACGAGCGCCTGTAGCCTCCACGCGTCGGTGTTGAAGCCTCGGTTAAAGAGAACCTCCGCAAGTCGCGGAAGGAATCGCATTGGAGCCCGAACTCGTATACGAGACGTGATTGTAATTTCGACGTCAGAGTCTATTTCCACCATTGTGTCTGCTACAGCAGGGCGGAATATCATTGGCTGTAGTACCGTATGAGTGACTCTCGGCTTCCGAATCCCAATTCCGCCCGAATCACGTCGGCGCCGAGGTTTTCGTCGAGCTTCGACAAGTCCGGGTTGAGCAGCGCCGCTTCTGACGCCGTCGGGCCTCGCTCCACTCGCTCTGCCCGTACCCGGTTTTCTGCTTCGAGCGCAATCAGGTACCCCAGCACCTGACGCCCCGCCGCCGGCCATAGCCGCCGGTCCACGTCGGCGTAGATGCGCGGGACCAACTCCGGCAACGTTGCCGGTCCCTCGCTCAGCGCCGCGACGATCTGCCGTTCGCGCGCCTCCCGGTGAGCGATGTACTCGTCGAGCTTGCCGCGCACGTCGCGCACCTCCGGCCCGTGCCCGCCGTAAAGAGCGCTCGCGTCGCCGAACTCATCGCGCAGGTGGTGCAGCGTGCGCTGGTAGGTGCGCATGTCGCCGCCGGGCGGGGCGATCACCACCGTGCCGGTGCCGATCACGATGTCGCCGGTGAACAGCGCGCGCTCGTCCTCCAGCACGAAGACGAGGTGGTCGCGCGCGTGGCCCGGCGCGTGCAGCACGGTGAACGAGGCGTCACCGTACGTCAGGCGCTCGCCGTCACCCAGCCCGCGGTCGTGCGGAAAGACCGCTGCGGGGTGGGCGAGCACCGGCGCCCCGGTCGCGGCGGCCAGCGGGGCGGCGCCCGGGTAGTGGTCGGGGTGGCCGTGGGTGACTAGGATCGCCGCGTACTCCGCGTCGCCGTCGCGCGCGAAGCGCAGGAAGGCATCGCGCTGCGCGTCGTCGCGCGGGCCGGGGTCGATGGCGACCAGCGCGCGTGGGCCGACCCGGACGGCGTAGCCGTTGGTGCCGTCGAGGGTCATCGGGGAGGCGTTGTTCGCGCGCAAGCGCGTCACGCGCGGGCTGAGGCTTACCATTCGTCGCTCAGTTCTCGGGCGGTGATGCGCTGACCGTCCTCGATCACCGGCGCCACGGTCACGATCGGCTTCGTGTGGGCGAACGCGAGCAGCGCGTCGACGCCGGCGAACGGCGCGATCCGCTCGAGGTGCTTGATGGTCGGGAAGATCAGACCGATCTCGCCGCGCTCGTGCGCTGCCAGGGCATCGCGCGGGCGCAGCCAGCGGCCGTCGGTGACCTCGAAGGCATCGGCTTCGGCGACTTGGTCCTGCGGCGCGCGCGCGACGAAGAAGCGGGTATCGAAGCGGCGCGCGTATTCGCCCTTGGGCGTGATCCAGTTCGAGAAGTAGCGCAGCCGCGAAGCGTCCACCGCGACGCCCAGCGCGCGCAGCGCCGCGCCGAAGGTCGCCTCGCCGGCCAGCAGCGCGCGCCGCGCTTCGAGCAGGGCGGGCCCGTGGACCGCGCGGTCGGCGAACAGCAGGCCGACTTCCTCGAACGTCTCTCTCGCGGCGGTCAAGGCGTAGACCGGGTCGACCTCGCCGGCGCTGCCGGTCAAGAGCTCGCTCGCGTCGGCGCGGTCGGCCTCGTCGACCCGGCCGCCGGGGAAGACGTAGAGGTCGGGCAGGAACGCGGCCTTGGCGCTGCGCCGCACCATGAAGACGAGCGGGCCGTCGGCTGCGTCGCGCGCCACGATCACCGTGGCGGCGTCGCGAATCTCGGGCTCGACGGGCGTCACCGGAACCGCCTCGGCGCTCCGCCGCGTTGCTTGCGTACCATGCGTCCGTCTTTGCTCGCCACCGGCGTCCTCGTCCTCGGTCTGGCTGCCCCCACCTTCGCCGGTGCTCAGTCGGCGCCCGCGCCGGCCCCCACCCCGATCGTCGTCCCGACGCTTCCGCCGGGCAACGCGCAGACCAACCAGATCCTCAACACGGTGATCGGAATCGGCTCGCAGATCATCCAGCGCCAGAACATCGCCAACCGCAACAACGCGCGCGGCACGGTGAGCTACTTCAAGCGCTTCGACATGCAGGTCAACTGCGGGACCAACTGCTACCGCAGCGTCCATCTGCACCAGGGCACCGTCATCAACCCGCGCGGCGCGACGCCCGGCCAGGGCGCGCAAGTCGACGTCAACGGCCGCGCCAACGCCGACGGCACGATCGAAGCCGACACGATCACCGTCTTGCAGTAAGCATGCGGACGTCGCGTCGAAGACTTCGATGTGCAGCCGGGCGGACGACACCGCGGTCGCGATCATCGCGCTCTTGTCGGGCAACGTCTTAGAAGATCGAACTTTGCGTATTCGATCAGCACGGGCAGCGCGAGTTGGCGCAACGCTCCCCGAGTACACACAGTCAGCGACGTTGTCGCGGTTTACGCTTTCGATACCGTGTCTCGATACGTGGGATGAACCTTTGGAAGAACACTGAGATCAGGATAAAGATGAAGATCAGCCAGATGTAGTCGTGTTCCCCAACGAGAAATCCGTACAGACAGACGGCGCTGCCGAACAACGGCAGGAACATCAGCGTCGCATCTTTGAAGCCCGCGCTCTTTTCGACGAAGACCATGCTAATGTATCCGAGCACCGTAAATGCGCCGATCGCGATAGCAGCATGGCCTGACCAGAAGAATTGACTCAAGCAGCGAGGCCGTCCGAGATACACACGATTGCAAGGTAGATCGCGGCTGCCGCTATCCCGCACGCCGACAGCAAGAACACCCAGTCGCCGACGGTCAAGGCAGCGGCAATGCCGAACAGAAATTCAGCCGCCGCCGCGACTCCCATGTCGGCGGCTCCGCCCCATTCTGAAAGCGCGTTCTTAGCGGCGCCTGCTATGGCAGCGCTGTACTTAGCCGAATTCTGAACGATATATAGCGCCATCGTCCGAGCGGCGCTTGCGGCTCCCGTGGCCGCAGCCGCACACTTCCAGTATTTGAACGAGGCCAGTTGGTACAAGGGACCATTGTAGCCTCCCTGCAGGGCACCATAGACTGTCGCACCGACCGGTATGGAAGCGTTGAAAGCGAACGCCGAAGGACCGCAGAAGATCACGCCGGTCGAACCGATAACCGGCAACGCGACTTGTATCGCTCCATCCCAAGGCGGAGGAATATCGGGATCGCACTGATCCGTCACGCGGCGCGCGCGTCCAGCAAACACCGGAACGCTACAATCCTGTGCAACCTCCGATTTCGAATCCGGTGGGACGTTAGCGTAAAATACCCGGCCCGTCGTCCTGTCGGTTGCGGAAACGATTCCGACCGATGCCACCGTGTCGGCAAGGCTTAGCTGGTGCGGAGAGAGAGCCCTCGATAAGGTTGATCCGCTGCAGCCTGCAAGGAGCAATGCGCTGCTACCGACGAGAAATCCACTGCGACCGATATGTTGATTCATTCACCCGCCTCAACAACCAAGCGAACCCTTCGTATGAGGGTCCGGCAATCCCAAGATGTCACCGCTGTCGTTCATCGTCACGTTGGGCTTCACCAAGTGTAGAGCCAGTCCGTCTCGCCGTAGTCGCGCGGGTCGCGCGCGGCGAGGGCGGCATTGCGCCGGGCGGCCCGCTCGAGCGGAACGTGCCAGTAGTCGCCCCAGGCGCGAGCCGTCGTCTGCACGCGCGCGGTACGGCCGACGCGAGCCGCCTCGTACGCGGCGAACGCGGCCGCGACGTCCGCCTGGCCGGCCAGCGCGTCGCCCAGCGCGACGGCGTCCTCGAGCGCTTGCGCCGCCCCTTGCGCGAGATACTGCAGCATCGGGTGCGCGGCGTCGCCCAGCAGCGTGATGCGGTTGCGCGACCAGCGGCCGACGGGAAGGCGGTCGAACATCGGCCAGCGGCGGTTGCGGCGAAACTTCGCCAGGGCGGCGCGGACCGCGCCGGTGCAGGCACCGAAGTGCGCGTCGAGCTCGTCGCTGGTTCCCCAGTCGTCGGAGTCGGCGCGATACCGGTCGCTCTTGAAGACCGCGACCTGGTTGTAGAGCTCGCCCCGGCGCACCGGGTACTGCACGAGGTGCATGTCGGGCCCGGTCCAGAGCATGACGTCGTCCGAGCCCGCGCGGCCGGACATCTCCTCGACCGGGATCGCGCCGCGGTAGGCGACGTACCGCGAGCACAGCGGTTCGCCGTCGCCGATCAGCAGTTGCCGCACGACCGACCAGAGCCCGTCGGCGCCGACCAGCACCTCGGCCTCGTAGCGCGAGCCGTCGGCGCAGCCGACGTGCGCGCGGTCGCCCCGGTCCTCGACCGTGACGACGTGCTTGCTCGTCTCGAGCGTGATGCGCTCGTTCGCCCGGCACGCGTCGAGCAGGACCGCCAGCAGATCGCTGCGGTGCATCACCATGTAGCGGTGACCGTAGCGGGCGCGAAACGGCGCGCCCAGATCGAGCGCCGTGACCTGGTTGCCGGCGACCGCATCCATCCACACGATCCGCTCGGGAAAGACGGCGAACGGCTCGATCGCTCGCAGCACGCCCAGCTCGTCGAGCGCGCGCGCGGCGTTGGGAGCGAGCTGCAGGCCCGCCCCGATCTCGCCGAACTCCGGCGCTTTCTCGAGCACGTGCGCGCGCCGGCCGCGGTTGGCCAGGGCCAGCGCGGCGGCCAGGCCGCCGATGCCGCCGCCGGCGATCAAGACGGGAACGCGCCCGGCGGCGTTCATCAGACCCAGCGGAAGGTGCGCGCGCTGATCAGGGTCCCGGCGATCGCCCACAGCACCAGCGCCGCGATCCAGACGCCGTACTGCGCCAGCGGCGCGCCGGCGGTCGAGACGTCGCGGAACGTGTCGACGAACTGGGTCGAGGGCAGCAGCCGCAGCGCGGAGCTGATCGCGTGCGGAAAGCGGTCGATCGGCACGTAGGCGTCGGACAGGAACGCCAGCGGCACGGTCAGGATCGAGGCGATGTTGTTCGCGCTCTCGGTCGTGCGGGCGAGCGCGCCGATGATCGTGCCCAGCGAGACGAACGTCGCGGTGCCGAGCAGCAGGATGGCCAGGATCTCGAGCGGGTTGCCGATGATGCGGACGTGGAACAGCAGCGCGCCCGCCGCGATCAGGATCACCGCCTGCGCCGCCAGCAGCGCCACCCGGTAGGCGACCAGCGAGGCGAAGAAGACCCAGGCCGGGACCGGGGTCAGGTACACCCGCCGCAGGAGCTGCTTCTCGCGGAAGGTGGCGAGCATGACGCCGACGCCCCAGAAGCCCGAGCTCAAGACCTGCGCGCCGATGATCCCCGGCACGAGGAACTGCGCCGAGCGCGACGTCTTGCCGTCCGAGAACGCGAACGAGAACAGCACCAGGAAGAACACCGGCATCGCCAGGGTCCAGAACATCATCTCGCCGTCGCGCCGGAAGTACCACAGGAAGTGCATCTTGGTCTGCACCAAGAACATGCGCAGCAGCGTCATTGGGAGTCTCCGATCGTCTCGCCGGTGATGGCGATGAACGCGTCCTCGAGCGTGGGGCGGTGCATGTCGAGCGACGCGATCGTCGCGTGCAGGGCGTTGGCGCGGGTGACGACCTCGGCCAGCGCCAAGCCGGGCTCGCCGCTCGTCGCGAGCTTCCACCGCGCGCCGGTCTTGGCCCAGGTGCCGAGCCGTTCGAGCGCCGCACCCGGCGTGAAGCCGTCGGCCGCGATGGTGACCGTCGCGTCGCCGCCGTAGCGCGCGACCAGCTCGGCCGGCGCGTCCTCGGCCACGATGCGCCCGCGCTGCACCACGCAGATGCGGTCGCTCAAGCGCTCCGCCTCCTCGATGTAGTGGGTGGTCAGCACGATCGTCTTGCCGGCCGCGCGCAGGCGCTCGACCTCGCCCCACAGGATGCGCCGGCCGAAGGCGTCCATGCCGGCGGTGGGCTCGTCCAGGAACAGCACCTCCGGATCGTGCTGCAGCGCGAGGGCCAGCGCCAAGCGCTGCTGCTCGCCGCCCGACATCTGCGCGATCTGCCGCTCGAGCTTGCCCTCGAGCCCGACCCGCTCGGCCATCTCCGCCGTGCGCGGCGCGATGCCGTAGTAGGCGGCGTACAGCTCGAGCACCTCGCGCACGCCGGCCTTCTCGAGCAGCGAGGTGGCTTGGAGCTGAACCCCGATGCGCGGCCGCAGCCGGGCCAGCCCGGGCCGGGTCGTCGGGTCGAGCCCGAGCACGCGAATCGTGCCCGCGCTCGGCTTGCCGATTCCGATGCAGCACTCCAGAGTCGTCGTCTTGCCGGCCCCGTTGCGGCCCAGCAGCCCGAAGATGGTGCCCCGCGGGACGGAGAAGCTCAAGTCCGCCACCGCCTCGACGGTGCCGTAGCGCCTGACCAGCCGCTCGACGACGATCGCTTCGTCCACGGATGCCTGACCGTACACAGCGATTCGCAGGTTGCGCGTCCGGTGGCTGCGGACTAGGGCAGAGAATCGAAGGCGCCGCCGGGTTCAACCCAGACCGGACCTAGGCAGGAGGCGGCTCCCAAAGTTCGATCGGGTTGCCTTCCGGATCATGGATACGGGCGAAGCGGCCCGTATCCGGTGTGTCCCATTCGGGATCCTTCACGACCGCGATACCGGCTGCTGCGAGCTCGTGCAGCAAAGAGTCGAGCCCAGAGACCCGAAGGTTCAGCATCCAGTGCTTCTCCGCCGGAAAGTAATCTGTGGACTTCGGGAAAGGCGCTACGACGGTCGGACCAGCCGACTGGTGCCAATCAAAGCTTCCGATACCAAGGTGCTTCTGATACCAAGCCGAAAGAGCGTCTGGATCGTCTGATCGGAAGAAGAAGCCGCCGATACCTGTCACTGGCATAGTTGCATTCCTGCCGTCCATCCTTTCGCAACGATCGACAGCAGTTCGAATGTCCGCTGTCTACCACAGGCAGTCATAGCCTAGAACGTTTCGGCGATATTTGCGTCGAGGTAGACGCGGCGACGTGTTCGGATCGCTGCTGGTCGCGCGCAGGATCGTGCGCCGCGCTGCGCGTCATACGCAAGTGACACTTCGTCGTCGTCGCCCGCCCAGGAAGCGATCTGCCGCAACGTGTGGCCGTCGCGACCGTACGCGTACGTGGCGGCGTAGGCCGTGCGCACCGCTCCCGCGCGGTACGTGCAGCTCCACGTACCGACGAAAGAGTGCGGCCCGGCGAGCGGCACCGCCGTTGCCGGCAACGCCGCGGCGAGCACGAGGGACGCGAGCATCACGACAATACCCACGTATCCGACATTCCCATTGACCGAGCTTTTTCGACGCCCGGAGGGCCGCTCCCCGGGCGAGGGGCAGAGCCGGGCGCCCTGGCGGCCGGAGCCCGGCCCGGCGATGCGCCCTTCCCGCGCCGTTGGGCGCTGCGGACCATTGTAGGCTCTAGGGCGCAAATCTCCCGTTGTTACCGTCTACGAATACTCGTTTCGAGGCTTCGGATGACAAATATCCTCATCTGGCGAGAGGCTTAGGTATGCTCCGTAGTGCATCGAGTCGCTACCGCCGAAAAGACTATGCATCTTCTGGCTGGACACGATAAACGCGTACGTCGAACCGAAACCTGTGTTGCTAACCGGAACCGTAAGCGTCTTATCAGCATTAGGACGACGGTCTAATAAGTAGACATGCCTCTGAACCGCATTGCCATACATAAAGCCATTCGTCTGGTCATCGGCTGATGCATCGCCGCGAAACAAGATCAAACCTAGGACGACCAACGAACCGAGCGCATGTTTCATCGTACGTTCTCCCACGCGAAGGCATTGGGAGTCGGTCAGCTCACCGACTGAAGACTTGTACGCTACGGCTTTCATCAGTCTTTGTCAACGTCGACCTTATTGGGAAATCCGATCCAATTAGGAATTCGATCCAAACCAGTTCCGCAGCGATAATGGCGAGTCATAGTATGAATACCTGGTGCTCGGCGATTATGTCGCTCTTGCGGCAGCGCGCATCACCACCGAGAACTTTCGAAGTCGGTCACTTCGACAAACTGCTCGGGGCAAAGGGTTCGGCCGCTGCTACGTCCCGATGAGGCCTCAGGAGGTCAGCGTGGAGGAAGGCCAGGCCTATCAGGTCGCGATCGACTTTCTCCAGCAAATGGTCGAACCAGTACCGCGGGCCTGACCGCCGGCCCAATGAAGACAGGCCGCCGCCGATCGTCCCCGGGTGTAGGCGAGCGTGGCTCGCAAGGACGATCGGCGGCGGGCCGTACGGCAACGATACCACGCTCGGGAGCGCTCGCGAAGACCTACGTTTGCAGGTGTGCGCCGCGGTCTATCCCGCGCGCAGGCCGGGCGCCGCGGAGCCGGTGATGCCCCGCCGCACGCACGCGGCGAACAGCTCGCGGTCGGAGTGCGTCCCGAACGCGGCGTGGAGCTCGGCGACGTACGACCGAACGCTGTTGTACCGCAGGCCCAGCCGCGCCGCGATCTGCTTGTTGTCCAGGCCGGCGAGCACGAGCCGCAGCACCTGCCGTTTGTGGGGCGCCAGCGCGGCGGCGACCGGATCGTCGTACACCGCCAGCCAGCCGCCGACCCGGCGGGCCAGAAAGGAGCGCGGAAAATGCTCGCGCACGATGAGCGCCGCGGCCTCCAGGTGAAACCCGTTCAGCGGCGCCCGCTGCTCGACGAGCACCGGCCCGCCGGCGGCGAATTCCGTCGCGTCGAGCTCTACGAGCGCGAGCGCCGTGCGCCAGAGGTTCCCGACCGCTCGCCACGCGGACGCCGCGTCCGCGAGCAGCGCCCGCGCCCGGAGGCCCTCCCCGTTCGCGCGCGCGACGAGACCGTGCACGTGCAGCTCGAGCGCTCGCAAGCGCGGGCCGTCCTCCAAGACACCGTTCGGGCTGCGCGGGGGCAGCGCGTCGTAGCGCCCCACGAGCGCGGGTGCCGCCGCGGGCGCCAGCGCCGCGAGCACTTCGGACAGCAGCAGCAGCCCGACGCGCTCCTCGCCCGCGATCGCCTCCCAGTCGACGTCGCGCACGAACGCCTGGGCCTGCGTTGCGAAGTCCCGCGCGCTGACGCTTTCGCCGAACGCGAGCGCCAGGTTCGCGCGCTGGGCGAGCGCCCAGACGCGCCAGGCGGGCGTCGGCGCCAGATCGTCCGCCTGGCGCATCAGCCCGAGCGCTTCCCTCGCGTCACCGTCGAGCCCGTAGAGCCAGCCGTCCAGCGCCATGCGCTGCGCGCACGCGGCGGAAGACCAGCCGAGCAGAACCGGCTCCCAGGGATGGATCACCCGCGCTTCGAGCGCGCCGTGGCTGCCGGGCTCGTGAGCCGAGCGCAGCGTCAGCTCGAGCGAAGCGACTTGCAGAACGGTTTGCTCGACCAGCGCCTCGTCCCGCTTGCGGCAGCGCTTGTAGCGGTCGAAGACCGAGCGAAACAGGTCCAGCGCTTCGGGAAACCGCTGCTGCGATACGGCGACGAAGCCGCGCAGCTGCACGGCACGAACGCCGATCACGTCGGCGTCGGCGCGCTCGGCCGCCAGCGCGAAGCGCAGCGCCTCGTCGTAGTCGCCGCGCAGCCAGTGCGCTCGAGCGCGCAAGAGCAGCGCTTCATTGGGCAGTTCGCCGCCCGCCGTACGATCGTCGGTCCGGTCCAGCCAGAGCAGCACCGCGTCATAGTCGCCCGCCGCCCACGCGTCGCGCGCCCCGCGCAGCGCGACCGGAAGCGAAACCGGCTGGTGATCTGGGCTAAGCCTGTGAACGCTCCGCACTACACAACCCCGTACACACAGGGCGGGCGGACCGGTCGGCCGCGTCCACGATGTGCGTGTTGCAAGGATCGGCGAGGGGGTTCGCCGCTCCTCCCGTGCGTGTGCCGGGCCCGGTCTCACGAGCGCGGCGGGATCGTCGTCCAGGCCGCGACGATGCCGGCCGCGCGCACGAAGCGCCCGCGAAAGACACGCGCCCCCGCGGCGCTGGGCGGTTCGGTTCCGGTCAGCCGGGCGACGAACGCGTCGTCGTGGGGATGCAGCTCGACCGCGACGTCACTGAAATCGAGGAAGGTCTCGGCCAGCGGAAAGTACGCCTTGTACACGCTCTCCTTGATCGAAAAGAGCAGCTTGGGCAGATCCATCGCGATGCGCCGCTCGAGCCCCGCGCGGTCGGCCAGCTCCGCGCCGAAGCAGATGCGCGCCGCCACGCCGGCGGAGATCGGCTCGTCGAGCTCCACGTCGATTCCGATCCCGGCGAGATCGCGCGCGCGCGCGGCGACGGCGATGCAGTAGCCGCGGCAGTGCGAGATGCTGCCCGCGATGCCGGCCGGCCAGACCGGCGCGCGGCGCGGACCGATGGGAATCGGCACCGGCGCGACACCGAGCTGGGCCAGCGCCCGGCGCGCATTGGTCCGGCCGGCGACGAACTCGTCGCGCCGCTTGGGCACCACCTTGCGCACCGCTTCCTCTTCGACCGGGAAGAGCTCGCCCAGGGCCGTCTCGATCGCGCCGCCGGACACGGCGATCGCCGCCGGGAGCTCGCGCCGGATGGCCAGGCCGAGCTCGTCACGATCGGTGGTCATGCGGCCGGGTTCGGCGCGGCCGGAGCCGAAGCCCGGGCGGCCGACATGAAACTCTGGGCGCTCAGCGACCTCCACGTCCACTTCCCGCCCAACCGCGCCGCGCTGGCGCGCGTGCCCGCGCACCCGCGGGACTGGCTCGCGCTCGGCGGCGACGTCGGCGAGACCGAGGACCACCTGCGCGCCACGCTCGACGCGCTGGGGCCGAAGTTCGCGCAACTGCTCTGGGTGCCCGGCAATCACGAGCTGTGGACGCGCCCGCGGCGCGAGGGCGTGCGCGGCGTGCGCAAGTACGAGCGGCTGGTCACGATCTGCCGCGAGTACGGCGTGCTGACGCCCGAGGATCCCTACCCGCGCTGGCCCGGCGCGGGCGCGTTTCGCATCGCGCCGCTGTTCGTGCTCTACGACTACAGCTTTCGGCCCGACTCCGTCCCGCTCGACGGCGCGGTGGCGTGGGCCGCGGAAGCGGGCTTGCAGTGCATGGACGAGGTGCTGCTCGAGCCCGAGCCCTATCCGTCGATTCCCGCCTGGTGCGCGGCGCGGGTGAGCTACACCGAAGCGCGGCTGAGCGAAGCGTGCCGGGCCGACGACGCGCGCATGGTGCTGATCAACCACTTTCCGCTGCGCGCGCAGGACGTGCATCTCAGCCGCATCCCGCGCTTCTCGATCTGGTGCGGCACGCGCGCGACCGCCGACTGGCACCGCCGCTTTCGCGCTCACGTCGTCGTCACCGGGCACCTGCACGTGCGCGACACGTCGTACGCGGACGGCTGCCGGTTCGAGGAAGTGTCGCTCGGCTACCCGCGCCAGTGGTCCGAGGAGCGCGGCATGGAGAGCTACATGCGCCAGATCCTGCCCGACCCGGTCCGCGCCTGAGCACGGTCGTCGTCGGCGCCGGCGTCGTCGGGGCCAGCGTCGCCTACCACCTGGCCGCGCGCGGCGCGCGCGACGTCGTGGTGCTCGACCGCGCGCCGGGCCCGGGCGAAGGCAGCACCGGGCGCGCGACCGGCGGCTTTCGGGTTCAGTTCGCCAGCGCGGTCAACGTGCGGCTGTCGCTCCTCGCGCGCGAGAAGCTGCGC
>CAXTNU010000081.1:0-13073 GCA_964245595.1 uncultured bacterium | reverse complement strand
CGGCGAGGGCGAGCGGCTGGCCGACGCGCTCGCCGCCGCGCTGGGCCCGCTCGGCCCGGGCGCGCGCATCGGGGTGGTCGCGACCAACGTGCACCGCGAGGACATCGGCACCGCGCTCTTCGTGCGCGACCTGCTCGCCCCGCGCGTCGCCGCCGAGGTGGCGTTCGTGCCGGTTCACGAGCTCGCCGTCGCGGAAGGCTGGGTGGGCGACGCGCACGGCCCGCTCGACGTGCTCTACCGCTGCTACCCGCTCGAGCACATGGCGGCCGATCCCGGCGGGCCGGCGCTGTTCGAGGCGGTCGCGCGCGGCGCGTGCCGGCTGCTCAACCCGCCCTCGGCCTTGCCGCTGCAGTCGAAGGCGACCCAGGCGCTGATCTGGGGCCTGGCCGAGCAGGGCGCGTATTTCGACGCGCGCGAGCGGGCGGCGATCGCGCGAGTCTTCCTGCCGACGTACCTCGACCACCCGGACGACGGCGGCTGGTACGTCCGCAAGCCGGTGCTCGGCCGCGAGGGCAGCGGAGTGGCGATCCTCGACGGGCGCGGCGAGGTCGTCACGCAAGGCGCGGGGAGCACCTACGCCGGTCAGCCCTGCGTCTACCAGCGCTACGTTGCGGCCCCGACTCGGCAGGTGGCGCTCGGCGACGGCACCGCAATCGAAGGCACCGAGCTGCTGACGTGCTTCGTCGTGGCCGGCCGGCCCAGCGCGGTCGGGCTGCGGATCGGCGGCGCGGTGACCGACGCGGGCAGCTATTTCGCCCCGCTCGGGGTTGGGTGAAGTGGTGTTCGATCCGTACCGGCTCGCGCGGCCCTTCCTCCACCGCCTCGACCCCGAGGACGCGCACGAGCTGACCCTGCGCGCGCTCGAGCGCGGCCTCGTCCCCGGTCAGCCTCGAGGCGACGACCCGGTCCTGGCGACGACGCTGTTCGGCCGCCGGCTGCGCAACCCGGTCGGCGTGGCGGCCGGGTTCGACAAGAACGCCCGGGTCTACGACCGGATGGGCGCGCACGGGTTCGGCTTCGTCGAGGTGGGCGGCGTCACGCCGCGCCCGCAGGCCGGCAACCCGCGCCCGCGCGTGTTCCGGCTCCCCGCCGACGGCGCGGTGATCAACCGGATGGGCTTTCCGAACGAGGGCGCCGAGGCGGTCGAAGCGCGCCTGGCACGCAAGGGCCGGGGCGCGAGCGGGCTGGGCATCAACCTCGCCTCGAACGCCGACTCGGCCGACCCGGCCGCCGACTTCGTCGCCCTGGCGGTCCGGTTCGCCCGCCATGCGGACTACCTGACGCTGGACGTGTCGTGCCCCAACACCGCCAACGGCCAGGTCTTCCTCGACCCGGCCCGGCTGGCCGACCTGCTCGCCCAACTGGCCGCCGTCGTCTGGCCCAGTTCCGGCCGGCCCGCGCTGGTGGCGAAGCTCTCGCCCGACGTGGACGACGCGCTGCTCGAACGTCTCGTCGCGAGGCTGCTGGCCGCCCGGATCGACGGCATCGTGGTGGCCAACACGACCCGCGCCCGGCCGCCCGGTCTGCGCGAGCCGGCCGCAGCGGAGGCGGGCGGGCTGTCGGGCACGCCGCTGTTCACGGCCTCGACCGCGCTGCTGGCCCGCGTGCGCGAGCTGACCGGCGGCGGGCTGCCGCTGATCGGCGTGGGCGGGATCGCGAGCGGGGCCGACGCCTACGCCAAGCTCCGGGCCGGCGCGAGCGCGGTACAGCTCTACACCGGGCTGATCTACGGCGGCACGGCGCTCGTGACGCGCATCAAACGCGAGCTTGCCCTGCTGTTGCGTCACGACGGGTTCGGCTCGGTCGCCGAGGCGACCGCGGCACCGGCTGCCGTGCCGGCGCGGTGACGAACGTTGCGCCTGCCGTTCGGGTCGCGTGACGGAACCCGCGCTTGCACGGGGGTGTTAATATGAAGTGCTGGTCCAATCGGGGACCTTCGCGCGGGGCTGAGTAGTCTCGACGGGGAGATCCGTGGCTGGTGTAAGCAGGCGGTGCTGTGAGCCCACCTAAAACGATCACAAGCGTTTTACACGCGAACAACGAATACGCCCTGGCTGCCTAAGCACTAGCTTAACGTAGTCACCGTTTGCGAGGGGTAGCCGGATCCACCTCGCCTGCGGTCACAAAGTCCGGCTAGGATGCTGAGGTGTCTCGAGATGCATCCGAAACTCGACCGAGGCTGCTGCGCGGCTGATTCCTGTACCGAGAAGCTGACGCGCTCAAGACAAAATCGGGACTGAGCCTGGAGAAAGTACCAGTCCGGCTTTTCGGACCCGGGGGGCGGCTCCCCGGCAGCTCCACCAACGTGGAAAACGACCTCACGACGACGCAGCGATCATCGTGAGGTCGTTTCATCGTGCGCTCGCCGGCCCGTGCGACTGGGACGCGCCGGGCGGGGAATGGACGAGTAATGTTCGTGATGTTCAGCAACCGGCTCGGCTGCACCGGCTCGCTGCTCGTATCGGCGCTGCTCACGCTGGTCGTCGTGGTGCTCGTGCGCGGCTGCAATCACGCTTGATGGATCGGACACGACTCGTCGAGGCCACCGACGTGGACTTCGCGGCGATGCTGCGCGGCGATGCGGTGCTGCGCAGCGGACTCATCGTGCCGCCCGGCGGCGTCGACGAGCCGTTCGTGCTGGAGCACGTTCGGGGCATTGCCGCCACCTTGCACGCGCAGGGATACACGGGCGGGCACTGGATGGTCACCGCCGACGGCGAGGTCGTCGGCCTATGCGGCTTCAAGCACGTGCCTTCACCCGCCGGTGAGGTGGAGATCGGCTACGGCATCGCGGCCAGCCGGCGGCGGCGCGGGCACGCGACGGCGGCCGTCGCCGCGTTGCTCGACGCCGCTCGGCGTGACCCCGCCGTGCGCGCGGTGATGGCCCAGACCGCCGTTGCCAACGTCGCCTCGCAGCGCGCGCTGGAGAAGAACGGCTTCGCGCGCATCGGCACGAGCCACGATCCCGAGGACGGCGAGCTCATCGTCTGGCGCATCGCGCTGGACTAGCACCGGATATTCCCCTGTGCTTCGCCGGGCGGATTGCAGGCGCTCCGCCGACGATGACAACGCCGCAGCCCTGTCGTAGCTAGTGCCAGGCTGAACGCAACGGTGTCTTCGGAGGGGGAGCCGCGGATGGTGGCTAGTTCCAGCGTGGACCGGTTCTTCGGCATCAGCGCCGCCGGCTCGACCGTGCCGCGCGAGCTGCGGGCCGGGCTGACGACGTTCTTGACGATGTCGTACGTCCTGTTCGTCAACCCGCAGGTGCTCGGCAACGCGATCGTGGTGTCCAACGGGTTCGCCAAGCTGCTGGTGGTAACCGCGCTGGCCGCCGCCATCGGCAGCCTGCTGATGGGGCTGGTCGCGCGCTACCCGTTCGCCCAGGCGCCGGGGATGGGGCTCAACGCGTACTTCGCCTTCACCGTGGTGCTGGGGCAGAAGATCGCCTGGCAGACCGCGCTCGGAGCGGTGTTCATCTCGGGCGCGCTGTTCGTGATCCTGTCGCTCATCGGCGCGCGGCAAGCGGTGGTGCGCGCGATCCCCAACCCGCTGAAGTTTGCGGTCACGGCGGGCATCGGGATGTTCCTGGCGTTTCTCGGGCTGCGCAACGCGGGCGCGGTTGCGGCCAACCCCGCGACGTTCGTCACGCTGGGCTCGCTGACGTCCGCGCCGGTGCTGATCGCGGTCTTCGGCTTGTTCGTGATCGCCGCGCTCATGGTGCGCGGGGTGCGCGGCGCGATCGTGTACGGCATCCTGGCCTCGACCGTGCTCGGGATCGCGACCCACGCGGCGCTGTACCCGGGGCCGCACGGGCTGGTGCCGTTCGCCGGCTTCCCCGACGGCGTCGTCGCGCTCCCGATCTGGCCCGCGGGCTTGGTCGGTGCGCTCGACCTGCATGCCGCGCTCGGGCTGGGCGTGGCGGCGGTGGTGTTCACGTTCTTCTTCGTCGACTTCTTCGACGCGACCGGAACGCTCGTCGGGCTAGCCGGCCGCGCCGGCGTGCTCGGCGCGAACGGCGACCTGCCGCGTGCCCGGCGCACGTTCGCCTGCGACGGGCTGGCGGCGATGCTCGGCGCGGCCCTGGGCACCAGCACGACCACCGCCTACATCGAGAGCGCGGCCGGCATCGAGGAGGGCGGCCGCACCGGGCTGACCGCGACGACGGTCGCGGTGCTGTTCCTGGCCGCGACGCTGCTGTGGCCGCTGGCCGGCTTGATCCCGCCCGCCGCGACGGCGCCGGCGTTGCTCGTGGTCGGCGCGATGATGATGCAGAGCTTGCGCGACGTGCCGTGGGACGACTACGCGATCACGATCCCCGTCTTCCTGACGATCGTCGCGATGCCGCTGACGTTCTCGATCGCCAACGGCGTGAGCTTCGGGGTGATCTCCTACTGCGGGATCAAGCTGCTGGCCGGGCGCGGGCGCGAAGTCGACCCACTGTTGTACGTGGTGGCGGCGCTGCTGGTGGCGCGCTACGTGTGGCTCAGCGGCTGAACCGAGCGGCACGGAGCGCCAACCTCATTGCGAGGCCGGTGTGGCGTCGCGCTGCGTCGCCGCCGAACCAGCCGCCGCCAGTCGGGTCAGCACGTCAGGTACGAAGCGCTCGGCGAAGCCGGCGACGAAGGCCCAAACCGCGAGCTTGGCCCAGTCTGCGGCGCTCAGCGGGTTCGTGCAATGGCTGAAACTCGCGAAGTCGGGCGCGGCCGGCGGCGGCACCGTGCCGCAGTTGAACGTGGGGAAGAGGTCGCCGGTCACGAGGTGCGCCACGAACACCAGGTAGAGCACGCTCGCGAAGACGGCACCGAGGATCGGTGAAGCGAGCGTGTCCAAGCCGCTCACCGCCAGTTCCAGCTCCTTGAAGAGCGGATCGACCCCGGTCGACTGCTGCAGGCGCTGCTGGATGCTGATGAACCCGCCGACGCCGCCGGCGAGCAGCACCATCATCAAGGGCTCGCTCAGTGAGAACGGCTGCTGAGCGTGCCACAGGAACTTGTAGTACAGGCCGGCGAGCACGATGACCGCGACCATGAAGAGGATCATCGTGCGGGAGATGCGATTGCGCTGCGCCTCCTTGGTCGGTACGAACGTGTAGAGGTAGCGCATGCGGTTGCACAGCGAGAGCAGGTCGGCACGGATGACCTCGGCGCTCTTCGTGGTGTCGGAAACCGGTCCGCGCAGGTACTCCGCGTAAGCGTCCTGGCCGGCGACCTCGCGGTAGCGCAACCGCACCGTCCACAGCGTGGCAGCGAGCTGAGCGTCGTCCAGGGCGTAGATCGTCGCGGTCTCGAGCGCGAACACGTCGGCCCAGGTCACCGTCTCGTGCAAGCGGCGGCGGCGGTCCTTGTCCCCGGTCGCTTCGGCGAGCACCGCGTCGATGCGCGCGAGCAGCGCGCGGACGAGGGGTGGGGGCACGCTCCCGCCCTCCTGAACCAGAATTTCGTACTGCTCGCGAACCTGCTGAAAATAGTCCGCAGCGTAGCGCGGGAACGGCCGGTCCTTGTGCGGGCCGGCACCGAGAATCGGTGTCAAGATGCTCATCTCTGTCCCTCGAAGAGAGCATGGCTGCGGGGCTCGGAGGCCTGGGCAAAGTATCGCCCGCCGCGGTTACAACCCAGTTAAGAGGATTCATTGGTCCTGCGCTCGACACCGAGCCGTCGCCTGAGCTGCGGGCGCCCCGCGCGCTCTTGGTCGCGCGCTACGTCTGACTCAGCGGCTAGACCGGGTCCGCGGCGGTCGCTTCAGCGCGCCGCCGGGCGCTCGATCCGCAGGCGGTGCATCATCGCGGCGGTGGGCAGCTTGAGGTCGGTGGCGAGGTGCAGGAACGCCAGCAGCCGCACCGTCAGCCAGGTCACGTCGAACTCGTACCAGCGCAGTCCGTGGCGGACCGAGAACGGGAAGGCGTGGTGGTTGTTGTGCCAGCCCTCGCCCCAGCCCAGCAGCGCGACCCACCAGCAGTTCGTCGAGCGGTCGTCGGTGCGGAACGAGCGGTAGCCGATCGTGTGCGCGGCGCTGTTCACCAGCCAGGTGAACTGGTACACCAGCACGAGCCGCACGAAAATGCCCCAGACTACCCACGACGCGCCGCCGAGCGCAAAGAGCAAAACGGCGAGCGCGATCGTGAACCACACCGTGTAACGGTCGAGGAAGCGGTAGAACGGGTCGGCCATCAGATCGGCGGCGTAGCGCGTGCGCTCGTCGCCGGTCAGGACGTTCGGATTCGGCAGCACCATCCACAAGAAGTGCGACCAGCGGAAGCCGGCGTTGGCGTCGTGCGGGTCGCCGGGGCGGTCGGTGTGCGCGTGGTGAGCGCGATGGGTCGCGACCCACTCCACCGGCGAGCCCTGCAGCGCCAGGCAGCCGCAGATCGAGACCGCGTACTCCAGCGGCTTCCAGAGCGCCAGGCTGCGATGGGTGAGCGTGCGGTGGAAGCCCAGCGCGACGCCGATCCCGCCCGTCACGTAGATCAGCACCGCCATCACGACCAGCGCCGACCAGTGGAAGAAGCCCGGCCAGAACGCCGCCAGCGCGGCGACGTGGATCAGGACCAAGACGGAGCCGGCGACCCAGTTGCCTCGTTTGGAGTTCATAGCGGTCCGACAACCCCGGGTTCGGCCCGTTCGTTACCGAACGGGGTACGGTACCGTACGCTAGAGCGCATCTTTACCATCGTGACGGCGGGGCGGCCAACCGAGCCGTCGGAGCTGACGGCCTTCGCGGCGAAGGGGCGTGGCGTGCAAACGGTACGACTGGGCCGAACCGGCCTCAAGGTCTCGCAGGTCTGTCTGGGCACGATGACCTTCGGGCTCCAGACCGAGCGCGGCGAGGCGTTCGCGATCATGGACACCGCCGAGGAGCTGGGGGTCGACTTCCTCGACATCGCCGACGTCTACCCGGTCGGCGGCACGCTCGAGACGGCCGGCCGGACCGAGGAGATCGTGGGCGACTGGCTGGCCGGCAAGCGCGACCGCTTCGTGCTCGCGACCAAGGTGTACGGCCCGATGGGTGCCGGCTCCAACGACAAGGGCAACTCGCGCCGCCACGTCATCGCCGCCTGCGACGCCTCGCTGCGCCGGCTCAAGACCGACTACCTCGACCTCTACTACATCCACCGCTGGGACCCCGAGACGCCGGTCGACGAGACGCTCGCAGCGTTCGACGACCTGCGCCGGGCCGGCAAGATCCGCTACGCCGGCTGCAGCAACGTCGCGGCTTGGCAACTGATGTCGTCGCTGTGGACGGCGGACCGGCTGTGCATGCTGCGCTTCGACGCCGTGCAGCCGCGCTACAACCTGCTCTACCGCGAGATCGAGGCCGAGCTGCTGCCCGCCGCGCACGAGCACGGCGTCGGCGCGGTCGTGTTCAACCCGCTCGCGGCCGGGATGCTGACCGGTAAGTACCGCCGCGGCGAGGCGCCGCGCGCGGGCACGCGCTTCACCCTGGGCCAGGCGGCGCAGCTCTACCAGACGCGCTACTGGCAGGACGCGACGATCGACGTCGTCGAGAAGCTCGCCGCCGACCTGGCCTCGCGCGGCAAGCCGCTCACCCACGTCGCGCTGCGCTGGGTGCTCGACCAGCCCGGCGTGACCGCCGCGATCGTCGGCGCCAGCCGGGCCGCGCAGCTGCGCGACTCGCTCAAGGCGCTCGAGCTCACGCTCGACGAGGCCGACCGCGCGGCGGTCGACGCGGCCTGGTACGCATTGCCGCGCCGCCGTCCGGAGGAGGAGCGCTGATGCTCGCGACGTTCGTGCGCCACGGCAGCAACGCGGTGCTGCTCGCACTCGCCGCCGGGCTGGCCGCGGCCTTCGCGACCGGCCTGCTGGCGCCGGCGCCGCTCGCGCTGCTCGCCGGCGCGCTGGTGTTCTTCGGCTCGGAGTACACCACGCACCGCTTCCTGCTGCACGCCCCGCCGCTGCGCCAGCCCTTCGTGCTCGGCCTGCAGCACCGCTTGCACTACGACCACCACCTGCGCCCGAACGACCTCGGGCTGCTGTTCCTGCCGCTGTGGTTCGCGCTGCCGGTCGTCGCGCTGTACGTCGCGGTCGCGTTCGCGCTGACGCGCGCCTGGGGCGCGACGGCCTCCGCGCTGCTCGGCGCGGTGCTGGGGCTGTTGTACTACGAGTGGGTGCACTACGTGGCGCACGTCCCGTTCGTGCCGCGCACCCGGTTCGGGCGCTGGATCAAGAAGTATCACCTCTGGCACCACTTCAAGAACGAGCGGCTCTGGTTCGGGGTGACGAACCCCGCGCTCGACGTGCTCGTGCGGACCTACCGCCGGGTCGAGGACGCCGAGCGCTCCGCCAGCACCCGCGTCCTGCACTGACGCTTCTCGCAGCGCGCCCGAGCGGACCGAGGGGTGCGCTCACATAGCCCGGCCAACGAGCCGACGTACCAAAGGATGCCGCCGCTTTCAGCGAGGGGGTTCTCGATGCGTTGGCCGGTTCTGTTCGCCGCGGTGCTCGCCGCCGTGATGCTCTTCGTCGGCCAAGCGTCACAGGCCATGCACCCTGCTCCCGGCGGTAACCCGTGCGCCAACGCGCGGCCCGTGCCGGCCGCGCTGCGGCTGCCCGCGACGGTTCCGCCCGGCGAGCCGGTCGCGCTCGAGAAGACCATGCTGGCCTACCTCTCGACGTACGGCTACCGCGAGCTGGGCTGGTGCGTCGACAAGGGCGTGCGCGACACCGGCCCCTTCCTCAACCGGGTCATGTACGGGACGCACCCCGCGGTGCGCATCTACTACTCCCCCGAGGTGATGGCGTGGCTGCGCGCCGGGCGGCACGGCGTGCCCGCCGACGGCGCGGTAATCATCAAGGAGCAGTACGGCGTCAGCGTGCCGGCGGCGGCCTACGCCGGCCGGGGCGACGCCGACCTGCGCCCGACCGACTGGACGATCATGATCCGCCGCGCGAGCGCCTCGCACGACGGCTGGTACTGGAGCGAGGTCTACGCCGGCATGTTCGGCACGCCGGCCTCGCCGCTGCCGGTGGCGATCACGCAGTACCCCAACTCCGGCTTCGGGCTGTACTGCCTGCGCTGCCATTCCTCGGCGCAGAAAGCGCTGACGTTCTCGTCGCTCGAGAACGTGCGCGGTTTCCCCGGCGAGCCGATCGCCTACCGGGTCGACGACTCGTGGCGCTGGAGCACGCCGGCGCCGTCGCCCGTGCCGAGCGGCGAAGCCAAGCCCGTCGAGCACGAGAAGAATCTCGCCTTGCAGCTCGCGCACGCGCAGGCGCCGGCGACCGAGATCCCGCTGGCGGTGCAGACCTTCCCGCCCGAGCCGCTGGACAACTACGTCTCGCACACCCACCGCGCGCCGCAGTTCGTCACCTCGAGCCAGTGCATGGGCTGCCACAGCGCCTCGGCGTCGGTCCCGTTCGGGCCGACCATGTGGGTCACGCCTGCGCCGCGCGTCGCGGCGACCAAGAACGGCCTCAACGTCTCGGAGTACGGCGAATGGCGCTGGTCGCCGATGGGCCTGGCCGGGCGCGACCCGGTCTTCTTCGCCCAGCTCGGCAGCGAGCTGGCGTATCTGAAGACGGTCAAGGGCACCACGCCGCACACCGGCGCGGCGCTGCAGCAGCAGACGATCGACATCTGCATGACCTGTCACGGCGCGATGGGCAAGCGCAGCTACGCCAAGGACCACCCCGGCGCGCCGTTCTCGCCGAACTTCGTGTTCGAGGGACAGCCGTCGCACGCGACCTTCGCCTACGGCGGGCTCGCGCGCGACGGCATCAGCTGCACCATCTGCCACCATGCCGCCGAGAGCAAGACGCCCTACGGCCGGCAGCCGCTGGCGCACTTTCTCGACACGAAGATCAACGGCAACTTCGACCTCGGCAAGAGCGACGAGCTCTACGGCCCGTTCAAGAACGACGCGATCGTCAGCCACCCGATGAAAGAGGGCCTGGGGATCAAGCCGATCTTCTCGGCCTACACCAGCTCGTCGCGCATGTGCGGGAGCTGCCACACGATCAACCTGCCGGTGGTCGACGTCCCGCCGGTCACCGTCGCGGCCAAGGCGCACAGCGTCGAGCAGGCGACCTACGTGGAGTGGCTCAACAGCCGCTACCAGACCGAGTTCGCGCCCGACAAGCGCACGGAGCGCTCGTGCCAGGCCTGCCACATGCCGGCCGGGGTGAGCGACGACGAGCGCGGCATCGCGCTCAGCCACCTCGCCTCGCGCATCGCGCTGGTGCAGGACGACACCTATCCGCAGACCGCCCACGCCGCCGCGCCCAAGGACATCGAGGTCCGCTACCGCGAGCGGGGCTACCGCCGCCACGAGCTGCTCGGCCTCAACGCCTTCCTGCTGACCGCGTTCGCGCAGTTCCCCGACGTCATGGGCGTGCGCAAGGCCGACTACATGTCCGGCTCGTCGACCGACCTGGCCGACGCCGTCGGCCACATCGTGCGGCAAGCGCACCGCTCGACCGCGACGGTCAACGTCCGCACCCATCCCGAGGGCCGCACGCTGGTGGCCGACGTCGAGATCACCAACCTGACCGGCCACCGCTTCCCCAGCGGGGTCGGCTTCCGGCGCGCGTTCGTCGATCTCGCCGCGCGCGCGGGCACGGCCGAGCCGTTCTTCGAGTCCGGCCGCACGAACGGCAAGGGCGTCATCCTCGGGACCGACGGCAAGCCGCTGCCCAGCGAGTCGTTCGCCCGCGGCGCCGACGGCCGCCAGCGGTACCAGGAGCACTTCGACGAGGCCCACCCGGTCACGAGCCCCGACCAGGTCCAGATCTTCGAGGAGCTCACCCAGGACCACGCCGGAAACTTCACCACCAGCTTCATCCGGCGCGACCACGAGGTCAAGGACGACCGGCTGCTGCCGATCGGCTGGACCTCCACCGGGCCGGCCCACGCGCTGCCGAAGTACTTCCTCGAGGCGACTTATCCCAAGGGCCGGGCGGAGCACGACCCGCGCTACCGCGACGGGCGCGGCCACGCGATCGTGCGCTACCGCATCCCCGTCCCCGCGGGCGTCGACCCGGCCACGGTCCACGTCGACGCGACGCTGTGGTACCAGTCCTGGGCGCCGTACTTCATCGCCGAGCGCAAAGCCGGCACGGACGCGGCCGCCCGGCGCTTCGGCGCCCTGACGGACAACCTGCGCCTGGACGGCGACCTGGCGAACTGGAAGCTGCGGATCGCCTCGGCCCCCGGCGGGGCGCCATGACAAAAAGAGAGGCGCCCCCTCGCGGGGACGCCTCTCTTGCGGTTGTTCGCTCTCGCTAGGCGCCGGAGCGCTTAGCGATACGACTGGCGCGAGCTGAAGCAGTCGCGGCAGTAGACCGGCTTGTCGCCGCGGGGCTGGAACGGAACTTCCGCAACCTTGCCGCAGCCACTGCAGGTGGCCTGGAACATCTCGCGGGCGGGACGGCTGCCGCCGTAGCCGCCACCCGAGCCGCCGGAGCCGCCCGAGTACGAGCCGCCGCCGCCGCCGCCACCGCCGCGCTGCGCCTTGCGCGCCGCACGACAGTCGGGGCACCGGTTGGGCTTGTTGGTGAAGCCCTTCGCGGCGAAGAATTCCTGCTCGCCCGCCGAGAAGGTGAAGGGGGCGTTGCAGTCAGTGCAATTGAGGGTTTCGTCGGTGTACATCGGGGACTCCAGGCGTCGATCGAAGTTTGAAGAGGTTGGCGATGTACCTGGAATCAGACCCTGGAACACGACTCGTACTCTCAGTCAGACGATGCGACGCCGCGAAATCGTCTGACTCGCTCGTTATAACACAGGTCCAGGGGTTTTGTGTGCAGGCAATTGAAAAAATCGCACTTATCCCTCTGGCCGGGGCGGATACGTGATCCGAGCACCCCTTTCTACCCTGTTTCATGGGCTGTCAGACTGATCGCGCGGGCGGCTAGGCACTTTCGAGCGGTCCTGCTCGGGCTCGGACGCAGCGAGGCCCGGAAACCGAGTTCCGGGCCTGCCTGCTTACCGTTCGAGGTTAGCGCCGGCGTCAGCGCTCGCGCTTGAAGACGTACTCCCACGTGAAGCCGACCGCGACCCCGACCATCCCGAATACCACTGCGCCCGTTATCATGACCATGTCAGGGACCCTGACCGGGTACGGGGAGTTCCTTTGCTGAATGAGGGGTGCCGAGCGAAACTCGTCTCCGGCTCCGGGCGCAAACCTTGCCCGCCGGGCGACGTCTGTAGCAGCGCAACCCACCCTCCTGAGGAGCTCTCATTCCCCCACCGCGCAAACGGGGCGGCGGCGGCAAGAAGAAACGCCGCCGCGAACCCCTCCAACCCGTCGTCAAAGAAGATACGCTCAGCCTGATCGGCCGCGTGATCGAGACCTTCCCCAGCTCGACGTTCAAGGTCGAGCTCGAGAACGGGCACACCATCCTGGCCAGCCTCGCCGGCCGCTTGCGGCGCTTCCGCATCCGCATCACGCCGGGCGACGACGTCGACGTCGAGCTCTCGCCCTACGATCTCACCCGCGGCCGGATCACGTACCGCCGGCAGGGGCGCAACGCTTAGTTAGCGCGAACGTTCGCACTCCAAGATGCGAACGTCGCGCGTTCTCGCGCTGATCGTCCTGTTCGCCGTCGCGGTCGGCGCGGCGTGGTGGTTCACCCGCCGCGGCACGCCTTCCCTGGGCGACACGGTGACCGTGTACTACGCCAAGGCCGACGGCACGACGCTCGTCCCCTGGCGCGTCACCCTCGGCCCCGCTCGCGACCCCAAGAGCGTGGCTTTCTACGCCGCGACGCAGTGCGTCGCGGGGCCGCCGCCCGGTACCGAGGCGGTGCGCTTCCCGGCGGGAACGCAGGTCCGGGCCGTCGACGTTGACGGGAAAACCGTGGACGTCGATCTCTCGCGCGACGTCGCGAGCTCCGCGGAAGGCGGCTTCGCCGAGTCCGCGGAGTTCAAGGCGCTGGTGTGGACGATGACCCAACCGTCGCTGGGGTTCACGGCGGTGCGCGTGCGCATCGGCGGAACCCGGCTGGCGACGCTCCCTGGAGGACACCTCGAGCTCGATGAACCGCTTTCGCGTTCGAGTTTTTAGCGCGTTCGCCGGCCGTGCCGTGCGGCTCGTCGCGCTCGCCGCCGGCGCCACGCTGGCG
>CAXTNU010000080.1:0-13086 GCA_964245595.1 uncultured bacterium | reverse complement strand
GACGGCGGAGAACCGCATCGTCGGCGCGTCGGCGAAGCTCGCATCGGGCGCGGCGGCGACCTGCGGGCGCTCGCGCGCCTCGCGCAGGGCGCTGGCCAGCTCGGTCGCCGAGGCGAAGCGCTCCTTGGGGTCCTTGCGCAGCAGGCGGGCCACGATCGCCGCGACCGCCGGGCTGACCCCGGCCGCCTTGGGATCGATCGGCGGGGCCGGTTCGGAGACGTGCTTGAGGGCGACCGCGACCGGGTTGTCGCCGCTGAACGGCAGCTTGCCGGTCAGCATCTGGTAGAGCACCACCCCGACCGAGTAGAGGTCGCTGCGCTCGTCGCTGTCGTGGCCCTGAGCCTGCTCGGGCGAGATGTAGGACACGCTGCCCATCACCATCCCGGGCTGCGTGACGCCCAAGGTGTGCTCCGAAACGGCGCGCGCGATCCCGAAGTCGCTCAGCTTGACCACGTCGTCCTGGGTCACCAGGATGTTGGCCGGCTTGACGTCGCGGTGCATCAGGTTCTGGCGGTGCGCGTAGGCCAGGCCGCTGGCGATCTGGATCGCGTAGTCGACCGCGACCGGCTCGGGCAGCGCGCGGCCCTCGCGCAGCAAATCGCCCAGGGTCGAGCCGTCGACCAGCTCCATCACGATGTAGTACGCGTGGTCCTCGCGCCCGAAGTCGTAGATGTTGACGATGTTGGGGTGCGAGAGCTTCGCCGCCGACTGAGCCTCGAACGAGAAGCGCTTGACGAAGTCGTCGTCGGACGAGAACTGGTCGCGCAGCACCTTGATCGCGACCCGCCGGCGCAGCAGCGTGTCGGTGCCCACGTACACCAGCGCCATGCCGCCGTTACCGAGCGTGCCGTCGACCCGGTAGCGGTTGTTGAGGACTTGCTCTTGTCTCACGGAAAACGCGCCGTCATGGTTCGCGGCTTAGCTTCGCGACCGGGCGAGCGCAACCCGCAAGGCGTCGCGGACCACGGGGGCGGCATACGTTCCACCGTACCCGACGTTCTCGATCACCACTGCGGCCACGGCGCTGGGCGCCTCGGCCGGAGCGAAGCCGACGAACCACGCGTGCGAGCGGCCGTGCGGGTTGGTCGCGGTGCCGGTCTTGCCGGCCACCGTGACGCCCGGCAGCGCGGCCGCGGTGCCGGTGCCGCGCTTGACCACCGCGACCATCATGTCGCGCACGGCGTGCGCGGTGTCGGGCGAGATCGGCTGGGCGATCGTCTCGGGCTTGGTGGGGCTCAGGCTGCCGACTCGGCGGACCAGGTACGGGCGCGGGGTCGTGCCGTCGTGCGCGATCGTGGCCCCGACCAGCGCCATCCGCATCGGGGTCACCAGCAGGTCGGCTTGGCCGAACCCGAGCTGGGCCAGGATCCCGTCGTACACGGCGGACTTGGCCGGGAGGCGGTCGCGCGCCACCGGCAGGTCGAAGTCGACCGGCTTGCCCAGACCCCACTTGGCAGCATACTCGAACCAGGTGTCGAGCCCGATCTTGAGCGCGATCTGGGCGAAGTCGACGTTCGAGCTCTTGGCGAACGCGCCGGTCAAGTCGGTGTAGCCGCCCACCTCGCCCTCGTCGTCGTGGATGGTCGCGTTGCCGATCGTGATGTAGCCGGGGTCGTCGTAGGTCGAGGTGAGCGTGGCGGAGCCGCCGTCGAGGGCGTCGGCGGCGGTGACGATCTTGAAGGTCGACCCGGGCGGGTAGAGGCCGCCGGTCGAGCGGTCGAGCAACGGCGAGGCCGGGTCGTGCAGCAGGGTCGTCCAAAGCGCGTCGAGCCGGTTGGGGTCGTAGGCCGGGACGGACGCCAGCGCCAGCACGGCGCCCGTGCGGGCGTCGAGCACCACCCCGGCCGCGCGCGGGTAGCGCGCCAGGTCCGCCACCAGCGCGCGCTGGACGACGAGATCGAGCGTGGTGACGATGTCGGCGCCGCGCGGCGGGCCCTTCGCGCCGGCCACGATCTGGCGCAGCTGCGAGAGCGGGTCGACCCCGTCGGCGTGCGCGGTCAGTTCCGCGTCGAAGGCGTCCTCGAGACCCGAGGTGCCGTAGCGCGAGCTGGCATAGCCGACCGCCTGAGCCAGCAGCGGGCCCTGGGGGTAGCTGCGCTTGGCGCCGTGCGATCGCGCGGTCGGTCGGGAGGGCTCTCCGGTCTGAGGCTCGGGCGGGGACTCGGCTTCGGCCGCCGCCGCGCGCTCGCGCAGCAGGGTGTAGCCGCCGCTGGTGCGGACCGCGAGGTGCGCGTGGTCGGGCTCGCCGGCCATCACCGTGTCGATCACGCGCCGGGCCAGCTCGTCGTCGAGCTCGTCGATGGCGAGAATCGGGTCGACCCCGATCTCGGCCAGCAGCGGTCCGGCGACGTACTCGGCCTTGGGCAGGGTCGCGAAGTGGTGGGCCTCGTACACGCCGTCGCGCCACGGGCCGCGCTTGCCGAACACGGTCGCGTGGTAGTCCCAGGCGCACAGCCGGCGCTCGTTCCACACGAAGTGGTCGCGCACGCAGGTCCGGCGGCAGATCGCGCACTGCCCGAGCGCCTCGGGCGGGTGGGTGAAGCCGTCGAGCAGGTCCTCGGGCACGTCGTCGGTGTTGAGCACGGCGTCCTCGGTCAGCGCCTCGGGCACCGCGGCGCTCCAGCCGACGCGCAGCAGCAATTCGAGATCGCGCAGCGAGGTGACGAACGAGCGCTCGTCGGCGGGGTCGAACGTCTGGTCGGTCCAGCCGGCCAGGTTGTCGGCGGCGATCCCGACCTTCTGCCAGGCTTCGCCCAGCACGACCCCGATCGGCGTCCAGGCGATCGGGACGAGCCAGGCCGTCACCTGGTTGTTCACCGGCACGAGGCTCGAGGTGAAGGCGAGCGTGCTCGCGTTGCCTCCGAGCACGTACGCGCGCGGCTCGCTTGCACGGTCAGTCATACAGCGCGGTAGCTACGGGGCGAGGCGGGTACGATCCCGCTGCTATGAACGCCACACGACCACTCTCGTTCTTCACCGGCGTCGCGCTGCTCGGGCTGGGCGGAGCGCTGATCTCCCGCACGTTCTCGGGCGAGAACGACGGCGACGGCGCCGCCACGGGCCCCCGCAACAAGAACGCGGCTGTGCCGTACGGGCACGGCACACGGATCGAAAAGGTCTTCACCATCGGCCGCCCGGCGGACGAGCTGTACCGCGAATGGCGCGACTTCGAGAAGCTGCCGAGCATCATGTCGCACCTGCGCGCGGTCGAAGTGATCGACGAGCGGCGCTCGCGCTGGCACGCGCACGGCCCGGCCAAGACCAGCGCGAGCTGGGAAGCCGAGATCATCGCCGACGAACCGGGCGAGCGCATCGCGTGGCGCTCGGTCGGCGGCAACGTGCCCAACGCCGGCTCGGTCTCGTTCGCGCCCGCGCCCGGCGAGCGCGGCACCGAGCTGCGGGTCGAGATGGAATGGGCGCCCCCCGGCGGCCCGCTCGCAAAGACGTTCGCCCATCTCTTCTCAGGCGGCGATCCCGGCTTGATCGTCGAGAGCGACCTGCGCCGCTTCAAGTCGAAGATGGAGACCGGCGACGTCGCCGTCAACGGAACGGACGTGAAATCGTGAGAGCGGTGACCTGGCAGGGCAACGGCAAGGTCCGGGTCGACAACGTCGACGAGCCCAAGATCCTCACCGCGCACGACGCGATCGTGCGCGTCACCTCGACCGCGATCTGCGGCTCCGACCTGCACATGTACAGCGGCTACATCCCGACCGTCGAGAAGGGCGACATCTTCGGCCACGAGTTCATGGGCGAGATCGTCGAGGTCGGCAGCGCGGTGACGAAGGTGAAGGTCGGCGACCGGGTGCTGGTGCCGTTCACGATCTCGTGCGGCAGCTGCTGGAACTGCAAGGCCGGCAAGACCTCGCTGTGCGACAACTCCAACCCCAACGCCTGGATGGCGGACGGCCTGCTGGGCTACACCTGCAGCGCGCTCTACGGCTACTCCCACGCCTTCGGCGGCTATCCGGGCGGGCAGGCCGAGTACGTTCGGGTCGCCTGGCCCGACGTCAACTGCTTCAAAGTCCCCGAGGACATGGAGGACGAGCAGGTCCTGTTCCTGACCGACATCTTCCCGACCGGCTACCAGGCCGCCGAGCAGGCCGGCATCAAGCCGGGCGACGTGGTCGCGATCTGGGGCTGCGGCCCGGTCGGCTGGTTCACGATCAAGAGCGCGTACCTGCTGGGCGCCGAGCGCGTGATCGCGATCGACCGCATTCCGGAGCGGCTCGAGCGCGCGCGCAAGGCCGGCGCGGACATCATCAACTTCGACCACACCGACGTGGTGGAGACGCTCAAGAACGAGACCGGCGGGCGCGGGCCCGACGTCGCGATCGACTGCGTCGGCATGGAGGCGCACTCGATGGCGCCCGACGCGCTGATGGACAAGATGGAGCAGACACTCAAGCTCTCGTTCGACCGCGCGCACGTCGTCCGCCAGGCGATCTACGCGGTCGGCAAGGGCGGCACGGTCTCCATTCCCGGCGTCTACGCGGGCTTCATCGACAAGTTCCCGATGGGCATCGTGGTCAACAAGGGCCTGACCATCAAGAGCGGCCAGACCCACGTCCACACCTACGTCGACCCGCTGATGGAGCGGATTCGCAAGGGCGAGATCGACCCGCGCGAGGTCATCACGCACCGCATGCCGCTCGACTCGGCCGAAGCGGCGTACAAGCTGTTCGTCACCAAGACGGACAACTGCGAAAAGGTCGTCCTCAAGCCGGGTATGGCGGCCTAGCGCAGGGCTCGGTCGCGGATCTCCGGCACGAAGTGCTCTCCGCGCAGCACCTGGACGTCGGAGATCAGCACGACCCCCGAGCGCTTGCCGAGGATCGGCAAGAGCGCGTCGAGGATCGGGTCGATGTGCTCGAACGTCACGACGGTGACGAGCAGCACGAGGTCCTCCTCGCGGATGCCGTGATGCCCGAAGCCGGTGCAGCTCGGGATCATCGTATAGCCGGTGGCGTGAGCTTCGAGAATTCGCCGCACCCGCTCGAGCTGGTCGCGCTCGAGGACGATCTCGAGCCGTTTCATGGTGTTCAAGACGCGTCGTCGCATGAACCAGCGTTCGCTCGCGCGCGAGCGACACCTCGCCCGCCCCCAGTGCCCTAGCGGAGCTGGCTCAGCTTGGCCCGTGCGTCGTCGGCGTACGCGGCGTCGAACTGCGGGTTGAGGGCGACCGCGCGGTCGAGCCAGCGGTGCGCCGCGTCACGGTCGCCGGCGTGGAGGGCGATGATCCCGGCGTGGTAGTCGAGCAGCGCGTTTTCGGTTCCGTACCGGACCGCCTTGCCGATTCGCGCGCGCGCCTCGTCCCAGCGGCCGTCCATGGCGGCGCACCAGGCCAGCGTATCCTCGGTGAAGACGTCGTCGCGCACGGCCAGCTCGCGGGTCGCGATCCGGTAGGCGTCGTCGAGGTTCTCGTGGTGGCTCGCGTAGTACACCGCGAGCAGCCGGTCCGAGACGCGCTGCGCGTTGCCGATGCGCTCGATCGTGTGGATGAGCGCATCGTTCGCGTCGGCCCCGGCCGTATCGCCCAGCGCCCGCTGCGCGTCGACCTCGTAGCCCAGGACCTCGGGATAGGGCACGACCGCGGCCGACGCCTTGGCCGCGTCCAGGCACGCCTGCCACCGGTGGTTCGCGCACTGGACCCGCGCCAGCGCGCGGTTCGCTTCGGAATAGTTCGGAAACGTTTGCAGGGCCCGCTGCTCGGCCGTGATCGCACCGGCATTGTCACCGGTCTCGAAGGCCAGCTCGCCGGTCCGGAAATAAAACCACGCCCGCTGCTGCGCGCCCGCGCCGAAGTCCGCGTTGGCATACGCGGTCGTTCGCTCGAACCGCTCGCGCGCGCGGGCCAGGTGGCCGGTCAACTCGTCGTAGCGCGTGACCAGCGTGTCGAACGGAATCGCCCCGCGCCCGCTCGCGCGGGCGGCGCTCAAGCGGTCGACGATCTGCTTGGCCTGGGCGTAGCGGCCCAGCTCGAGGTCGATCGACGCCTCGCGGACCAGCATGTCGGGGTCGCCGGGCTGATAGGTTTCGACGTCCTTGGTGAGCGCGAGCGCGTCGCGAAAGCGGTGCAGCGCGACGAAAGCGGAGGCCAAGGCCACCTCGGCCGCCGCGTTGCCGCGCGGCTGCGCGCGCAGCGCTCGTTCGGCCATGTGCTGCGCTCGGACGACGTCGTCGATGTCGCCACGCTCGCGATAGCGCTGGAGGTACAGCGCCGAGAGGTTGTTCGGGCTGAGCATGTCGCCCGCATGGCGTTCGCCCACCGCCCGCTCCCAGAAGGCGATCGTCTTGTCCCGGAACTGGTAGTCCGCCGGAACCGGCGCGGGCGCCGGAAGCGAGGCGGTTCGCGCCGCTTGGGCCTGCGTCCGGACGTACCACGGCCAAACGGCGATCGCTCCGAGAGCGATCGCCGCGATGAGCCACGTGATGGTCGTCCGAGTCCGACGCATCGCCGGGACGAGCCTCAGTGAGGCGGGCTGAGGTAGGGGAAGGTGCCCGTGTTGGCCTGGCTGGAGCGCTGCAGGGTCGCCACGTCGGGGCTCTGCTGGCTCAGGCAGTTGTTCTCCTGACCGTCTTCGGGCTGTAAGCCCAGCTTGACCAGCGTGCTGCCGAAGATCGCGCCGAGATCGGTGTTGATGACGTCGTCGGCGAGGTCGCGGCCGCCGAACTTACCGCCGGTGGCGCCGCCGGTCTCGAAGCCGAGGTAGGACGCTTTGTCGGTGGTGTCGCCCAGATCGGCCGCGATCTCGTTGGGGTAAAGCACGCCTTGCAGTGCCGCGCCGAAGTCCGCCCCGTTCTTGGGCGGCCGCAGGAGGTCCACGGTAGCCTTGATCTCGCCCTGCAGCGGGTCGCCGCCCGCGGTACCCACGTAGGGCTCGACCTTGTTGGTGACCTTGTGGTTGTTGAAGCTCTCGAGCGCTTCTTTGACCGCCGGGCGCGACAGCAGCTCGATCTGCACGTAGCTCGCCGTGCTCGTCGGCGGGTTGGTCGGCAGGGGCGTGGCCAGGCCGTTGCCGTTGCCGAGCACCGGCAGCGACGTGTTGTTGTTGTTACCGCACGCGGCGAGGCCGACGGCGAGCGTGCCGAGCGCCGCGAGACCGATGATGGAGATTTTCATTGTGCGTTCGTCCCTATGACCCGGTCGACGAGCTGACCGTCGCCCAAACGTGAATGACCGAACTGGAGTAGCCGGTCGTCAGGAGCGCGCGCGGCACTTCGACGACGTGCGAGAGCACGTTGAACCCGCCGCCGATGTCGGCCAGCGCGTTCATCGAGGGGTTGGTGCTGCAGGCATAGCCGCCGGTGCCGGAGATCGTTCCGGCCTTGAAGCCGTTGAACGAAGGCGTGCCGGGATTCGCGGTCTTGTCGAAGCCCGGCGCGAACTTCGCGGCCGCGCCGACGTTGTCGCCGTTGGAGAGCGCACTGCCCGGACCGGTGCCTCCCTGGTACGAATCCGATTCCCCGCTGTGCAGCGCGTAGTGCCGGTCGCCCAGGAACGTGAAGAAGCCGAAGAGATCGAAGAAGAACGGGTCCGCGCGCTCGCCGGAGAACACCTTGATGCCGTTGCTGAACTGCGTCGGAGTGTTGTAGGTGAACGACCCGGTCGGCGTCACGAACGTGTTGGTCGTGGCGACTTCCTTGGGAGCGGCCGGTCCGTACAGGGTGACCGTCTGGCCCGCGCCGCTGCCGTTGACGCCGAGCTGGATCACTTGGTCCTCGGCTCCGGCCATTGCGCCGTGCGAGATCTTGAACTGCCACATGAGGGTGGGATCGAAGTAGGTCGCGGTGCCGGCCGGGGTGATCGGCGAGACGTTCATCACGAACACGACGTTGGCCGGATTGCCGGGCGCCGGGAAGACGAACACGTCGCTGATGTCGGCGGACGTATTGGAGCGGGTCGCGAGGTTGTAGGTATCCTGATGGTCGGAGCTCTTCGCCGGGTGAACGGAGTAGAGCATCACCGCGGCTGCGACGGTGGCAACCGCCAGCGAACCGCCTAGTATCCGCCGAATGTTCATGCGGGCATTCCCCTCTCGGGAGTCGGCTGTGACGTGTCGGCGCCCCGCCGAAGCGAAGCGATCTAGCCGCAGAACGGATCGAATCTGTCTACGGATTGTCCCATCGCACAAAAGATCGCGGTCCACGCGTTCCGTCCGCCCGCTTGCCCGCTCGGACGGCGGGGCCGCGCATGCCACCTCACATCGGCATGTGCAGGGCGTGCGCGCCGTGGTCCGCGCCCTGCGCGGCGAACCAGCGGTGCAGCGCCGCGACCAGGCGGGGCTCGGCGCTGAGGTAGCGGATCGAGCCGCCGCCCGGGACGTCGGCGTACGTCACGTGGACGTCCTCGTAGCCGCGCTCGAGCTCGGCCAGCCCGGGCATGGTCGTGCCGTGGATCGCGGCCGGATCGCCGTAGTCGCCGTGCGCGAAGCGCCGCGCCTCCTCGCGCAGGTGCGCCCGGACCAGCGCGATCTGGCGGCCGTCGCGCGCGTTCTTGGCCACGACGCGCTGGAGACCGCCGTCGGGCAGGTCGCGAAAGACGTGCAGCGTTCGGCGCTGGTCGAACGGCATCACGGCTTGGCCCAGCCGCTCGACCTGCCGCTGGCGCGGCGTCTGGGCACCGGCCGGACCGGAAGCGGCCGCGGGCGCGGCGAGCGAACCGGCAAGCAGCGCGCACGCCACCGGCACGCAAACGCAAGTGAATGGTGCGGCGAAGGTTAACGGAGGAGTGGCAAAACGGTGCTGTCCCACAGAATCGACATTCACACTTCAGCGCCTAGGACTCCCACTTCGCGGCGAAACCGAGCCAACAGCAATTAGGGGTACGCTCGTTAGCTGGGTCCCTTTTGCGTTTGTGGCCCGCCTGGTATCATTGCTGAATGACGGAGCGGGCGGTGGACGCATTTTTACTCTACAACGAGCACGAGGAAGTGATCGAGCGCGTGGCCGCGGCACTCGAGAAGCGCGATATCTCGACGCACTATTGGCGGCGTGACGTAGGGTTAGGCGAACCGATCAACACGCTCGAGAACGAGAGACTCCAGTCGGCGCGTGCAGTTGTCGTGTTGCTCGGCTCATTCGGCTGGGGACCGAACCACCTTCAGCTGACCCTAGAAGCGGTCCGGCTCGGGAAGCGAATCATCCCCGTGCTCATTGGCGATGCGCCGCCGGGCGCATCCGCCGAGGCGGGCGGACTGTTCAACGCTCGCCGGTTCGCCGATCTGCGCCGGCTGGACGAGACATCATTCGATGCTCTAGCGGCCGCAATTCGTACGCCTCAGCAAGAAGACCCCAGGGGCGGGCGGTTCGACGCAATTGTTCGGACCTTCACCGACGGTAACGACCGTGAACGAGCCGACATGCTGCGGCGCATCATCGAGTCGACATCGATCGACCGCGTCGGGCTTGCGGCGCGGCTAAGGTCAGAGATTCGCGACCGTTACAATCCGGGAAGCGAGCAAAATTACGCGACCGCGATCCGCGACCCGAAAAAGATCGCGTCGGTGCGCTCGTGGATGCTGAGTGCGCTGATCTGGTCTAATCCGGACAGCGGCGAGAGCCGTAGCCTGATCCTCCAGCACCTGCAGCCGTCGTACGAGCCCGATCAAGCGGTCCGGTTCTGGGCCCTGTCGGGTTTGAACATGCGCCGCGTGTCGTACCTTTCCGACGCGCTCGAGACGGCCGCGTCGGATCCAGCGCTGGAAGTGTCGGGTTTGGCGGGCGTCATCGCGCGGCCGCAGGACGACCGCGTCATAGCTGATCTTCGAAGGTTGCTGCACGGGTCCGAGTTCTCCACCGTGTGGGCTGCCCTGCGAATCATCCGGGTCGCTCCCGTGGCGGGCCTAGTGAGCGACGTGTGCGATGTCGTCGACCTTACGCTCGACGAGCGTCCGCTGACGTACGACGCGCTCTATGCGCTCGCGCAACCCGCAATGGCTTCTGCCGCGGTTCCGATCCTAATGGCGCGATTCGGTGTATCCGGCGTCCTCAATCGCGTGCTCGCCGAGGTCAGGATCGCCGGTGGGAACACGCTGCGCGACTTCGCCATGCTGCTCGCCGTTTTCGACCCCAGCACAATCGACCTGTTGCTCGCCGAGGCGTCGTCGCAGCCCGACACGGCCGAAACTGCATGGGATGTGCGGCGCGCGTTGGCCGAGTTGCGTCCGTCGCGCGGCAACGCCATCTATGTGGCGGACTACAACTCCGATACCATCGACGTGAAGCGCGAGTTCCTGGGAATCGACGAGGACGTCCAAACGCTGACAGCCGTCATGTTGGCGCGGCGGGTCAAGCCGCCGCTCGCTATCGGGCTGTTCGGCGACTGGGGCTCCGGCAAGAGCTATTTCATGAAGTCGATGAACGTAGCGGCGGATGAATTGTCGCGGCGCGCCAAGGACGACCGGTCGCCGCACTTCTGTCACGACATCGTGCAAATCGAGTTCAACGCATGGCACTATGCGGACACGAATCTCTGGGCGAACCTCGTCAGCACGATCCTCGAGCGACTTGCGGCATTCGTGACGCCGCGCCCTACCCCCGAAGAGCAGCAGGCGGCGCTGTTGAACGAGCTTGGGTCGGCGAAGAGCAGCATCGACGAAGCAAAGGCCGTCAAGGCGGAGACGGAGCAAGCGATAGCCCAAAGCCAGGAACAGCTCGTAAGCATACAGCGCGATCGGCAAAAGAAGGAAGTGACCCTGCGTGACCTGCATGCTGCCGACGTAAAGAAGCTCCTCGACGAGCAACCCGCCATGAGGGATGAGCTCGACAAGGCTTTGACCGAGGCGGGGGTGCCTGCGCTGCTTAACTCGTCGGAAGATCTCGCTCGCGCCGTCGCCGAGGCGTACAGTCTACAAGGGCGCGCAATCTCGCTGTTCGTCTCGTTCGGAACATCGCAATCGCGATGGCTTCTCGTCGCGCTCGTCACGCTCGTCATCGCTGTGCCGATCGGGATTCACGCGCTGCTTGGGCGGTTTGCTGGCGGAGCGGCGGTCGTCTCGACGGCCGTCTCTGAGATCGTCCTGCTCGTGGGAGGCATTGCAACGGCAATCGGTACGGCAACGCGGCACGTCGCCGCGAACCTCAAACGAATCGAAGTGGCGAAGGCGAGCGTCGACCGGCTCCTCGAGGCGAAGCGTGCGGAGCAGGATCCGGAAGAGCGCGAGCTGCAGGCGTCGATCCTCAAGCTGAAGGCGCAGGAGCGAGAGGCGTCGGCGCGCCTAGCAGCCGCCGCGTCGCGCGTGACCGAACTCGAAGAACGAATCCGGACGATGCAGGAAGCGCGCTCGCTGGCCCGGTTCCTCGACGACCGCACGAGTTCGGATGACTATCGCAAGTATCTTGGGCTCATCTCCACCGTTCGGCGCGATTTCGAGGCGTTGAGCAAGCGCCTTGAAGACGCGCGAACCGACGGCACGAAGGTGAAGAGCGTCGATCGCATCATCCTCTATATCGACGATCTCGATCGGTGTCCGGCGGCGAAAGTCCTAGAAGTGCTCCAGGCCGTGCATCTGCTGCTGGCGTACGAACTGTTCGTCGTCGTCGTCGGTGTCGATCCGCGCTGGCTCCTGCACTCGCTGGAACGGACGCACACCGCATTTCAGCATGCCACCGCCGAAACGTCGGGTCCGGCTGAGATGTGGGTGACCACCCCGCGAGATTATCTTGAGAAGATCTTTCAGATCCCGTTCTCGGTGCTGCCGATGAGCGAGGCGGGCTACACCCGGCTCATCTCTGATCTGCTTGCGCCGGCTAGGGGAAAGAAATCGTTGCCGTCAGCTCCTGAGACGGCGCCGCCCGATTCCCCGGCTGGCGGCGCGACGGACGGCGCGCGCACCGCAGGCGACTTCCAGCCCACCGCACCGAGCGAAACTCCAAGGGCCGCACCCGACCCACAGCCGCGCACCGACAACGATTCTTCGAAGACAGGCGGAGCAGCGCCGCGCCCGGACGCGCCGGCCTTCTCCATCCATGAAGAGGCGCTCGCAATCCAGCCGTGGGAGGAAGAGTTCGCGACGCGCCTCTTCCCCCTGATTCCGACGCCACGGGCGGCGAAGCGCTTCTCGAACGTCTACCGGATCCTGAAGGCGCCCGTGCGCCGCGAGGAGCTTCCGCAGTTCGAGGGGAGCCGCGAAGCACCGGGTGACTTTCGGGTAGTGATGCTCTTGCTTGCGATGCTCATCGGCGCGCCTGCCGAGGCCGCGGAACTTTTCCCGCAACTGTATCGGCATGCCGATACAGGCGGCGACATGCGCACCGCTCTGCTCAATGGGACGCGTTCCGGTACGCGATTGGGACAAGCCGCGCCGTTCCAGTCGTTGCTCACATCGGTCGTCGACGAGAATTTGGACTCAGCAGCGGCATTCCGAAAATGGCTGCCGCGCGTGTCACGGTTCTCGTTCGACGTCGGCCGCGGCTTGGCACGTTAGAACGTGCGTTCAGAACGCGCGTTTGGTATCAATCAAGATCGTCACCGGACCGTCATTGACCAATTCGACGGCCATGTCGGCGCCGAAGCTGCCCGTCGCGACGACGAGCCCGGCCGCGCGCAGCCCCGCGGCGACGCGCTCGTAGAGCGCTTGCGCCCGCTCGCCGCGCGCCGCGGCGATGAACGACGGCCGGCGCCCTTTGCGCACGTCGCCCAGCAGGGTGAACTGCGAGACGACCAGCACCGCGCCGCCGACATCGGCCAGGGCTAGGTTCATCGCTCCGGCCGCGTCGTCGAACACGCGCAGGCCCGCGATCTTCTGCGCCAGCGCGTCCGCGTCGGCCTCGCCGTCGTCGACGCTCACCCCGACGAGCGCGAGGAACCCGCGCTCGATCGCGCCCACGGTCTCGCCCGCGACCGCCACCGAGGCGCGGGTGACGCGCTGCACGACCGCTCGCACGCGCCGCCTACCAGGCCGTCATCGCGCCGCGGAACAGCGCGTCGAGCTCTTCTTCTCCGATCGGGCGCGGTGCGTTGGCCAGCAGGCGCTGCTGCGCGTACGCGCCCGCGACCAGCGCGTTCACGTCCTCCGTGCCGTAGCCCAGCGCGCGCAAACCATTGGGCATGCCGGTCGCGCGCATCAGCCGCGCCAGCGCCGC
>CAXTNU010000079.1:0-13139 GCA_964245595.1 uncultured bacterium | reverse complement strand
GGCGAACGAGGCGCTCGAGCAGGAGCGCGATCTGGGCAAGACGCTCAGCGTCATGTGCGCGCGCCAGCACTTGGGCAGCGTCCGCGCGCGCGAGGGCGCATACGTGCGGGCGGCGCGCCTGCTGGGCGCCTCGAGCGCGCTGTACCGCGAGTTCGGCCTCGCGCGCGAGTTCACCGAGCAGTCGCTCTACGACGGCACGGTCGCGTCGATTCGCGGCGCGCTGGGCGACGCCGAGCTAGAACGCCACCTCGCCGCGGGAGCGGCGCTCCCGCTCGCCGCCGCGCTGGACGAAGCGCTCGCGCCGGCCGAGCCCGCTCCGGACGGTCCGCTCGGCGCCTGAAACGCCGTCCCGCGCATTTGTGCGAGGTACTCGTACGAGTCGTGTCTAGCGCGCGCGGCCCGATTCGTGCGACGCTTGCACGGCCGGCTTCACGAAGCGCTCGCCGGACGTCCCCACGACACCCGCTTCACGTCCCGTGGAGAGACCATGCGAAACACGATCCTGACGTCTTGCTCGCTGCTCCTCGTCCTCGCGTCGGCCGGACCGGCCGGGGCGCGCACCGCGGCAACCGTAACCGGCGGCGCGAACCAGCGCGTCTCGGTCGAGGGCTGCCAGAACCAGTGGCTGTTCGACGGCGTGTGGCGGGTGCGGGTCAGCAACGTCTCGCCCACCGGCAGCGACGCGACGCTCGAAGTGCGCAACGGCACGAAGGACGCGATGTCGCCGCCCGACGGCGGCTTCGCGAAGGTCAACGGGCAGGGCATCGACATGGCCTTCGACGACGGCAGCGTGCAGAATCTCGACCTCGACGCGACGCGCGAGAGCTACCGCAACGAGCTCAGCTACAAGAAGCTGCCGCCGGGCGGCGGGGCCAAGACGACGCTCCACTTCGCGCCGCCGTCCAATGCGAGCGCGAAGCCGGCCAAGCTGCTGATCGCGGTCGACCCGCACTACAACTCCTACGTGCACTACCCGACCAAGGATCCCAGTTTCCGGGTTCGGCTGGACTGTACGAAGTAGGCGGTTCTCAGCGCGCGCCGCGACCGGTCGTCTGCGGCGCGAGCTCGTTCAGGCGGCGCTCGATCGCGGCGGCGAAGCCGTCCGCGATGGCGGTCGAGTGGCGCAGGTAGAGGGCCGGCTCGACCAGTTCCAGCTCCAGCAGCAAGAGGCCGTGATCGCGCGTGTTGAGCACGTCGATACGGGCGTAGAGCGGCTCGGGGCTGATCCACGCGTAGGCGGTGCGGGCGAAGTCGACCTCGGCCGGCAGCGGCTGGAGCGGGGCGCCGACGTGCGCCGCCTCGAGCGTCGAGTGCATTCCCGAGGGCCGGCGCACGCTGTGGGTCTGCTCGCCGCCCAGCCAGATCACCGAGGTCTCGCCGGTCGTCTCGAAGTCGTACAGGTAGGGCTGGATCAGCGCGTCGACCCAGGCCAGCAGGCCGTCGAGGTGCGCCTGACCGGCGGCCGCATTGGCGGCGCCGACCTTGAGAGTCCCGTGCGCCGAGGCGGCCACCGCCGGCTTCACGACCACCTCGGTCCAGCCGCGCCGGGCCATCAGCGCGGCCAGGTCGGCCGGCCGGCCCTGCGCCGCCCACTCGGTCGGGATGGTCGGGATCCCGCTCGCCTCCACCCGCCGCAGGTACGTCTTGTGCGAGTTCCAACGGATGATCTCGGGCTGGTTGAGGAGCTGCGTCAGCGGCTCGACCCGGTCGACCCAGGCCATGAACTCCGCGTGGCGCAGGTGGTAGTCGAACACCGAGCGGACGATGGTGAGCGGCGCGGCCGCCCAGTCGAGCGCCGGATCGTCCCACACCGCGACCTCGGTCGCGACGCCGCGCCGGCGCAGCGCGGCGAGCAGCTCGCGGTCGTCGGGTGCGAGGTCGGGCAAGTGCGCGGCGGTGACCAGCCGGACCGAGGGGGACGCGTTCATGCGGGGTTTCCTTCGTCGTCGAGGGAGCGCAGGTAGGCGAGCATGTGATCGAATTGCCGTTTGCCGGCGCTCGCGGCGAGGTGCCCGCCGAGCACGATGTCGTCCAGTTCGGCGGGCGAGAGCGCGGGGCACTGCAGGCGCAAGCCGTCGCACAGTTCGCGGCTGTGGCGCGGATCGATCTTGACGTGGGCGGCGAAGTACAGCCGCGCGTCCTCGTCGAGCAGCCCGACCCGCGTCATGCCGTCGAGAATGCGCACGAAGTGCGGCTCGACCCAGCTCTCGAACACCAGGAAGCAGCCGTAGGCCATCTGCTTGCGCGAGGCGCGGGTCAGCAGCGCCGCGTTCATGTTGGAGGTGAACTTGGCGAACCACGGGTGCCGCTCGCGGAACGCGTACAGCCCGTCCCAGCCGGCGGTCGAGCGCAGCAACAGGCGCAGCCAGTAGGTGTGGAACTTCTCGAGGCTGCCGCGCCCGCACTCGTCCCACAGGTTCGCCGCCGCGATCGCCTTCTGCATCCCTTGCAGGCCGACGACCAGCAGCGCGACCTCGTCGTCGACCACCTCGTTGCGAATCAGCTCGCACTGCAGGAAGCGCTCGATCTGCGCGCGCGTCGCGTGGTCGCGGACGTACTCGAAGAGCGGGTGCACCACGCCCGGATTGGTCGCGGCCAAGCCCTCGAGATAATCGGCGGCGGCGTGCTGATCGGTGAAACGCGGCGCCGGCTCGGGCGTCGCCCAGTGGTCGAACAGCTCGCGCTCGAGCCGCAGCTTGGCGGCGAACTGGGCCAGCTCGAAGGCGTCGTCGGTCGCGCGCGTGCAAGCGCCGTCGCGGTAGCCGTACCAGTGCGCGTAGATCGAGGCCAGGTGGCGGTGCAGGAACCGGCCGTGCGCCTCGGGCTCGCGGCGCAGCGCGACCAGGCTGGCGTCTTGCTCCGCTGCCGTCGCCGCCACGAACGCGGACAGCTCGGGATCGAACCCCTCGAACGGCGCCACCGGCGGCCAGTAGCGCTCGTACAGCGCCGCCGCCTCGCCGGACAGCGGCCGCAGCCGCCCGTTCGCCAGCGGCGAGGGCTCCTGCTGCTTGATCGCGCTGTGGACGGCGCCGGTCGTGATCGCACTCATCGTATTCGGTCCTTTTATCGCGTCATTGCGGGCGGGGGGAGAGCGGCGGCGCACTGCGGTCGACTTTGGCGTTGCGGCCGATCGCGACCGCGGCCAGCACGACCAGCGCGGCGACGGCGGTGGCCAGGTCGACCCGCTCGCCCAGCAGCAGCACCGCCCAGCCGATGGTCAGCACCGGCTGGATCAGCTGCAGCCGGCCGACGCGGGCCACGCCGCCGCGGGCCAGGCCTTCGTACCAGGCGAAGAACGCGATCAGCATGCTGACCGCGCTGAGATACGCCAGCCCCAGCAGCGCGGCGGCGGTCGGCGCGTGCGGGGGGCTGAGCGCGAGCGAGACGAGCGCGACCGGAACGGTGATCGGGAGCGACACGACCAGCGCCCAGCAAATCACCTGCCAGCCGCCGTACTGGCGCGCCAGCACGCCGCCTTGGGCGTAGCCGAAGCCGGTCACCACGACCGCCGCGAGCAGCAGCAGGTCGGCGGGCTGCAAACGGCCCGCGCCCTGCACGATCGGCATGCTGATCACCGCGGCCAGGCCGACGGCCAGCGCGATCCAGTAGCTGCGCCGCGGGCGCTCGCCGGCCAGCAGGATCGCGGCGCCCGCGGTCGCGGCGGGGATCAAGCCGGTCACCACCGCGCCGTGCGCGCTGTCGACGGTCTTGAGCGCGAGCGAGGTCAGCAGCGGAAAGCCGATCACCGCGCCGCCGATCACCATCCACAGCGAGCGCAGCGCGCGGCGCGGCGGCAGCACCGGCTGTTTGCTCAGCCACAGTACGAGCACCGCCAGCAGCGCCGCGCACACGGCCCGTCCGAAGGCGACCGTCCAGCCGTTGAAGACCTGGTCGGCGAAGCGCGTCGCCGGCAGCGTGCCGCTGAAGCCCAGTACGCCCAGCGCGCCGAGCAGCACCGCGTAGCGCGCCTTCGCATTGGCCTTCGCACCGGCCGGCGCGCCGGCCGCCGCGCCCAGCGGCGCGGCGGGGGTTTCGGTCACGCCGACCACCGCTGGGTCTCGCCGAAGAACCCGTCGATCGGCTGCGCGCGGCCCTCGGCCGTCGCGCGCTCGTAGACGTGCAGGCCGACCGCGAGGTCGAGCACGCCCAGCCCGAAGGGCGAGAAGATCTTGGGCTTGTCGTCGCCCAGCGCGAACTCGCCCAGCATCAGGCCGGCCAGCGTCCCGTCGATGAAGTCGCGGTGCCCCAGCTTCTGCTCGGCCAGGTGCGGCGAGGTATTGGCGGTCAGGCAGTGGTCGACGTCGTCGAGCACGTTGTACGAGCTCGCGATGATGTCGGGATCGATGTCGCGCAGCGAGACGTTGAGCACGATCTGGCCGGGGGCGAAGCTGCCGGGCCGGCAGATGTACGGCGCGGCGGCGGTGGTCGCGAGCACGACGACGTCCGCGTTGTCGAGCGTGTCGTTCAGGCTCAGCGAGGCCGCGGCGGCGAAGTCCAGCGCCGTGCGGGCGTAGCAGGCCAGCGACTCGGCGTACTGCCGCGCCTGGTCGAAGATCGCGAACTGCGCGATGCGCCACTGCTGAGCGTGGAAGAACTCGACGATGTTGCGCGCGATCACGCCCGAGCCGACGACCGCCACCTTCGGCGCGGTCTTGCCGCCGGCGAGCTGCTCGGCGGCCAGCACCGCCGACGCGGCGGTGCGCGCAGCGCTGATCTGCGAGGCTTCCAGGCACGCGAACGGGTAGCCGGTCGCGTAGTCGTTGAGCAGCAGCACCGCCGACGCGCGCGGGACGTTGTGCTCGATGTTCTTGGGAAAGCTGCCGATCCACTTGATCCCGACCGCCTCGCGGGCGCCGCCCAAGTACGCCGGCAGCGCGATCAGCCGCGCTTCGGGCTTGTCCGGGAAGCGCAGGAAATAGCTGTTCGGGTTGACCGACTTGCCGGCGTGGTGGGTCAGGTACGCATCCCTGACGACGCCCACGATCGAGGGCCGGGACGATTGGATGATCTGGCGCGCGACGCCGCCGCCGATCACGCTGAAAGAAAACATCGTTCTGCTATGCCGTCCCTACGAGCTTGGGTTGACGCGATGGTCGGGGCGAAGACGAGAACCGGGCCGCGCCCCAGGCATCGTCGTAGACCGTCGGCAGGTACTTGTCGCCCATGTCGGGCGCGATCGTGGCGATCCGCGCCCCGGCCGGAATGCCGGCGCACCGGGCGACGACGGCGGCCAGCACCGAGCCGGTCGAGCCGCCGGCGAGCAAACCGTGGCGCGTGGCGAGCGTGCGGCACATCGCGACCGCGTCCGCCTCGGCGACGAGCACGATCTCGTCCAGCTCGTCGGTGCGGCAGATCTCCGGCACGCGGCTGGTGCCCAGCCCGGGGATGAAACGCGGGCCGGCGGGATTGCCGAACGTCACCGAGCCGACCGTGTCGACCGCGATGACGGTGGTTTGCGGCGAGAAGCGGCGGAAGTAACCCGCGCAGCCAACCAGCGTGCCGGTCGTACCGGCGCCGACGAACAGGAAGTCGACCGGGCCCAGCTCGCGCAGGATCGACGCCGCGGTGCGGGTCCAGTGCACGCGCGGGTTGGCCGGGTTCGCGTACTGGTTGGGCCACACCAGACCGGGGTCCTCGGCCAGCCGGCGGTTCAGGTACGCGATGCGGCTGCCGAGGAAGCCGCCGTTGGCGTCGCGCTGGTCGACCACGACCACGTCCGCGCCCAGCGCGCGCATCATCGCAGTGCTGTACTCGGCCGCGTTCGGATCGGTCACGCAGGTGAAGCGATAGCCCTTGGACGCGCACACCACGCTCAGCGCGATGCCGAAGTTGCCCGACGACGATTCGATCACGCGCCCGCCCGGGCGCAGGAGTCCCTTCGCTTCCGCGTCCTCGATCAGCGCGACGGCAGGTTTGAGCTTGATCGAACCAGCCGGATTGAAGCCTTCGATCTTGACGAAGATTTCGCACGCGGGCAGCAGATCCGTCAGGCGCAAGAACACATCGTCGGTGACGAGTTCGTACACATGATTGGCGATCACTGATAAGACACCCGATCTGGAGCGCAGCACGAACCGAGACCCCTCACATATGCAACCCGGAGCATATGATCTGCGGAGCGCCGATCGATTCCGCGAGCCGCCAAGCACCCAGTGGCGGCGCAGCCTTGACGAGGTTAGGCGTTTGTTTCAGGACTGTCAAGCCGCCCGTTACGCCATCCGTGACGCATGTCGCTTTCCGCGTCCGCCCGAGCCCGAACGAATGCCGCTCGGCGCGGTCGCGCGCACGAACGGAGCCAAACGAATCCCGCTGTCGCTGCTGTCGAGCCGGTCGAGGGCAAGGTCGCGCCGTACGGCTGCGAGCGCCTTGGCTCGATGGAGCACGAACCGCGCGCGGCGGCGGCGCATCGTCTTCGCCCTACCGGCGCCGGCGCGGCAAGACGAGCACGAGATCGTCTATTATCTCGCTCGGCCGTACTGGGGACGCGGCCACGCCAAGCGGGTCGCGGCCGAGACCGTCGGCTTCGGGTTCGAGTCGTGCGGCCTGCCGCGCATCATCGCCACGGTGGACGAAGCGAACGCCGCTTCGCGGCGCATCGTGGAGTCGCTCGGCTTTCGCGAAGACGCCCGTATCAGCCGCGACTACTCGCCGGTCGGGTATTCGCTCGGTGCGCCGGCGTACCGCGCGCGTCAGCGCCCCGAATGAGCGGCCGCGTTCACCAGGCCGTGGGTCGCCGCCGCCAGCCGGTCCGCCGCGGCGGTCGAGAGGAGCAGGTAGAGCGCGGGCTCGACCAGCTCCAGCTCGAGCAAGAGCAGACCGTGCGCGCGCGTGTCGAGCACGTCGACCCGGGCGTAGAGCGGTTCGGGTGCGACCCACGCGTAGACCGCGCGCGCGAAGGCGAGCTCGGCGGGCCGCGGCCGATATAACTCGCCGAGGTGCTCGACCGAGTGCGGCGAGTGCAGGCCCGACGGCCGGCGCACGCTGTGCGTCTGCTCTCCGCCCAGCCAGATCAGCGACGTCTCGCCGACCGTCTCGAACTCGTACAGGTACGGCTGCACCAGCACGTCGGTCGAGCGCAGCAGCTCGGCCAGGTGCGCGCGTCCCTCGGCGAGGTTGGCGGCGCCGACCTTGAGCGTGCCGTGCGCCGACGCGGACACGGCGGGCTTGACGACGACCTCGGGCCACGCGCGCACCGCCATCAGCGCGCCCAGATCCACCTGCTCGCCCTGCTGCGCCCACGCGGTCGGAACCGTCGCGATGCCGCTCGCGGCCAGCCGCCGCAGGTACGACTTGTGCGAGTTCCAGCGGATCGTCCCGGGCGCGTTGTACAGGCGCGTCAGCGGTTCGACGCGGTCGACCCAGGCGACGAACTCGTCCCGCCGCAAGTGGTAGTCGAACACCGAGCGCACGACGGTGACCGGCGCGGCCGCCCAGTCGAGCGCCGAATCGTCCCACACCGCGATCTCGGTGGCGACCCCGCGCCGCCGCAGCGCGTAGAGCAGCTCGCGGTCGTCGGGCGCCAGGTCCGGCACGTGCGCCGCGGTGACCAAGCGGACCGAGGGCGATTCGTTCATCGAGCACGGCCTTTCGCGGCCGCGCGCCGCCGCTACTGTGACGGCGCACCGCCGGAATCGCGCCGCGCCGGGCGAAAGCGCGCGAGACCCCACCGGGAGGATCGTGGTGTGAACAGACCCGGGACGGCTGCCGCGTTCGCGCTGGCACTCGCCGTCGGCTTCAGCCTTGCCGCCTGCGCCAACGCGCCGGCGCCCAGCGAACCGGGCGGCGGTGCCGGCGCCGACTGGCCGACGTACAACGGCGACCTGCGCGGCACGCGCTTCTCGAGCCTGACCCAGATCACGCCGCGCAACGCCGGCGCGCTCAAGCGGATCTGCTCGCGCACGCTCGACGAGCGGGGCGCGTTCCAAGCCGAGCCGCTCGTGTCCAGCGGCATCGTGTACGTGCCGACCGCGCACGACACGTACGCGATCGACGGCAAGACCTGCGCGCTGAAGTGGCGCGCGCGCTACACCGCCAAGGAGCGCGAGCCGTTCGCGGTCGACCGCGGCGTCGCGCTGGTCGACGGCAAGGTCGTGCGCGGCACGCCCGACGGGCACCTGATCGCGCTCGACCAGCGCAGCGGCAAGACGCTCTGGGACGTCAAGGTCGGTGACGGCCGCAAGGGCGAGTTCCTCAGCGCCGCGCCGATCGCGTGGAACGGTACCGTGTACGAGGGCGTGGCCGGCGCGGACTGGGGCGTCATGGGCCGCATGCTGGCCTTCGATGCGGTCAGCGGCAAGCGAAAGTGGAGCTTCACCACCATCGCCAGCGGCAGCGATCCCAACGCCAAGAGCTGGCCCGACGCGACCGCGGCCCACAAGGGCGGCGGCGGTTTGTGGACCTCGTACACGCTCGACCCCGCGACCGGCACGCTCTACATCCCCGTCTCCAACCCGGCGCCCGATTTCGCCGGCAGCGTGCGCGCGGGCGACAACCTCTACACCAACTCGATCGTCGCGCTCGACGCGCGCAGCGGCGCGCTCGCGTGGTACGTGCAAACGATCCCGCACGACGTTCACGACTGGGACATGGCCGCCCCGCCGGTGTTCTTCCGCACCGCCGGCGGCAAGCCGATGCTGGGCGCGGCGGGCAAGGACGGCCGGCTGTACGGTATCGACGCGAGCGCGCACCGGGTCGTCTACGCGACCACCGAGGTGCGCCGCACCGACCCGCGCGTTCCGGTCACCGCCGCCGGCACGCACGTCTGCCCGGCGACGCTGGGCGGCGCGGAGTGGAGCGGCCCCGCCTACGACCGCAAGAACGAGCTGCTGATCACCCCGATGGACGACTGGTGCGGCACGATCTCGCTGGGCTCGGCCCGCTACACCGCGGGCCAGTTCTACCTGGCCGGCAGCGAGCGGCTCGACCCGGTCGCGCAGGCCAAGGGCGCGCTCACCGCGACCGATCCGGCGACCGGCCGAATCCGCTGGAAGTACGCCGCGAACAACCCGATGCTGGCCGGCGTCACCCCGACCGCAAGCGGCATCACCTTGGCGGGCGACATGGGCGGCAAGATGCTGGTGTTCGACAGCGCCAGCGGCAAGCTGCTCTACCGCGACCAGACGCAGGGCTCGGTCGCGGGCGGCGTGATCACCTACGCGGTCGGCGGCACGCAGTACGTCGCGGCCACCTCGGGCAACATCTCGCGCCTCACCTGGGGCCAGAGCGGCGTCCCGACCCTCGTGGTGTACGGGCTCTGATCGCGCGGCCAACGTGGCGCGCGTACCGGGCGCCGCGACCGGGTTGCCCTTTTGGCCGTAGACGCAGAGCAGCCCACCGGCCGGGTTGAACGCGATCGCGCCGGGCTGCGCCGTGCGCGGCCGGCTGCCCGGCACCGGCACGATCGTAGTCTTACGGCGCAGCCGGGACAAATATCCCCGAGCATCGCTTGTCTTTTACACCAGCGCGTCGCGGGCCAGGGTCGAGCGCGCGCGCATGCGCGGGCGCGCGGCCAGCACGACCCGGACGTGGCTGCCGCTGGGCCGGCGCAGCTCCGCCGACACCTCCTCGGCCAGCGCCGCGACCAGGAACAGCCCGCGCCCGCGCTCGGAGAGCAGGTCGCTGGGCAGGCGCGGGCGGTACTCGAAGCCCTCGCCGGTGTCGAACACGTGCAGCACCGGCGCGGCGGCCGACGCGTCGAGGATCACCTCGACCTCGCCCGGCGCGTAGCGGTAGACGTTGCCGATCAGCTCGCCGAAGATCAGCTCGGCCGAGACGACCTCGCTCTCCGCGATGCCCAGCCCGCGCAGCTTCTGGGCGTACCCGTGCCGCGCCGTGCCGGCAGCCCGCTCGTCGTGCGAGCCGAAGCTCCAGCGCGCGGTGTGGAGGCCGCCCTCGGCCGTGGTCAGCGGCGCGTCCAGGGCGACGGTCAGGACCGCGACGTCGTCGCGCGCCGGCTGGTCGGCGACGATGTGCCGGTACACGTCGTGCGCCGCGCTGGCGCGCTTGGCCAGCCTCACCGCTTCGAGCAGCGCGCGCTCGCCGGCGACCGGGTCGCGGTCGAACTCCACCAAGCCGTCGGTGTACGCGATCAGCAGCGAGCCGGGCTGGACCGTCAGGCCCGCGCTGCGCTTGCTGTCGCGCTGGCGCAGTCCCAGCGGCAGATCCTCGCCCTCGAACAGCGTGATGGTGCCGTCCGGCCCGCGCAAGGCGGGAGGCGGGTGCCCGGCCGAGGCGTAGCGCAGCTCGAACGTGACCGGGTCGAGCAGCGCGACGAAGGCGGTGACGAAGCGCTCCTCGCCCATCGCGTGCACGATCCGGTCGACCGCCTCGAGCACCATCGTCGGCTCGGGGTTGATCAGCGCCGCGGTGCGGATGCTCTGGCGCACGCTGCCCATCGTCACCGCGGCGTCCAGGCCGCTGCCCGCGACGTCGCCGATCGAGAGCACCACCCGCCCGTCGGGCAGCCGCACCGCGTCGTACCAGTCGCCGCCGACCGTCGCCTCGGCGTGCGCCGCCTCGTAGATGGCGTCGAAGCGCAAGCCCGGGATGCGGGGCAGCGTCTGCAGCATCGCGGCCTGCTGGAACGAGCGCGCGACGCGCCGTTCGCGCTCGTAGGCTTCGGCGTTGCCGACCGCGGGGGCGATGCGCCGCGCCAGCTCTTCGAACAGCGGCAGGTCGGTGCTCGAGAAGTGCCGGCCGCTGCCCGCCATGAGCGCGCTGAGCGTGCCGACGGTGCGGCCGCGGTACAGCAGCGGCACGCTGATCGCCGACTCGAGTCCCAAACGCTGAAAAACCGGCAAGTACTCCGGCCGGATCGTGTCCCACAGCTCGTCGCCGACGATCTCGTAGATCGTCTGGTTGCCGGTGCGCAGCGTGAGCCGCGTCCCGGCCTGGGCCGACGCGCGCGAGTACGTCACCCCGATCAGCGAGCGGACCTCGTGCTTGCGCGCGGGGTCGCGGTGGTAGGCCGCGACGCAGTGCGGCTCACCGTCGTTCGAGAGCAGATTGACCAGCGCGTAGTCGCCGAACTCGGGCACGACCAGGCGGGTGACGGCGCGCAGCGTCTCGTCCAGCGAGAGCGCGCCCGACATCTCCTCGGTCATGCGCGCGTAGAGCTGTTCGCGCGCGCGGGCTCGGCGCGCGTCGTCGATGTCGACGCTGGTGCCGCACCAGCGCACGATCGCGCCTTCGCCGTCGCGCAGCGCGAGGGCGCGGTTGAGGAACCAGCGGTACACGCCGTCGTGGCGGCGCATGCGGGTGTCGATCTCGAACGGTTCGCCGCTGGCCACCGAGCGTTGCCAGCGCTCTTCCACCCGCGCGACGTCCGCGGGATGCTGCACCGCGGCGCTGCTCGTCGGACCGGCCTCGAGCGTGCCCTGGCCGGTGTACTCGAACCAGCGGCGGTTGTACCAGTCGACGGAACCGTCGGGGCGCGCGGTCCACAGGATCTCCGGAATGCCCTCGGCGATGGTCTGAAACGCGCGTGCTTGCTCCTCGTTGCGCGCGCGCACCTCGTGCACGTCCATCGCGCTGCCCAGCCAGTACGCGATCGCGCCGCCGTCGCTGCCGCGCGGGGTCGAGCGAATCAGGTGCCAGCGATAGGCCTCGGCCCCCGCGTCGCCGGGCTTCATCCGCAGCTCCAGCTCGAGCGCCGTGCCGCCGGCGAAGGCCTCGCCCAGCGCGGCGAGCAGACCGGGCATGTCCTCCGGGTGGACGATCCGCGCCCAGCCCTCGGCCGTCGTCGCGATCGCTTCGGGCAAGCGCGCGAACCCGTACCAGGCCCGGTTCGCCCAGTCGACCGTGCCTTCGGGGCTGTGCGTCCAGATGAACCAGGGCAAGTCGTCGGCGAGCCGGCGGAAGTCGGCTAGCGTCTCTGCGGCCACGCGCGTGCGTTAGGCACGGCGACCGCCGAAGCCCCTCGCCGGCGCCGGTCCGTGCGAACAGCAACCGGCGAAACCGGCCCTCGCCACCGAGCATCGATCCTCTCTCCAATCCTTCATGCTGCGCAAACCGTACGAAACTCGCGCGGCATGACGCGGGCGTGCGACGTCCGTCGCTGACGGCGCCGCGCGCGCGCGGTAGGCTCGGTCGAGGAGGCATCACATGCGAGCTCTGCCGTTCCTCGAAGTTCCGATCGTCCAGGCGCCGATGGCCGGGGCGACGACGCCTGCGCTCGTCGCCGCGGTCTCCGAGGCGGGCGGGCTGGGCTCGCTCGCGCTCGGCTTCACCGAGCCGGCGCAGATCGCGCCGCTGGTCGCGCGCATACGCGCGCTGACCGCGCGCCCGTTCGCGCTCAACCTGTTCGTCGACACCTCGGCTTCCCTCGAGCCCGGCGTTCTGCAGCGCGCGCACGACCGGCTGCGCCCGTTTCGCGAGGAGCTGGGCATTCCGCACCCATCCGTCCCCGCGGTCGCGCTGCTCGACTCCGCCGCCCAGTTCGAGGCCGTCCTGGCCGCTCGCCCGGCGGTGTTCAGCTTCACCTTCGGCGTGCCCGGCGCGGCGGTGCTCGAGCGCTGCCGGGGAGCGGGCATCTTCACCCTGGGCACGGCCAACACGGTGGCGGAAGCGGTCGCGCTCGAGCGGGCCGGGGTCGACGCGGTCTGCGCGCAGGGTTTCGAGGCCGGCGGCCACCACGGCAGCTTCGGCCAGCCGGTCGAGTTCTCGCAGATCGGGACCCTGGCGCTGGTCCCGCAGGTCGCCGACGCGGTCGGCGTGCCGGTGGTCGCGACGGGCGGGATCGGCGACGGCCGCGGCGTCGCGGCCGTGCTGGCGCTGGGCGCGGCCGCGGCGCAGGTCGGTTCGGCCTTCCTGCAGGCCGACGAGGCGGGGATTCCGGCTGCCTTCCGCCGCGTGCTGGCGACGCCGGCGGCCCGCCTGACCAGCATCACCACCACGCTCTCGGGCCGCACGGCGCGCGGCGTGCACAACGCCTTCACGGACGCGATGGCCGCGGTCGGCGAGATCGCGCCCTACCCCTACCAGCACTGGCTGACCCGCGACATCCGCGACGCCGCGGCCCAGCAGGGCCGGGCGGAGTACCTCTCGATGTGGGCCGGCCAGGCGGTCGGGCTGGGCCGGCCGCTGCCGGCCGCCGCGATCGTGGCCGAGCTGACGGCGCAGGCCGCGCGCGCCGCGGACGC
>CAXTNU010000078.1:0-13413 GCA_964245595.1 uncultured bacterium | reverse complement strand
GGCCGGCGGGTCGCGGTGCTCGGTCTGGGCGCGGTCGGGCAGCTCGCCGCGGCCTTCCTGAAGGCCGGCGGCGCGCAGGTGATCGTGGCCGACCGCGCGCGCGAACGGCTGGCGAGCGCCGTCGCGGACGAGGCCTACGACGTCTCGGAAACGAGCCTCGAGGCGCTGCTGAGCGCGCCCGTCGCGCACGCGATCGAGGCGACCGGCAATCCGGCCGAGATCGCGCGCTGCGCGCGCATCCTGGCACCGGGCGGCAGCATCGTGCTACTCTCGTACTACGACGTGCTGACGACGGCGTTCCCCGATCTGTTCGTCAAGGAAGCGACGCTGCTCGTCAGCCGCGAGTGGGCGCCGGAAGACTTGCTCGCCGCGCGCGACCTCGCCGCGAGCGGCGCGGTCGACCTGGCGCCGCTGGCGCGCCACGTCGTGCCGATCGAAAACTACGAGGACGCCTACCGAACGGCGTTCGGCGACCCCGCGATTCTGAAAGTGGTGCTGCAATGGGCGTGAGCAAGAACCTGACCGTGGCGGTGTACGGCAAGGGCGGGGCGGGCAAGTCGTTCCTGACCAGCATGATCGCCCGCGAGCTGACCGCGCGCGGCAAGCGGGTGCTGCAGATGGGCTGCGACCCCAAGCACGACAGCGTGGTGAACCACTTCGGCGGGGCGCTGATCCCGACCGTGCTCGGCACCTGGGCCAAGTTCGACGCTGAGGGCCGGGCCGAAGACCTGGCCCCCGAGGACGTGATGTTCAAGGGCAACGGGGTGTACTGCATGGAGCTGGGCGGGCCCGAGTCGGCGCGCGGCTGCGGCGGGCGCGGGATCACCTTCGGCTTCCAGATGCTCGAGAAGTGGGGCCTCTCGGAGTGGGGCTTCCACTACATGCTGCTCGACTTTCTGGGCGACGTGGTGTGCGGCGGGTTCGGCACGCCGATCGCGCGCTCGATGGCCGACAAGCTGATCATCGTGTGCAGCAACGAGAACCAGTCGATGTACGCGGCCAACAACATCGCCTCGGCGGTGCGCTACTTCGCGCTCAACGGCGGGCGCACGCGCTGCCTGGGGCTGCTGATCAACAAGGACGACGGCAGCGGCCAAGCCGCCGCGCTGGCCGAGGCGCTCGGCGTGCCGGTCGTGGCGCAGTTGCCGCAGATCCCGCAAAAGGAGCTGTTCCCCGGCGGTGTCCCGCACCCGGAAGTCGCGCGCGCGGTCGAAGCCGCGATCCGGGCGATCGACACCACCACGCCGGTGGTGCCCAACCAGGTCGACTTCGTCGAGTTCATGATGTCGCTCCACGGCAACGCCTCGAAGATGGAGGGCACCGCGGTCAGCGCCGACGAGCTCTGGACGCTCGAGGACGACGACCCGCTGGCCGCGCTGCCCAACCACGGGCTGCCGGATCACCGCTACCTCGAGAGCGAGGGCGACGCGGACAAGCTGATGGGGCCGACCATCGTCTCGGTCGGCGGCGGCGCGGTTCCCGCCGGAGCCTGGGAAACGGCGCGCGCGTGAGCAAACAGCCGTCGTCCATGTGCCCCGCTTTCGGGGCGGTGCGCAATCTGCTGCGCATGGAGGACGCGGTGCCGATCGTCATCTCGTCGGGCGACGGCTGTCTCTACGGGCACACGTTCGTGGCCCACTTCTACGTTGCGAACCGCCCGATCCACTCGCCCGGCGTGTCGTCGGAGATCTGGGCCAAGGGCAGCGCCTTCGACGAGCTGCGCACGATGGTCCACGACATCGCCGAGAAGCACCGGCCCTCGCTGATCCCGATCTGCTCGCTGTGCGTCTCCGACACGGTCGGGCTGCCGTTCGACCTGCTGCCCAAGCAGATCGGCAACACCGAGGTCGTCTACGTGCCGCTGCCGGCCTACAGCGTGCACACTCATGCGCGGGCCAAGGACATCGTGGTCGACTCGCTCGTGTGGCGTCTGCCGCCGCAGCGCAAGGCCCGCGCGGGCGTCAACCTGATCGGCGAGATCTTTCCGTCCGACCCGATCGCGATCGACGAGGTGCTGCGCCGGATCGGCACCCACGTCAACACCCACGTGCCGGGCCCGCGCTGGGCCGACTACGTCGCGATGGTCGACGGCGCGGTCAACGCGCCGCTGCATCCCTTCTACAGCGAGAGCGTGAAGCGGATGAAAATGAAGCAGGGCCTGCCGTTCGTCGAAGGCGCGCCGGTCGGCAGCGAGGGGACGTACCGCTGGATCAACGCCGTCGGCGCGGCATTGGGACTGAACCCGGCGCTGGTCGAGCGCGAGGCCGCGATCGAGCGCGAGCGCGTGCGCGCGGCGGTCGCTCGGCACGACCTGCGCGGCAAGACGTTCATGGTCGCCGGGTACGAAGGCCACGAGTTCCTGCTCGTGCGGCTGCTGCTCGAAGCGGGCGCGAACGTGCCCTACCTGTCGACCGCGGTCAACTCCAACCCGCTCGCGCGCGAAGAGGAAGCGCGCCTGCGCGAGCTGGGCTGCACGGTGCTCTACGGCGCGAACTTCGACGACGAGATCGCGGCGCTGTCGGACCGGGCCTACGACTGCGTGATCGGCACGACGCCGCTCTGCGCGCACGCCAAAGAGCTGGGCATCCCGTCGGTCTACTACACCAACGCGATGGCGACGCGCTCGATCATGCTGGCCCAGGGCGCGGACGACGTGCTGGCGCTGGTCGAGCAGACGCTGGGCGCCAAAGCCCGCTACGAGCGGGTCGCGCGCTTCTTCGCCGAGGACGACGCGGCCCCCGAGCGCACCTACACGTCGTGGGCGCCCAAGCTCGACCTGACCGAGCACCTGATCGCGACCGGCGCGGTATGATCGACACCCGCCGCGAGGCCGCGTCGAGCGAGCTGCGCTCGGACGTCGTCAACACGCCGGTCCGCAAGCAGGTCACCGACCTCGATCACGCCGGCGGCGACACCGGCGCGATGCAGGTCTTTGCCTCGCTCAAAGACGCGAACGTGGTGCTCGACGGCCCGGTCGGCTGCCACGTCATGCCGGCCGTGGCGGTGATCAACTACACCGACTCGATCCCGTACCTGCAGAACGTCACCTGCTCCGAGCTGTCGGAGACCGAGGTCACGCTGGCCGGCACCCTCGGCGTGCTCAAGGAGAAGGTCGCGCAAGCCGGCATCGGTGGGCGGCAGGTGTTCATCGTCTCCACCCCCGTGTCCGAGCTGATCGGCGCGACCTGGACCACGGAGTTCATCGACGTGCCCGGCACGCCGCTGTTCTTCGACGCCCACTCGCTCGACGAGGACGAGTGGAAGGCGCGCGACCGCGCGCTCCTCTTCCTGTGGCAGCACCGCGCGCACTTCGCCGCACCGGCCGACGTGCCGGCGCGCGCGCCGGCGCGGCCGGCGGTGAACCTGATCGGGCCGACCTACGGCAACTTCAACTCGTACAGCGATCTGGCCGAGATGAAGCGCATGATCGCCGGGATCGGCGCGGACCTCAACGTGGTCTTTCCGTTCGAGGCGAGCAGCTTCGATACGGCGCGGCTGGCCGACGCGCAGGCGTCGGTGGTGATGTACCACGAGTACGGCGGCTCGCTGGCCCGCGAGGTCGGGCTGCCAACGTTCCACGCGCCGTTCGGCCTGGAGCCGACCACGCGCTTCTTGCGCGAGCTCGGCGCGGCGCTCGGCCTGGCGGCGGAAGCCGAGGCCTTCATCCGGGCGGAGAAGCGCACCACGCTCGCCGCCTGGCAAGACATCTGGCGCTCGACGCACAGCGACTTCTTCGCCAACGCCCCGCTCGCGATCGTCGCGCCGCCGACCTACAAGGACGGGCTGGAGTACTACCTGGGCGAGGAACTCGGCCTGCCGATCGCGTTCTCGGCCTACCGGACCGGGCCGCAGGCCGCGCCCAACGAGGCGGTGCGCGCGGCGCTGCGCGACGCGAGCCCCTCGCCGATGCTGGTGATGGGCTCGATCAACGAGCGCATGATCGTCGCGCAGGAGCAGTTGCCCTCGCGCTTCATGCAGTGCTCGTTCCCGGGCGCCGTCGTGCGGCGCGCGACCGGCACGCCGTTCATCGGGTACGCCGGCGCGGTGTGGCTGCTGCAGTGCGTGTGCGAGACGCTCTTCGACGTGCTGTTCGCCAACTTGCCGACCTCGGCCGCGCCGCCGGTGCAAGCCACCGCGCCGACCCGCGACGTGCTGCGCGAAGCAGCGGACGTGGTGTCCGCCGCCGGCAAAGGCCAGAACAGCGTCATCTCGTGGACCGACGGCGCGAAGAAGCTCAGCGAGACGACCCTCAAGCGGGTTCCCTTCTTCGTCCGCGTCTCGGTCAGCAAGAAGCTGCGCGCCGAGGCCGAGCGCACCGCGCGCGAGCGCGGCACCGACGTCGACGAAGCCATCGTGCGCGAGATCACCGCGCGCTACGCGCCCAACCGCTGACGCTCGGCTCTCGGCCCTGAACGCGACGCAGCCGCCGTCGGCCGAGGCTGAGGCGGCTCGTGCTCGTGCCGGAGCTAGTTGGTGGGAGCCGCGTCGCTCACGCCGACGCCAGCGGCGATCGCGCGGCGCGTCGCCACCACGGCCTCTTTGGCGGTGATCTGGGGCGGTGCGCTGCAGAGCGGCTTGCGAGGGGCGAGCCACCAGGTCGAGACCGCGGCGATCGCGCTTTCGAACATCAGGTCGAGATGGCTCGTCGGCGCGACGTGGGCCATGTCCTTGAACAGGTAGCTGTCGAAGGTCAGCCGCTGCACGGTCTTGACGCGGCACATGTCGGTGAACCACTCGCGCTTGCCGTTGCTCGTGTAGGCGATCTTCTCGAGGAACTCGAGGAAGTCGAACATCGAGCCGTACTTCTTCTGCCAGCGCTTCTCGTAGCTCTCGAGCTTCGCGCCGTCGCCGGCGAAGGCGAGCAGCGTCTGCGCGGCCATGCGGCCCGCGGCCATCGAGAAGTAGATGCCCTCGCCCGAGGTATGGGCGACCATGCCGCCGGCGTCGCCGACCAGCAGCGTGCGCCCGAAGACGAGCTTCTTGTTGCGGTGCATCGGGAGCGGGTGGCCTTCGAGCAGGATCCGCCGCGCGCCGCGCAGCTTGCCGCCCGCGCGCGCCTTGACGCCTTCGAGGAAGGCGTAGGCGCGGTTGCTGTGCTCGGGCCGGCAGCCGGTGCCGACCGCGACGTGATCGCTCTTGGGGAACACCCAGCCGTAGAAGTCGGGTGAGATGTCGTCGCCCAGGTACAGCTCGGCCCGGTTCTCGTAGTACGCCATCGCGTCGTCGGGCAGCGCCAGCCGCTCCTGGATCGCGGTCGCGTGCTTGACGGCCGGCCGGCCGACCGACTTGGCCACCGACGAGCCGGCGCCGTCGGCCCCGATCAGCGCATCGCAGTTCAGCCATTCCTCGCGCTCGTCACGATAGCGCACCTTCACCCGAACCGTGCCGTCGGGCTGGGCTTCCTGCGCCACGTAGGCCGCCTCGCGCAGCGCCGCGCCGGCGTCCTCGGCCTTGGCGCGCAGCGTGCGGTCGAGCACCTCGCGGGTGAGCATGACGATGTAGTCGTCCGGGCGCGGCACCGAGCCGCGCACGTCCATCTCGACCGTCGACCCGCTCGGCCCGATCACCGCCGCCTGCGTGACGGTCCGCTCGACGATCGAGCGCGGGATGTCGAACTCGCTGATCGCCTTGGGCGGAATCGCGCCGCCGCACGGCTTCTTGCGCTTGACGTCGCGCTCGAGCAGGATCACCTCGGCCCCGGCTTGGGCCAGGTCGCGCGCGGCGACGCTGCCGCCGCAGTTGGCTCCGACGACCACGACTTTCACGATTCAGAACCCTCCGAAGCGCACGGCGAGCGCCGCCGCGAGCATCGACCAGCAGAACGGCGGGATCGCGCTCGCGCAGTACACGGGCGCGTTCTTGGCGGGATCGCGCGCGAGCCGCAACTGCATCGGCAACTGGACCAGCAGCAGCAGGTGCATGGCGAGCGCTTCGATCCATTGCTGGTTGGCCAGCACGTAGCAGACCGCCAGCAACTGGAACAGATCGATGAACAGCAGCGCGGCGAGCAGCGCGCGCCACGGGCCGAGCATCGCCGGCAGCGAGCGCAGGCCGAGCGCCTTGTCGCCGGCCAGGCTCTTGAAGTCGTTGAGCGTCATCAGGCCGTGCGCGCCGAGCGAGAAGAGCGACGCCAGCACGAGCGTGCCGGTCGTCAGGTGCCCGAACGCGGCCGTGCCGGCGACCCAGGCGAAGCCTTCGTACGAGAACGCGCAGGCGGCGTTGGCGTACCAGCCGTTGCGCGCCTTGAGGCGGATCGGCGGCACGCTGTAGGCGAGCGCGAGCAGCATTCCGCCCAGCGCCAGCTCGCCGACCAGCCGGCCCAGCGCGAACGCGATTCCGAGCGCGAGGGCCGCCAGGACCAGCGCCACGATCGCGACGGTGCGCCCGCCCAGGCGGTCGGCCGCGGTCGGCCGGTCGGGCTCGTTGATGCGGTCGACGTCGCGGTCGAAGTGGTCGTTGACGACTTGGGAGAAGGCGCACAGCAGCGGGCCGGCCATCACCATCGCGAGCAGGATGCGCCCGATGGTCGGGAAGTCCCAGTGGCTGGCCGGCGAGGCGATCGCGCCGACCATGATCGCCCACATCGGGGCGAACCAGGTGCCGGGCTTGGCGAAGCTGCGCAGCGAGTCGTTGATGCGCGCCGCCCCGCGCTCCTTGTTGGTGAAGGGAATCAGCATCGCGGCGAACTCGCGCGCGGTCACCACGCTGGAGCGCGCGGTTTCGCCCAGCACGCTCCGCTCGCCCGGCGCGGCTCGCTCGCCGACGACCGGCGTGTCCTTAGCCACCGACGTGCTCCCGCGCGGCCAGCACCGTCGCCTCGTCGATCAGCGCCATGCCGCGCTCGCGCGCGTACGTCTCGACGTTGGTGCGGGCTTTCTTGCGCACGAAGAACGGAATGCGCCCGAGCAGCCGCTCGGCGCTAGCATCCCACTGCGGCCCCGCAGCCGCGGCGGTGCCGTTCGAACCGGCCGCGGCGACCGGCAGCGCCGGTTCCTCGACGCCTTCGGGCGCCGCTTCGGCGAAGCGGCCCTGGTTGCGCGGCCCGAACGTCTCGATCAAATGGTGCTCCAAGCCGAGGACCTGGGTTCGGTTCACCAGGTCGCCGATGTGGTTGGCGCCGTCGTAGCCGACGAACGGCTCGTACCCGAGGGGAAAGTTCAGGATGTGGGCCGGCGGCGAGATCACCGCGCACGGCACGCCGAAGCGGCTGGCCGAGTGGCGCTCCATCTGCGAGCCGAACACGATGTCGGGCCGGGTGCGGTCGATCTGCGCCGCCACCTCGCGGTAGTCGTCGCTGACGAGCAGCTCGCAGCCCAGGTCGGCGACGCGCTCGCGCAGCCAGGCGCCCTGGTCGGTGACGTAGGTGCCGCAGAACTCGATCTGCATGTCGAGCTCCTCGCGCAGGACGCGCGCGATGCCGGCCGCGGCCGAGGGTGCGCCGAACACGCCGACCCGCTTGCCGCTGAGCGCGTGCGCGTCGACGGTGCGCGCGTACCAGCCCAGCATCGCGTCGCGCGCGGCGTGGGCGACCCGCGCGCGCGGGATCTCCAGCAGGCGCGCGATCTCGTTGACGACGCGGGTGGTGCCCGCCTCGCCGTAGGGGACCTCGCTCACGTAGGGGGTCTCGAAACGCTCGCGCAGCAGCTCCATCGTCGGGAGCGCCAGCTCGGACGAGGTCGGCACGTTCAGCCAAGCGCGGCCGATGGTGCGCAGGTCGTCCAGCGAGGCGCCCAGCGGCACGACCGCGTTCACCCGGATGCCCAGGTCGCCGAACAGGCGGCGCAGCGACTCGACGTTCGAGCGGTCGTGAAAGCCCAGCAGCGCCGGCCCGATGATGTTCACCGAGGGCTCGGGCGTGCGGCGGTGACCGTCTTGCGCGTAGGTGTCGACCATCTGCCGCACGGTCTTGGCGAATGCGCTGAACTCGGTGTCGCGGACCGGGTGGGTGTCGGCCTGCACGATGTCGGCGCGGATCGTGCCGGGCGGGATCATCGCGATCTCGCCGTCGAGCGGCTCTTGCAGCACCGCGGCCGTCGCGCTGCGCGTCACGACGATCGCGCCCGGAGCGAAGCGCTCGTCGACGTCGCGGATCGCGCGCCCGATGTCGGCCGCCTCGCCCGCCAGCGTGGCCTCGCTCATCGCCGCGAAGGTGAGTGGCGGCGGCACGCCGAGCCGCTCGAACATCGCCAGCATGATCGTCGAGTAGCCGTCGCCCTTGGGCGCGCGCACGATCGTGTGCACGCCGGCGAACGACGAGGCCGCCCGGCTCACGCCGACGTGCGCCGGAGCCTGATACGCCCAGACCGCGAGCTTCACGACGCGCGCTCGCTCAGCGCGGGCGGCGCGGGGCGAAAAAAGCTCATGTCGATCGGGCGCGCCGGCGAGCCGACCGCGTCACGCGTGCGTGCCAAGGTGTCGTGCCGGCGCAGGGTCTTGGCGAACAGCGCGAACAGCCCCGGCGCGGCCGAGAAGCCGCGGATCGGCTGGAAGGTCAGCTCGGTCGACCACTTGACCGTGAAACCCATTCCCTCGAGGGCGTTGGCGACGTTGAGGTTGGCCACCACCACGTCGGGGCGCACGTCGGAGAGCCGCGCGAAGACGTCGAAGCGGTCGGGCGCTTCGAGCACCTCGACCCCGGCGAGCAGCGCCGTCTCGCGCGCGTGGAACTTGCGGTACACCCGCGGCGTGGCGACGAACGGGACGGTCGCGCCGGCCGCGCGCAGGGTGCGCGCCAGCGGCAGTTCCAGCAGCGCGTCGGACGCGAAGGCGACCGAGCGCCCGCGCAGTGCCTCGGTCTCGCGCGCGCACGCGGCCCACGCCTCGCGCTCGCGCTGCTCGTAGGACACGGTCTTGCCGAACGCCGCCGCAAGCGTCTCGTAGAACGCCCGCGTCCCGTCGGGTCCGTAGGGGAACACCGTCGCGTGCAGCTTGCAGCGGCGCTCGCGCGCGGCATACGAGCACGCGTCGAACAGGTAGGGATGGACCGGCGCCAGCACGGTGTTGGGCCCGATCGCCGGCACGTCGAGCGCGCTCTCGGCGGGCAAAAACGCCGGCGCGGGCAGGCCCATCGCCTTGCACTCCAGCCGAATCTCGGTCTCTTCCAGCGCCGAGAGACAGCCCAGGATCACCAGGTTGGCCTCGTCGGTGCGCGGGGCGCGCTCGATCATCGCGCTCAGGACGTGGTCCTCGCCCTGCGTGTACGAGGCATCGAAGCCGTCCATGCGCGCCGGGTAGACGCGCACGCCGGTCTCGCGCTCGAGCGGCGCGGCGCAGCCCTGCACGTTCATCTTGAGGATCTCGGGCGTGCAGGTCGAGCCCAGGAAGATCGCCTTGGGCGCGTGCTCGGCGACGACCGCCTGCACCAGCGGCCGCAGTGCTTCGAGCGTATCGCGCCCGGCCAAGTCGTCCTCGTCGAGCATGGCGGTCGCGAAGCGCGGCTGGGCGAAGATCATCACCCCCAGCGCCGTCTGCAAGAACCCTTGGCACGAGCCGGTGCCGACCACCAGAAAGAAGCTGTCCTGCATCTTGTGGTGCAGCCAGCCGATCGGGGCGAGCGAGCAGAAGTCGTCGCGTTCGATGGCCCGACCCGCCGCGAAAGCTAGCGCGCGCCCGCGACGGCCAGCGCCGCTTCGGGCGTGCGCACGTAATCCGCCCCGAGGATGCCGAACAGCTCGCGCTCGGGGATCGGGGTCGGCACGCTGCACGGCACGCCGTCGAGCATCCGCTGCGCGAGGTCCATCCAGGGCTTGCCGAGCGTGCCTTCGGGCTCGTAGTCGAACACGGTCTGGGCGGTCAGGCGGCTGCGGCGGACGGCGTCGTTGTCGGGGATGTTGGTCAGGCAGACCGTGCCGATGCGCTCGGCGAACGGCCCGACCAGCTCGAAATCGCTGGCCCGGTTGGCGACGATCCCAGCGAGCTGGCCGCCGCCGCTCTTCTGCTTGATCCCGATCGCGGTCGCGATCCGGTTGGCAGCGAAAATCGAGTCGAAGTCGTTGGTCGCGACGATGATGACCTGCTCGGAGTGCTGGAGCGGGGCCGAGAAGCCGCCGCACACGACGTCGCCCAGCACGTCGAAGACCATCACCTCGTAGTCCTGGTAGATGCCGAACTTCTCGAGCAGCTTGACGGTCTCGCCCACGACGTAGCCGCCGCAGCCCGCCCCGGCCGGCGGGCCGCCCGCCTCGACGCAGTCGACCCCGAACTTGCCGGGGAACACGATCTCCTCGCGCTCGATCTCGTCGCTCTTGAACTTGTACGAGGAGAGCACCTCGACCACGGTCGGGATCAGCGTCCCGGTCAGGGTGAACGTCGAGTCGTGCTTGGGATCGCAGCCGACCTGGATCGTCTTCTTCCCCAGCCGCCCGAACGCGGCCGACAGGTTCGACGAGAAGGTGCTTTTCCCGATGCCGCCCTTACCGTAGACCGCGATCTTGAGCACGAGGAACCACGCTTTCCGAGTAGCTCTGGTCCTCGTAGGATAGGCCTGGGCCGAAGCAGGCGGCGGTGACTGCTGTCACCCGCCGGGCGGCGCTACGCGGCCGTCTCGAACAGCGCCTTGGTGAACTGCGCCGGATCGAACGCCTGCAGCGCGTCGACGGACTCGCCCAGGCCGATGTACTTCACCGGCACGACGAGCTGGTCCACGATCCCCACCAGCACGCCGCCCTTCGCGGTCGAGTCGAGCTTCGTCACCACCACCCCGGTGAGCTGGGTCGCTTCGTTGAAGAGCTTGGCCTGCGAGAGCGCGTTCTGGCCGGTCGTGCCGTCGACCACGAGCAGCGTCTCGGCCGGCGGGGCGCCGGTCTCGCGCTCGATGATGCGGCGCATCTTCTTGAGCTCTTCCATCAGATTGGTCTTCGTTTGCAGCCGGCCGGCGGTGTCGACCAGGACCACGTCCACCCCGCGCGCCTTGGCCGCGCTCATCCCGTCGAACACCACCGACGACGGATCGCTGCCCTCGGCGCCCCGGATGTACTCCGCGCCCGCGCGCTCGGCCCAGATCGCGAGCTGCTCGGCGGCCGCGGCGCGAAACGTGTCGGCGGCGACGACCATCACCCGCTTGCGCTGCTTGCGCAGCAGGGTGGCCAGCTTGCCGATGGTGGTCGTCTTGCCGCTCCCGTTGACCCCGACCACCAGCACCACCGCCGGCTTGCCCTTGAGGTCGAGCCCCATCTCGGGCAGGGTCAGGAAGTTCTGCACGTCGCGCCGGAAGCGGGTCACGACCTGGTCGCTCGTCTCGTAGCGGTCCTGCTTGGCGACGCCCTTGAGCGCCGCGACGATCTTGAGCGTCGTCGGGACGCCGAAGTCGGCTCGCAGCAGGAGCTCCTCCAGATCGTCCCACAGCTCGGCGTCGACCGGGCGGCGCGCCAGCGCCATCGTCTCGAGCTCGCCGCCGAACGCTTCGCGCGTCTTCGTCAGCGCGGTCTTCAGTTTCGCGAACCAACTCACGGGTAGGTCCGGTTCGCTGGTGGAGCGTAGCGGGCCCGCATGATTGCGCAGCGCGAGATCGCACCGGGCGTCGGGGTGGCGGCGATCGGCTTCGGCGGCTACCACTTGGGCCGCATCCCGGACGAGCGCGAGGCGATCCGCCTCCTGCACGCCGCCGTCGACGCCGGCGTGACGTTCCTGGACAACGCCTGGGAGTACCACCGGCACCGCAGCGAGGAGCGCATGGGCAAGGCGCTCGCCTCAGCGGGCAAGCGCGACGCCGTGTTCCTGATGGACCAGGTCTGCACGCACGGGCGCGGCGCGGACGTGGCGCTGCGCCAGCTCGACGAGTCGCTCCGCCGCCTGGGGACCGACCGCTTGGACCTCTGGTCGGTGCACGAGTGCATCTACGAGGACGACCCGGCGCGCTACTACGCCCCGGGCGGCCTGCTCGAAGCGTTCGCCCAGGCCAAGCAGGCCGGCAAGGTACGCTTCGTCGGCATCGCGGGCCACAAGCGGCCCGCGATCCTGCGCGAGATGATCGAGCGCGGCTTCCCCTTCGACACCGTGATGATGCCGCTCAACGTGCTCGACGCGAGCTACGACAGCTTCGAGCGCGCGGTGCTCCCGCTGGCGCGCGAGCGCGGCATCGCGCCGCTCGGGATGAAGGCGTTCTTCGACGGCCGCCGGCTCGCGCCGGCCGGCGTCGACCCCGACGACGCGCTGCGCTACGCGATGTCGCTGCCGGGCATCGTCACGACGGTGACCGGGATCGACTCGCAAGCGGTGCTCGACCACCACGTCCGCATCGCGAACGACTTCCTGCCCCTCGACCTCGCCGCGCTGGATAGGCTGCGCACGAAGTACCGCGCCGCGGCGGCGGACGGCAAGTACGAGCTGTACAAGGTCGACGCCAGCCACGACAGCGACGTCGGGCTGATCGAGCACGGTCTGCCGACCACGCTGTACCCGGAGTAGACCCGCGCGAGCGCGCTCAGCGGGCCGGCAACGTCGACGTCGTAGCCCGTGAAGCGGCCATCGAGCAGGCCTCACGCGGACGCGGCTTCGGCGCGTGCGCGGTTCTCCGGTCTACGATGCGGCTTGCGCGTCGACCGCGTAGACGAAGGCGAGCACTTCGGCCACGACCGCGTACAGCTCGTAGGGGATCGTCGTCCCGACTTCGAGCTTGGACAGCGCCTCGACCAGTCCGGCGTCCTGGTGGACCGGGATGTCGTGCTCGCGCGCCAGGCGCACGATCTCCGCCGCCGCCAAGCCGCGCCCGGTGGCCACGATCTCGGGCGGCGCGGAGCCGGTGGGATCGTACGCCAGGGCCGCCGCGGCGGGGCGCTGCGGCGGGTTGCGTCGCGCGTCGTAGTAGCGCGCGGTCACGCCGCGCGGCCCACCGCGCCGGCGGCGCGAGCGGCGGGCTGCGCCGGCGCAGGCCCGGAGGCGATCGGGCTCATAACCGCACCAGCCGATGCGACGCGGTAGCGCAGCGACTCCAGGCGCGCGGTCAGGCCGCCCAGCGCGTCGCGGAAGGCGCGCACCGCGAGCGCGCTCTCGGCCCGCACGTCGACCGTGACGTCGCGCCCGACGGTGACCAAGTCGAGCGCGACCGTGCCGTAGTGCGCGGTCTCGAGCACGAACGCGATCCGGAAGTTCGCCCCGTCGAGCGGCGCGCCGCCACCCTGCGGCGCTTCGCGCCCAAGCGCGATGCGCGCGTTCTGCTGGCCGAACGGCGTCGTCAGCGGCAAGGTGAACGCCAGCCCGTCCGGCCGCCCGGCGAGCAGTTGCGCGGCCTGCGTCTGGACCGCGGTCAGCGCGGTGAGCGCACCCGCCAGCGCCGGTCCGAGCGGCTCGGGCGCGGCTCCGTCGGCGGCGAGGGCGAGCACGGTTTGCTTGAGATTTGCCCCCAGCGCGGCGGCCCGTTCCACCGCTAGCGCGGGCTCCGTGCGCGCCGCGGGGGCGGCGAGCCGGGCCGCGTCA
>CAXTNU010000077.1:0-13477 GCA_964245595.1 uncultured bacterium | reverse complement strand
GGGTGATCGTGGGCAGCGCGCTGATCGACGCCTACCGCGGGCGCACGGGCGCCGAAGCGGCGCGCGCGGCCGGCGCCTACGCCGCCGCGCTCCGGGCGGCGCTGCCGGTGCGCTAGCACCGGCCGTGCGGGTCCGGGCACGGCACGAATCTTTGCGGGAGCGATTCGCGCGGCGGAAGGAAATGCCGGGGCGGGGCGTTATCGTAGCACCCAACTTCGTTGCGTTTCGGAGGTCTGATGCACTACCGTCCGTCGTTGGTCGGCGCGCTCGCGCTGGCGACCGCATTCGCAAGCACCGCGCACGTCCAGCCCGCCGCCGCAGCAGGCGACACGATCGTGTTCGGCTCCGCCGTCTCGCTGACCGGCTCTCTCACCAAGGAGGGTCACCTGACCCAAGAGGGCTACGATTTTTGGAAGAACTACGTCAACAAGCACGGCGGCATCAAGGTCGGCGCCAAGTCGTACAAAGTCGACATCAAGTACTACGACGACGAGTCCAAGCCGGCCACCGCCGCGCAGCTCGCCGAACGCCTGATCGACCAGGACCACGTGAACTACATCCTGGGGCCCTACGGCTCTGGCACCGCGTTCACCGTGGCGCAGCTCGTCGAGCGCAAGAAGATCCCGATGGTCGAGGGCAACGGCGCCGCCGAGAAGATCTTCAGCCAGGGCTTCAAGTACTCGTTCGCCGTGCTCTCGCCGGCCAAGCGCTACCTCGAGGGCCTGCTCGAGATGGCGACCAAGCAGAAGCCCGCTCCTCAGAGCGTGGCGATCACCGCCGCCAGCGACTCGTTCTCGCAAGAAGTCGCGCAGGGCGCGGCCGACTGGGCCACCGCGCACGGCATGAAGGTCGTCTACAACAACAAGTATCCCGACACCGCGACCGACGTCTCGTCGATCGTCTCGGCGGTCAAGGCCGCGAACCCCGACATCATCCTCAATGCCGGGCACCTGCAGGATGCGCTGCTGGTGCAGAAGGGCCTCAAGGAGCAGAACGTCCAGGCCAAGATGTACGGCTACTCGGTCGGTCCCGACACCCCCGACTTCACCAACTCGCTGGGCAAGGACGCCAACGACGTCTACGGCGGCGCGCAGTGGTCGGACGCGGTGAAGTACAAGGGCGACCCCGGCTTCTACCAGAGCTCCAAGGAGTACGCCAAGGCGTTCGAGGCCGTGTACAAGCACCGGCCCGACTACCACAACGCCGAATCGACCGCGACGTGCCTGGCGTACCAGTACGCGCTGCAGCGCGCCGGCTCGCTCGACACCGAGAAAGTCCGCACCGCGCTGGCCAAGCTCGACGTGACGACGTTCTACGGCATCATCAAGTTCGACAGCCGCGGCATCAACGTCTTCAAGCCGATGGTCGTCAACCAGATCCAGAACGGGCGCCTGGTCACCGTCTGGCCGGCCGGCCTGGCCGAGGCCAAGGCCAAGTACCCCACCCCCGCCTGGGGCTCGCGCTAGTGGGTGAGCGCTGCGCGCTCACCCGTCGCGTTCGGACTTCGTCCGATCCGCACTAGAGGAACACGTAAGTGCACCTCCTGGCTCAGGATCTCGTCAACGGTATTCTCGCGGGCGGGATCCTGGCCGTGGTGGCCCTGGGCTTCTCGCTCGTCTGGGGCATCATGAACATCATCAACCTCGCGCACGGGGCGTTCATCATGCTCGGGGCGTACGTGACGTGGCAGCTCTTCACGAGCTTCCACCTCGACCCGTTCCTGTCGCTGCCGATCTCGTTCGCGCTGCTGTTCGCGCTGGGCTACCTGATCCAGCGCTACCTGATCAACTGGGTCACCCGCGCGCCGCTGCTGACCACGTTCCTGCTCACTTTCGGGCTCTCGCTGCTGATCGTCAACGTCGCCTTGCAGATCTGGGCCGGCGACACGCGCGGCGTGACGACCGCCTACTCGGGAACGAACTTCACCCTGGGCGGGGTGACCGTGCCGTGGGCCAAGGTCTACACCCTGATCGCGGCGCTCGCGATCACCGGCGTGATGCACCTCTGGCTGACCCGCTCCCGCACCGGCCGCGCGATCCGCGCGACCGCGATGGACATCGGCGCGGCGCAGCTCGCCGGGGTGCGCGTGGCGCGCATCTACGCGATCGTGTTCGGCCTGGGCGCGGGGCTGGCGGGCGTCGCCGGCACGCTGCTCTCGCTCTCGTACTCGCTCAACCCGGCGATGGGCCAGCCGTTCCTCATCAAGGCCTTCGTCGTCTGCGTGCTGGGCGGCCTCGGCTCGGTGCAGGGCGCGCTGGTCGGCGGGCTGGCGTACGGGATCGTCGAGGCCTTCGCCTCGCAGCTCGACTTCACCATCGGCAGCCAGCACATCAGCGGCACCGGCCTGCAGGACGCGGTCGCGCTGATCGTGCTGCTGATCGTGCTGATCGTCCGCCCGACCGGCATCATGGGGCGCGCGACCGCGTGAGCAGCGCCGCGACCGGCGCCGTGCTGCGGCGCATCGGCCTGGGCGGAATCACCGGCAACCCGCTCGCGCTGTGGATCGCGCTCGGCCTGATGGTCGCGCTGCTGTTCGTCCCGGTCGCGCTGCCCGGTTATCAAACCCTGTTCCGCACGATCCTGACCTACGTCGCGCTGGCCTACGGCTGGAACATGATCGGCGGCTACACCGGCTACGTCTCGTTCGGCAACGTCGTGTTCTTTGGGCTGGGCTGCTACTGCGCGGCGCTGCTCAGCGCCCACGGGCTGGACAACCTGCTGGCCGGCATCGCGCTCGCGATGGTCGTGAACGCGGCCTTCGCCGGGCTCGTGGGCCTTGCCGTGCTGCGCCTGCGGGGCCACTACTTCGGCATCGCCACACTGGGGCTGTCGCTGGCGGTGGCCGACATCGTGGGCAACCTCGACGCCTTCGGCGGCACCGGCGGCCTCGCGCTCAAACAGGTCGATCAGGTCCACTTCTCGCTCTACTACTACGCCTCGTGGGCGGTCGCGCTGGCGGCGATCGGGGCGACCTTCCTGATCGCGCGCTCGAAGCTGGGCTATGCCTTCGTCGCGATCCGCGAGAACGAGGATGCCGCGGCGGTGCTTGGCATCTCGGCGACCCGCTACAAGATCGTCGCCTGGGCGATCAGCGCCGCGATCGCGGGCGCCGCGGGCGCGGTGTTCGCGTCCGCCAACGGCTTCGTCGACCCCAGCATCGCCTTTGCCGAGGACGCCAACGTCTTCCCGATCGTGATGACCATCCTGGGCGGGATCGGCACCGTCGCGGGCCCCTTCATCGGCGCGCTGATCTTGTCCGGCGTGAACGAGATCCTGGCCCGCTCCTTCATCAAGATCCACACCTTGTTCTTCGGAGCGGTGATCGTCTTGGTCGTGCTGCTGCTCCCGCGCGGTCTGGTCTGGCTCTTCGGCCTGCGCGGCGGCGCCCGCACCTGGCTCAAGAGCGTCGCGGCGTTCAAAGCATGAGCGTCGCGGAAGCGAGCGCGAACGGCGCCGGCGTCGCGCTGCGGATCGAGAACGTCGGCATGCGCTTCGGCGGCCTCTGGGCGCTCAGCGAGGTGACCTTCGACGTCGAGCGCGGCTCGGTGGTCGGGCTGATCGGACCCAACGGCTCGGGCAAGACGACCCTGATGAACGTCATCAGCGGGGTCTACAAGCCGACCACCGGCGCGGTCAGCTACGGCGGCAAGCGGATCGCCGACGTGCCGACGCACGCGGTCTGCCACCTCGGCATCGCGCGCACGTTCCAGATCGTCAAGCCGTTCGCCAGCTTGAGCGTGCGCGAGAACGTCGCGGTCGGCGCGATGTACGGCCGCCAGGGCGCCAAGCGCTCGACCCGCGCGTCGTTCGAGCGCGCGCAGGAGCTGCTCGAGATCGTGGGCCTGGCGCGCGTCGCGGACAAGGCGGCCAGCGACCTGACCATCCCCGACCGCAAGCGCTTGGAAGTCGCCAAGGCGCTCGCGCTCGACCCCGAGGTGCTGCTGCTCGACGAGGTGATGGCCGGCCTCAACGCGACCGAGGTCGACGAAGCGCTCGACCTGCTGCGCGCGGTCAACGCGCGCGGGGTGACGCTGATCGTGGTCGAGCACCTGATGAAGGCCATCGTGTCGATCTCGACCACCATCGTGGTGCTGGCCGAAGGGAAGAAGATCGCGCAGGGCGCGCCCTCGGACGTGCTGGCCTCGCCGCAAGTGATCGAAGCCTACCTCGGCTCGCGCTGGGTCAAGCGCCAGGAACAGCTCGCCGTCATCGCGCGCGAGCGCGCCGCGGCGCAGCGCACGGAAGGCGAGCGAGCGGAAACGGCGGGCCCGCAAGCGGTACGCCCTGATGCGTCGGAGGCCGGCGCATGAGCGCCGTGTCGACCGCCGCGCCGGCCGCGGGCGCCGCGGCTAGCGCGCTCGTCTTGGAGGGCTTGAACGCGGGTTACGGCGACACGCAGGTGCTGTGGGACGTCTCGCTGCGGGTCGAGCCGGGCGAGATCGTCGCGCTGATCGGCTCCAACGGGGCCGGCAAGTCGACCCTGCTCGGCGCGATCAGCGGCGTGGTGAAGACCTGGAGCGGGAGCGCGCGCTACGGCGACGTGCCGCTGACCGGGCTCGAACCCGACCGCATCGTCAAGGCCGGCGTGCTGCAGGTGCCCCAGGGCCGGCGCCTGTTCGGCTCGCTGACGGTCGAAGAGAACCTGCTCATGGGCGCCTACCTGCGCCGCGACAACGAGGTCAAGAGCGATCTCGAGCGGATTCTCGGCATGCTTCCGCGCCTGCGCGAGCGGTTCGATTTCCTCGCCGGCAAGCTGTCGGGCGGCGAGCAGCAGCAGGTCGCGATCGCGCGCGCGCTGATGGCGCGCCCGAAGTTCCTGCTGATCGACGAGATGTCGCTGGGCCTCGCGCCGGTGCTGGTCGACGCGCTGATCGACGTGCTGGCGACGATCCATGCGACCGGCGTCTCGATCCTGATCGTCGAGCAGGACGTGCAGACTGCGCTCGAGGTGAGCTCGCGCGCCTACGTGCTCGAAACCGGCCGCATCACGCTGAGCGGCCCATCGGCGCGGCTGCTCGACGACCCGCAGGTGAAGAAGGCGTACCTCGGGGTCTGACGTGGGTGCGAACGACGGTGGACGGCTGAGCCGGGCGGAGTTCGAGCGCGTCGTCGGCGAAGCGCTCGACGCGCTGCCCGAACGCTTCGCCGCGATGGTCCAGAACATCGTCATCGCGGTCGAGGACGAGCCCAGCGCCGAAGACCTCGAAGCGCTGGACGACGACGGCGAGAGTGATGGTGAGGGCGAGAACGGTGGTGAGGGCGGCGCGGAATTGCTTGGTATCTACCGCGGCGTCGCGCTGACCGAGCGCACGTACGACATGACGCTGCTGCCCGACGAGATCGCGATCTTCCGCGGCCCGATCAACCGCGTCTGCCGCACCCGCGCCGAGGCCGTCCACGAGGTGCGCGAGACCGTGATCCACGAGCTCGGCCACTACTTCGGCCTCGATGACGACGAGATGCCACACTGAACCAGCGAGGCTCCTGAAACGAACGGAGGACCGCGGCGTCGTGCGCCGCGGCCCTCGCGTTTGAGCGCTCCGGTGTAAACGTCAGCGCTGGTGCTGGTCGCCATGGTCGTTTGGGTGGTTGTGGCCGCGCCGCTCGCCGCTGGCCGGCGCTTGCGCCGGCGGGCGCCCGTGGTTCGACATCGTGTTGGCGTTGCCGTAGCGCTTTCCGTTCACGTAGCCGGTGCCGTTCGCATAGCCGTTCCCGTGGCGGTGCGTGTTGTCATAGCGGCCCGTGCGCTGCGTGTCGTAGGTGTAGCCGTTCGCGTTCTGGTTGTAGTAGGCGGTCTGGCCCCAGGGGTACTGCCCGTTGCTGTTCGGGTAGATCGTCTGCCCGTTCGCCGTCACGATCCGGCCGTCGCCGTAGACCGTGCCGCCGTTGCGGGTGTAGCCGACCACGGCGTTCGCGGCTTGCTTCTTGTGCTGGTAGTTGTTGTAGAGGACGAGGCCGCCGATGACCGCCGCCGCGCCCAGCGCGGTGTTGATCGTCGACTGCGTGTCCGCCGCCGCGGGCTTGGGCAGCGCGCCGGCGGTGAGGGCGGCCGCCATTCCGGTGGCGGTGATGTACTTGGATAAACGCGTGAGCATGAGTGCAGGTTCCTTCCAGCGGCCGAGCGTTCGCCGGTTCCGCCATATCGTATACCCATCATGCGCTCGCAGCATGGCAACAGGCTTGGAGCAGCCGTCCCGGCGCGTCGTCTAATCGAACGTGAATACCGTGCTCATCACCGGCGGCTCGGGCGGCATCGGGGCCGAGGTCGCGCGGCGCGTCGTCGCGGGCGGCGCAAAGGCGGTCATCGTCGCGCGCGATCCCACGCGCTTGGAAGAGGCCGCCCGCGCAACCGGTGCGACGCCGTATGTCTGCGACGTGCTCGACGCCGCCGCGTTCGGCGAGGTCGTGCAGCGTGCCGAAGCGGAGGTCGGCGAAATCGACGGCCTCGTCAATGCGGTCGGCAGCGTGTTCCTGCGCCCGCTGCACGCCACGTCGCTGGAAGACTTTCGGGCCACGTTCGAGACCAACGCGACCAGCGCGTTCGTCGCGCTCAAGACCGTGATGCCGCTGATGATGCGGCGCCGGCGCGGGAGCGCGGTGCTGTTCTCGACCGTCGCCGCGACGACCGGGCTGCCGAATCACGAGACCATCGCCGCCGCCAAGAGCGCGGTCGAGGGGCTCGTGCGGAGCGCCTCGATCTCGTACGCGCGCTACGGCATCCGAGTCAACGCGGTCGCGCCCGCGCTCACCCGCACGCCGCTCTCGCGCAGCCCGTGGGAGAACGAGACGACGCTCAAAGCCTCGCTCGCCATGCACCCGCTGGGCCGGATCGGCGAGCCGGCGGACATCGCCGCCGCAGTCCTGTACTTCCTCTCCGACGAGGCGGCCTGGACCACCGGCCAGGTGCTGGGCGTGGACGGCGGGCTCTCCGTCGGCGTGCCCCAGGCGCGCGTCACGGCCTAGCGAGGGGCGCGCGCCGGGGCCGCGAAGCGGCTCGTGTGGAGAACGTCACCGAACTGCGCCGCCTGCCCTCGCCGGCGCCCCAGCCGCACGCGATCGCGTTCGACGGAACCCGGCTGTGGATGGGCTCGCTGCTCTCGCACCGGCTGTACTCGATCGACCCGGCGAGCTGGACCGCGCGCGACGAGGGCCAAGCCCCCGGGCGGCCGTGGGGCATGACGGTCGTCGGCGACGAGCTGCGCGTGATGTGCGGCGAAGGCGCGGACGACACGCGGATCATCCGCCGCTTCGTGCCCGGCCACGGCTTCAAGATGCGCGACGGCGCCATCCCAGCCCCCGACGACACCGGCTCGCAGCTCGCCTACGACGGCGACCGGCTCTACGTCAGCCAGTGGTACAACAAGCGCATCCTCTCGCTCGACGAGACCGGCGCGGTCGGCAGCGTGATCGAGCTCCCGCACGAGATCGCCGGTCAGGTCGTCGTCGACGGCCGCTTCTACGCGGTCACCACCGACGACGAGGAGACCGAGGAGTACTTCCTCACCCGGGTCGACGCGCGCGGTCCCCAACCGATCGCGGAAGACATCGCGCGCATTCCGTGGCGCGTGCGCGCGCTGGCCTTCGACGGCACGAACTTCTGGACCAACCACCGCGAAGCCGACCAGATGATCGCCTTCGCTCGTCCCGACGCCTAGCCCGGCTTGGGAACGGTGGGTAGCCCGTCGTGCTCCCACTCCAGCCACGAGCCGTCGTAGACGGCCACGTCGCTGAAGCCCGCCGCGCGCAGCGCCAGCCACGCGCCCGAAGCCGACACGCCGCTGCCGCAGGTGACGACGGTGCGCCGAGTGCGGTCCAGCCCCGCATCGTCGATCAGCCGCGCGAGCGCGGCCGGTTCGGCGATCCGCCCGCCGCGCGCGTCTTCGAGCAACTGGTTCCCGCTGATCCGCAGCGCGCCCGCGATGTCGCGGTCGCGCTGCGCGTAGGTGGTGTCCCGCTGCGTCTCGAGCAGTTGCGCGTCCGCGCGGCCTTCCGCGATCGCCAGCACGTCGGCGCGCGAGGCGCGCAGCGCCGGCTGTTCGCGCGGCGTGAACGTCGCCACGACCGGCGTTACGGGCTCGGTCGACACCTCGCCGCCCGCCGCGATCCAGGCCGGCAGGCCGCCGGCCAGCACGTACGCTTCGGCGTGCCCGTAGTAGCGCAGCATCCACACCGTGCGCGCGGCGAACGGGATCGTGCCGGCGTCGTAGGCGACCACGAGCGCGTCGTCGCCGATGCCGTGCGCGCCGAGCGTGCGCGCGAACGCGTCCGGCGGGGCGACGCGGGTCGCGTACGGCGTGGCCGGATCGCTCAGGTGCTCGGCGTAGTCGAGGTGCACCGCGCCCGGGATGTGGCCGCTGTCGTACTGCGCGCGCGGCGCCGGCATGGCGTGCGTGCCGCCGTGCGGCACGCTGCGCGCGTCGATCACGCGCAGGCGCGGGTCGCCGAGGCGCTCCCGCAGCCAGGCGACCTCGACGAAATCGCGCTCCATCGCGGCGTTAGACGGCGATGGAGGGCTTGGAGAGGTCGAAGCGCTGCTCGGCGTCGTCGGCGATGTATTTGCCGATCGCCAGCGACGACGTCGCGGCGGGCGAGGGCGCGTTGCGCACGTGCACGACGCCTTCGGAACCTTCGAACACGAAGTCGTCGACCAGGCCGCCGTCGGCGGTCATCGCCTGCGCGCGCACGCCGGCCGGGCCGGGCAGGCAGTCCTCGGGCTGGAGCTCGGGAATGTAGCGCTGCAGCGCCTTCACGTACGCCGAGCGCACCAGGTCGCGGTACATCTCGCCCGCGCCCATCTCCCAATATTTCGAGGCCATCTTGAAGAAGCCGGGATACGTGAGCGCGTCCCACAGCTCGGTGGGGTTGATGGTGAAGAACGAGTAGCCTTCGCGCGCGAACGCCAGCACGGCGTTGGGGCCCAGCCAGATCGAGCCGTCCATGCGCGGCGTGAAGTGCACGCCCAGGAACGGGAACTCGGGATCGGGGACGGGGTAGATGTTGCCCTTGACCAGGTACGCCTTCTCGGGCTTGAGGATCAGGTAGTCGCCGCGGAACGGCACGATCTTGGGGTCGACGTTGCCGCCGGTCATCCGGCCCAGCTTGTCGCTGTAGAGCCCGCCGCAGGTCACCACCGACTTGGCGTGGACCTCGCCCTTGGGCGTCTTGAGCACGGTCAGGCCGGCGCGCCGCTCGATCTTGGTCACCTCGTGGCCGAGGAACATGTCCGCGCCCATCTCGCGCGCGTCGTCGCCGTAGGTGCGCGAAACTAGGCCCCAGTCGACGATGCCGGTCACCGGCGAGAAGATCGCCTTGATGCCGCGCGCGTACGGTTCGCGCTGCGCGATCTGCCCGGCGTCGAGCATCTCCAAGCCTTCGATTCCGTTCTCGTGCCCGCGCGCCCACAGATCGTCGAGCCGCCCGAGTTCGGACTCCTCGGTGGCGATGATGAGCTTGCCGACGTTCTTGTACTCGATGCCCTTCGCGTCGCAGTACTCCCACGCCAGCTTGCGCCCTTCGACGCACAGCTTGGCCTTGAGCGAACCGGGTTTGTAGTAGATCCCGGAGTGGATCACGCCGCTGTTGTGGCCCGTCTGGTGCTTGCTCCAGACATCCTCTTTCTCGACGTTCGCGACCCGGAGGTGAGGATGGCGGAGCAGCAGCTCGCGCGTGGTGGCGAGACCGACGATGCCTCCGCCGACAACAGCGATGTCGTAGACCATACGGGCCGATTCTCGCAAACGTGACGGCCGGCCCGCTACGACTTCGGCCACGTCGCGCGGCAGGGACCGGCCCGGGCGAGCGCGGAGCCTCCTCACCATGACTGCCACCGCCCCGCGCACCGTCGCCCCCTTCCGGAACGAGCTCATCCGCGACTTCGCCGACCCGGCCGACCGGGCGTCGTTCGAGGCCGCCCTGGCCCGCGTCCGGGCCGAGCTCGGCCGCCGCTACCCGCTGGTGATCGGCGGTCAGCGGCTGCAGGGTGGCGGCACGACCGCCTCGATCAACCCGGCCCGCCCAAGCGAAGTGGTCGGGGTGATCGACGACGCCGCGCCCGAGCAGGTCTCGCGCGCCCTCGACGCGGCCGGCGCGGCCTTCCAGACGTGGAAGAAGACCAGCGCCCAGGAGCGAGCCGGCTTCCTGTTCCGGGCCGCCGAGCGGGTCCGTGCGACGCGCGACGACTGGAACGCCTTGATGGTGGTCGAGGTCGGCAAGTCGTGGATCGAGGCCGACGCGGACACCGCCGAGGCGATCGACTTCCTCGAGTTCTACGCCCGCGAGGCGCTCCGGCTGGCCCAGCCGCCCCCGCTGGTCCCGATCGAAGGCGAGAACAACTACCTCGTCTACCTGCCGCTCGGCGTCGGGGCGGTGATCCCGCCCTGGAACTTCGCCTTCGCGATCATGGCCGGCATGTCGGCCGCGGCCTTCGTCACCGGCAACACGGTCTGCCTCAAGCCCTCGCCCGACGCCGCGGTGATCGCGGCCAAGTTCGTCGACCTGATGCACGAGCTGGGCCTGCCGCCGGGCGTCCTCAACTACGTCCCCGGCGACCCGCTGGGCGTGGGCGAGGCGCTGGTGACCGACCCGCGCACCCGCTTCGTCTCGTTCACCGGCTCCAAGAACGTCGGGCTGCGGATCAACGAGCTGGCCGCCAAGACCCCGCCCGGCCAGCGCTGGATCAAGCGCGTGATCGCCGAGATGGGCGGCAAGGACGCGATCGTGGTCGCCGACGACGCCGACCTCGACGCGGCGGTCCAGGGCGTCGTCGCCTCCGCCTACGGCTTCACCGGGCAGAAATGCTCGGCGTGCTCGCGCGCGATCGTGGACGCCCGCGTCTACGACCGCTTCCTCGAGAAGCTGATCCCCGCCGCCCGAGCCGTCACCGTCGGCGACCCCTCGGTCCACGGCACCTACATGGGGCCGGTGATCAACCAGAAGGCGGTCGACCGGATCGAGCGCTACATCGAGCTCGGTACCAGCGAGGGCCGGCTCGTGGCGGGCGGCAAGCGCCTGGCCGGTGAGCAAGGGTACTTCTTCGAGCCGACCGTCTTCGCCGACGTCGATTCCAAAGCCAAGATCGCCCAAGAGGAGATCTTCGGCCCCTTTCTGGCCGTCATCGAGGCCCGCGACTTCGACCACGCGCTCGAGATCGCCAACGACACCGAGTTCGGCCTCACCGGCGCGGTCTACTCGGCAAGCGAGGAGCGGCTGGCTCGCGCCGCCGACGAGTTCTTCGTCGGCAACCTCTACCTCAACCGCAAGTCGACCGGGGCGCTGGTCGGCGGGAACCCGTTCGGCGGGTTCAACTTGAGCGGAACCGACTCCAAGGCCGGCGGGTACGACTACCTGCTCCTGTTCGTGCAGGCCAAGTCGATCTCGCGCAAGCTGGGGGTTCGCGCCGCCAGCGACCTCGCCGCGGGGATGGACTAGGAGAGAGCAACCGCCCGCGCCGCCCTTCCGCCCCTAGTCTGGGGGTCTGTGGGCTACTAGTAGGAAGAGCGCGCGGGCCTAGTTGCTTACTCTCGGCCTGGGGAGAGACTTGTGGAAAAAAGCCATGCCCGGACTGTTGACATGTTAGTGACTGGATGGTAATCTATCTTTCGTTGACTCTGACGCCGCGCCACTCCGGTCCGGTCAGTGATCCGGCCCTCGAAGGGCTGGGCGGAAGCGTCTGCTCCTTGAAAACTGAACAGTGCAGTAGCGCATAAGTCTGTGGGTCTTCGGCCCGGTCAGACAGGTGCGCGGCTCGAAAGGGCCGCGTTTTTGTTTGTCTTGGTTTGAGATGAGTAGGATTCGTGCTGCGGCTCTCCCGGCTCCACCGGGTGTCCGCATCGAGCACGAGTCCCGTACAATTTATGACGAAGCCGGCGCCGCGAGGCGTACGGCCAGATTCGGATTCGCAATCCGGGTCGATCGGCGTATCGAGCGATCGATGTACCGAACAGTCAGCGAAGAACAGAGCTGTCAAAAGCTCCATGAAATTTATGGAGAGTTTGATCCTGGCTCAGGATTAACGCTGGCGGCGTGCCTAACACATGCAAGTCGAACGAGGTAGCAATACCTAGTGGCAGACGGGTGAGTAACGCGTGGTCAACCGACCGTTGAGTGGGGGATAACTAGCCGAAAGGCTAGCTAATACCGCATACGTCTCCGAGGGGCATCCTTCGGCGATAAAAGGAGCAATCCGCTCGATGACGGGACCGCGTCCCATTAGCTAGATGGTGGGGTAACGGCCTACCATGGCACCGATGGGTAGCTGGTTTGAGAGAGCGACCAGCCACACTGGGACTGAGACACGGCCCAGACTCCTACGGGAGGCAGCAGTGAGGAATTTTCCGCAATGGGCGAAAGCCTGACGGAGCGACGCCGCGTGTGGGAAGAAGGCCTTAGGGTCGTAAACCACTGTCGAAGGGGACGATAATGACGGTACCCTTGGAGGAAGCCCCGGCTAACTACGTGCCAGCAGCCGCGGTAAGACGTAGGGGGCAAGCGTTATTCGGAATCATTGGGCGTAAAGCGCTCGTAGGCGGATTGGACAGTCGGTGAAGAAAGACCCGGGCTCAACTCGGGGAACGGCACCGATACTATCGATCTTGAGGCAATCAGAGGGTGATGGAATTCCCGGTGTAGCGGTGAAATGCGTAGATATCGGGAGGAACACCAGTGGCGAAGGCGATCACCTGGGGTTGTTCTGACGCTGAGGAGCGAAAGCTAGGGGAGCAAACGGGATTAGATACCCCGGTAGTCCTAGCCGTAAACGATGGATACTAGGTGTAGGTGGTATCGACTCCATCTGTGCCGCAGTTAACACAATAAGTATCCCGCCTGGGGAGTACGGCCGCAAGGTTAAAACTCAAAGGAATTGACGGGGGCCCGCACAAGCGGTGGAGCATGTGGTTTAATTCGACGCAACGCGAAGAACCTTACCGAGGCTTGACATCCTAGGCCATCCTACGAAAGTAGGCTTTCCCGCAAGGGAACCTAGTGACAGGTGCTGCATGGCTGTCGTCAGCTCGTGCCGTGAGGTGTTGGGTTAAGTCCCGCAACGAGCGCAACCCTCGTCGTGTGTTGGTCCGCAAGGATCTCTCACGCGAGACCGCCGATGAGAAGTCGGAGGAAGGTGGGGATGACGTCAAGTCAGCATGGCCCTTACGTCTCGGGCTACACACGTGCTACAATGGGTAGGACAACGGGTTGCTAGCTAGTGATAGTACGCTAATCCCTTAAACCTATCCCCAGTTCGGATTGAAGGCTGCAACTCGCCTTCATGAAGTCGGAATCGCTAGTAAACGCAGATCAGCTACGCTGCGTTGAATACGTTCCCGGGCCTTGTACACACCGCCCGTCACGTCACCTGAGTTTAGTGTACCCGAAGCCGCCCGTGCAACCGCAAGGAGCAAGGCGTCTAAGGTGTGCTAGGTAAGGGGGACGAAGTCGTAACAAGGTAGCCGTATCGGAAGGTGCGGCTGGATCACCTCCT
>CAXTNU010000076.1:0-13588 GCA_964245595.1 uncultured bacterium | reverse complement strand
GACCAGCGCTCGGCGGCGCCCGTCCGGCGCGGGCACGACGCCCGGCTCTACCGCGCGACCACCTTCGAGATCGACCTCGGGCCGCTGCCGGCCGAGCCGCCGCCCAAGCCGCGCCGGCGGGCCGAGCGGCGGGCCGAGCTGCGGGCGGCCTTCCTGTGCTGCGGGTCGCTGGCGGCGCCCCAGCACGGTTACCACCTCGAGTTCGTCGTCGGCGACCCCGCCCGAGCCGAGCGGATCGCCGCCCTCACCGCGGCCGAGGGTTTCCCCCCGCGGACGATCGTGCGCAAGGGCCGCCAGGTGGTCTACTTCAAGGGCCTCGACGCGATCGTGACCGTGCTGGGCGCGATCGGGGCCTCGGGGGCGATCCTGCGCCTGGAGGACGTGCGCGCGGTCAAGGAGACCAAGAACCGCATCCACCGCCTAGTCAACACCGAAGCCGCCAACCTGGACCGGGCGACCGCCGCCGCGGCGGCCCAGTCCGAGGCCCTGCAGTACCTGGCCGACGCCTACGGTCTGCGCAACCTCTCGCCCGTCCTGCGCGAGGCGGCCCAGCTCCGCCTGGCCCACCCCGACGAGACCCTGGCCGAGCTCGGGCGCAGGTGCAGCCCCCCGGTGGGTAAAGCAACGATCAACGGCCGCCTTGCTTCGCTGATGCGACTCGTCAGACGTTTGCGCGGGGAGCGAGAGGAGCCGGAACTTTCCTCCGCCTAAAGCGAAACGCCATGCGCATCGGTATCAACGGGTTCGGCCGCATCGGCCGTAATTTCACCAAGGCTCTGCTCGAGCGGCACCCCGGCATCGAGATCGTCGCGGTCAACGACCTGACCAGTGCCGCCGAGTGCGCGCACCTGTTCAAGTACGACTCGAACTACGGGACGTACCTGGGCGACGTGTCGGCGAGCGCCGACGCGATCACGATCGACGGCAAGACGATCAAGGTCCTGGCCGAGCGCGATCCGGGCAAGCTGCCCTGGCGCGACCTGGGCGTGGACGTGGTGATCGAGTCGACCGGCCTCTTCACCGACGCCGCCAAGGCCCGGCTGCACATCGACGGCGGCGGGGCCAAGAAAGTCATCATCTCGGCCCCCGCCAAGGGCGAGGACGTGACCCTCGTGCTGGGCGTCAACGACGCCATGTACGATCCCACCAAGCACCACGTGATCTCGAACGCGTCGTGCACGACCAACTGCCTGGCGACCGCGGTCAAGCCGATCGTGGACGGGCTGGGCTGGGTCAAGGGCTTCATGTCCACGATCCACTCCTACACCAACGACCAGAACATCCTGGACGCACCGCACAAGGACATCCGGCGCGCGCGCAACGCCGCGACCAACATCGTGCCGACCTCGACCGGCGCGGCCAAGGCGCTCTTCCTCACCATCCCCGAGGTCAAGGGCAGCTTCGACGGGATCGCGCTGCGCGTCCCGACCCAGACCGTCTCGCTGATCTACCTGGTCGTGCAGGTGAAGCGCGACACGACGCGCGACGAGGTCAACGCGCTGCTGCGCGGCGCGGCGACGAGCGGCCCGCTCGCGGAGTACGTCGAGTACACCGAGGAAGAGCTGGTCTCGAGCGATTTCAAGAAGAACCCCAACAGCTCGATCGTCGACTCCAAGCTGACCCAGGCCAACGGCGACCTGATCCAGATCGCGGCCTGGTACGACAACGAGTGGGGCTACTCGTGCCGCCTGGCCGACGTCACCAAGATGGTGCTCGACAAGATGCCGACCGCCGTCGCGTGAGAACCGGTCTCCGCACCGCCGTACTCCCCGTAGCCGCCGCGATCTTCGCGGCGGCTACGTGCGTCAGCAGCCCCGCCGGCGCGCGCCCGCTGCAGATGAGCGATCTGCGCGCGCTGGTCGGCGTGTCGTCGCCGGCGATCGCGCCCGACGGCAAGCGCGCCGTCGTGGTCGTGACCCGCATCGCCTGGAACGACGACAAGTACGTCCGCGAGCTCGACCTGATCGACCTGAGCACCCACGCGCGCCGCACGCTGACCTACGACCGCCGCGGCCTGGCCGACCCGGCCTGGTCGCCCGACGGCACGAAGCTCGCCTTCATCGCCGAGAGCGGCAGCGGCGAGGCGGCCAAGGCGCAGGTGTTCGTGATGCCGATGGACGGCGGCGACGCGCGCCCGGTCACCAAGGCGCCCGAGGGCGTGGACCAGTTCGCCTGGCGGCCCGACGGCGGCGCGCTGGCCTACGCCGCGACCGACGCCGAGCCCAAGCGCAAGGGCACCGACCGCTTCCGCGACGCCTTCGTCGTGGGCAACACGCCGATCACCACCCGCAAGCCGCCCCGCCCCGAGCACCTGTTCGTCGTCGCGAGCAGCGGCGAGGGCAAAGCCAAGCAGCTCACCTTCGGCGCGCAGAGCGTCGCGGCCGGCGAGGCGCAGTCGACCCTCTCGTGGTCGGCCGACGGGACGGCGATCGCGTTCACGCTCGCGCCCAACGCCGTGCTCAACGACGCGGTGCGCGCGCACGTCGACCTGGTCGACGTCGCGAGCGGCAAGCTCTCGCAGCTCACCGCGCACGCCGGCTACGAAGCCGACCCGCACTTCTCGCCCGACGGCAAGCACGTCGCCTACACGCACTCCGCGGGCGACAACCAGATCGCGCTGACCGAAGCGTACGTCACCGCGCCCGGCGGCGGCGCGGGCAGCGCGCTCTCGCACCCCTACGACCGCGCGGTGCATGCCATCGGCTGGGAACCCGGCTCGCGCGCGCTGCTCTTCACCTGCGCCGACCGCACGGCGCTCGCGCTCGTGCGCGCGCCGCTCGACGGCGGCGCGCCGGCGCGGATCGATCTGGGCGAGCTCAACATCACGTCCCCGCTGGACGACGCGATCGCGCGCGACGGGTCCATGGTGTTCGTCGGCACCTCCACCAAGGCGCCGGCCGAGCTGTACTACCGCCCCGCGGCGGGCGGCCCGCCGGTGAAGCTGACCGACTACAACGCGCGCGTCGCCGCGCTCGACTTGGCCGGCTCCGAAACGGTGACGTACCAGACGTCGCTGGGCACGCCGGCCGACGGCGTGCTGCTCACCCCGCCCGGCTTCACGGCGGGCAAGAAGTACCCGCTGGTGCTCGTGATCCACGGCGGCCCGACCGGCTCGTCGTCACGCTCGTTCGACCGGCTCGCGCAGCTCATGGCCGCGCGCGGCTGGCTGGTGCTCGAGCCGAACTACCGCGGCAGCGACGACCTCGGCTACGCCTACCAGCACGCGGTGCAGTACGATCCCGACGAGGGCCCGGGCAAGGACGTGATGGCCGCGGTCGACGCGGTGCGCGCGCGCGGCATCGTCGACGAGCGCCGGATCGGCGTCTCGGGCTGGAGCTACGGCGGGATCATGACCGCCTGGATGATCTCCAAGTACCACCTCTGGCGGGCGGCCGTCTCGGGCGCCTCGGTCAACGACTGGGCGACCGATTACGGCACGGCCGACGATCCCGAGTCCGACAAGGCGCTCTTCCACGGCTCGCCGTTCGTCGGCGGCAACGCCGCGGAGTACCGCCGCATCTCGGCGATCACCTACGCCAAGGACGTCACCACGCCGGTCCTGATCCTGTCCGACGTGGGCGACAACCGCGACCCGTTCGCGACCTCGTCGATGTACTACCGCGCGCTGCGCGACAACGGCAAGGACGCAACCTTCGTGGCCTGGCCGGTCGACGGCCACTTCCCGCGCGATCCGGTGCGGACCGCCGACGTGTACGGGCGCTGGATCGGCTACATCGCCGCGCACTTCCGCTGACGCGATGTGCACCGTGCTGGTCCTGTGGCGCCCGGGCGAGCCGTGGCCGCTGCTGGTCGCGACCAACCGTGACGAGCGGCTCGACCGGCCCTTCGACCTGCCCGGCCGCTACTGGCCCGCGGCGCCGAGCGCGCTGGCCTGGCGCGACCGCGCCGGCGGCGGGAGCTGGCTGGGGCTCAACGACGACGGCGTCGTCGCGACGCTGGTGAACGCGTACGACCAGCTCGGGCCGCTGGCGGGCAAAGCCAGCCGCGGCGAACTGGTCGTGCGCGCGCTCGCGCAACTGGACGCGGCGGCGGCCGCCCGGGCCATCGCCGCGCTGCCGCCGGAGCGCTATCGCGGCTTCACCCTGCTCGTCGCCGATCGTACGCGCGCGTTCACCGTCAGCAGCGACGGCACCGCGCGGCGGGTCGACGCGCTCGCGCCCGGCCACCACATGCTGACCCCCGAAGGCTGCGACGTGGCGGATGCGCCGCGCGTGCGCGCTTACCTGGACGACCTGCGCGCCGCGCCGCCGCCCGACCCCGGCGCGGGCGACTGGGAAGGCTGGACCGCGCTGCTGCGGCGCGAGGACGCGGCCGACCCGCACCACGCCATGACGGTCACTACCGAGGGCGGGTTCGGCACGGTCGCCAGCACGCTGATCGGCATCCCGGCGCAGCGCGGCGCGGCGGCCGCGCTGCTCGTCGCGGCCGGCCCGCCGACCCGGGTGGGGTACGTTGCGCTCGACACGTCGAAAACGAGGCAGCCATGAAGTTCAAGACCCTCCGCGGCGCGGACGTGCGCGGCAAGCGCGTGCTGCTGCGCGAAGACCTCAACGTCCCGATGAAGAGCGGCGCGATCGCCGACGAGACGCGCATCACCGCCGCGCTGCCGACGCTGCGCTGGCTGGCCGAGCAGGGCGCGAAGACGGTGATCGTCTCGCACCTCGGCCGGCCCGACGGCAAGCCCGACCCGAAGTACTCCCTGCGCCCGATCGCGGACCGGCTCGCCCAGCTGCTCGGCACCGAGGTGCGCTTCATCGACACGCCGGTCACCAGCCTCGCGGCCGACGTCACGCCGGCGATTCCGAACGGCGGGTTCGCGCTGCTCGAGAACGTTCGCTTCTACCCCGGCGAGGAAGCCGACGACCACGCGTTCGCGCAGCAGCTCGCGACGCTGGCGGACGTCTACGTCAACGACGCGTTCGGGACCGCGCACCGCGCGCACGCCTCGACCGCCGGCGTCGCGGCCGACCTGCCGGCGTACGCGGGCTTCCTGATGGAAGCCGAGCTGGCCGCGCTGACCCGGCTGACCGAGCACCCGGTGCAGCCGTTCGTGTGCGCGATCGGCGGGGCGAAGGTGGTCGACAAGGTCGGCGTGTTCGAGAACCTGCTCGCGCGGGTCGACGCGTTCGTGATCGGCGGCGGGATGGCCAACACGTTCCTCGCCGCGCAGGGCATCGAGGTCGGCAAGTCGCTGCGCGATCCCGATCTGATTCCGGCCCAGCGCATCATCGCGGGCGCGCTCGCGAAGGGCGTCGCGCTGCACCTGCCGACCGACGCCGTGGTCGCCGACGCGTTCGACGCCGACGGCACCGCGCGCACGGTGCCGCTGAGCGAGGTCGGCCAAGGCATGATCCTCGACATCGGCCCGGCCAGCGCGCAGGCCTACGCCGAAGTGCTGCGCGGCGCGAAGACGATCGTGTTCAACGGCCCGATGGGCGTCTACGAGAAACCGCCCTACCAGAACGGCACGCGGGTGGTCGGCGAGGCGATCGCGGATGCGACGCGAGCCGGCGCGACCAGCGTGGTCGGCGGCGGCGACGCCGCGGCGGCGGCGCACGCGCTGGGCTTCGCGGACGCGATGACGCACGTCTCGACCGGCGGCGGCGCGTCGCTGGAGTTCCTCGAGGGCAAGACCCTGCCCGGCGTCGCGGCGCTAGAAAAGTGAGTGGTGATGGACCGAGCACAGAGTGATCCTCTACGTACCGTAACGGTGTTGCGAGGTCGGTCCGGGCGCCCCACGCAACGCGTGGGGCGCGCGCAGCCTGGGGCGGAGCGCCGTTAGAATGAACGGGCGCAAGCCGCTCATCGCGGGCAACTGGAAGATGCACAAGACCGTCGCCGAGACGGTCGCGTTCGTGCGCGCGCTGCGCGCGCGAACGCTGCCGCTCGACGCGGTCGACGCGGTGCTCTGCCCGCCGTTCACCGCGCTGGCCGCCGCGCGCGACGCGCTGGAAGGCTCGGGCATCGAGCTGGGCGCGCAAAACGTCTCCTGGGCGATCAAGGGCGCGTTCACCGGCGAGATCTCGCCCGAGATGCTGGTCGAGCTGGGCGTGCGATGGGTCGTGATCGGCCACTCCGAGCGGCGCGCGTTCTTCGGCGAGCTCGACGAGCGCGTCAACGAAAAAGCTCGCGCCGCGCTGGCGCACGGCATCACCCCCATCGTCGCGGTCGGCGAGACCGCCGAGGAGCACGCCGCGGGCAAAGCGCTCGACAAGGTGCGCGGGCAGGTGCGGGCCGCGTTCGCCGGGATGCCGGCGGCGGACGTCGCGCGCTGCGTGGTGGCCTACGAGCCGATCTGGGCGATCGGCACCGGCAACGCCGACTCGCCCGCGGAAGCCGACGCGATCATGGGCGAGATCCGCGCCGCGGCCGCCGGCCTCGAAAACGTGCGCATGCTCTACGGCGGGAGCATGAAGCCCGACAACGTCGCGGGCTTCGTCGCCCGGCCCAACATCGACGGCGGCCTGGTCGGCGGGGCCAGCCTCGATCCCGATTCGTTCGCCGCGCTGCTCGAGGGAGCGCGCAAAGGAGTCACCGCATGAAGCGCCGCCCGTTCGTCCTGGCCATCCTCGACGGGTGGGGATTCACCGCCAGTGCCCACGGCAACGCGATCGCGGCCGCCGACCTGCCCAACTGGCGGCGCATCATGGCGACCTACCCGAACACGCTGCTCGACGCGAGCGGCGAGGCGGTCGGCCTGCCCAAGGGCGTGATGGGCAACAGCGAGGTCGGGCACATCAACATCGGCAGCGGCCGGGTCGTGCCGCAGGGCATCGTCGTGATCGACGCCGAGATCGCGAGCGGTACCTTCGCCCAGAACAAGACGCTGCGCGCCACCGTCGAGCACGTGCAGCGGACGGGCGGCACGCTGCGCCTCATGGGCTTGGTGAGCGACGGCAAGGTGCACAGCTCGCTCGATCACGTCGAGGCGCTGATCGACGTCGCGCGCACGGCCGGCGTCCCGCTGCTGGTCGACGCGTTCCTCGACGGGCGCGACGTCCCGCCGTCTTCGGCGGGGACCTACCTGGCCCGGCTGGAGAGCCACCTCGCCGCGCGCGGCTACACCGGCGCGATCGCAACGGTGTCCGGCCGCTTCTACGCGATGGACCGGGACAAGCGCTGGGAGCGCGTCCGCAAAGCCTACGACGCGCTGGCGAACGGCCAGACCGAGCACCGCGCCGCGACCGCGCAGGACGCGCTGCGCGCAGGCTACGCGCGCGGCGAGACGGACGAGTTCGTGCTCCCGACGATCGTCGGCGAGCCGCGCCCGGTGCGCGACGGCGACGCCTGCGTCTTCTTCAACTTCCGGCCCGATCGCGCGCGCGAGCTGACCCTGGCCTTCAGCGATCCGGCGTTCGAGGAGTTCCCGGTCCGGCACTACGCCGAGCTGCTGTTCGCCACCATGACCCGCTACGAGGAGAACTTCCTCAACCCCGTGCTGTTCGGGCCGCGCCCGCAGCCCGGCGTGTTCGGCGAGATCGTCGCCGCGGCGGGTATGACGCAGCTGCGCCTGGCCGAGACCGAGAAGTACGCCCACGTGACGTACTTCTTCAACGGCGGGCGCGAGGACGTGTTCCCCGGCGAAGAACGCATCCTGATCCCCTCCAACCGCGGGGTCGCGACCTACGATCTGGCGCCCGAGATGTCGGCCGCCGACATCACCGGCGCGGCGGTCGACGACGTGGCGCACCACCGCCACGACGTGATCGTGATGAACTACGCCAACGCCGACATGGTCGGCCACACCGGCAAGTGGGACGCCACCATCTCGGCGCTCGAGACGCTCGACGTCGCGCTGGGCCGGCTCGAAGGGGCCGTGCTCGACGCGGACGGCATCCTGGCGATCACCGCCGACCACGGCAACGCCGAGGAGAAGATCGATCCCGGCGGCAACCCGCTCACCGCGCACACCACCAACCCGGTGCCGTTCGTGCTGATCGCGCGCCGGGCCGTGGGCACGTTCACCGGCGCGGGCAAGCTGGGCGACGTCGCGACCACGCTGCTGCCGCTGCTGGGGCTGCCGTGCTCGAGCGCGATGACCGGCGAGAACCTGCTCGCGCCGGTCGCCGCCGTGACGCGGTGAAACGCAAGCGGCTCGGGGCCGCCGCCGACTTCTTGCGCGAGTGCGCCGGGGGCGAGCTCGACTGCGCGATCGTGCTCGGCTCGGGCTTCGGCGCCGTGCTGCGCGAGCGCATCGCCGGCGTCACGATCCCATACAAGAAGATCGCGGGGATGCCCGAGCCCGGCGTCGCCGGGCACGCTGGCGAAGCCCACGTCGGCCTGCTGCACGGGCGCCGCGTGGTGGCCTTCTCGGGCCGCTTCCACCTCTACGAGGGGCGCACGACCGACGACGTGATCTATCCCGTCGCGGTCGCCGCGCACGCCGGCGCGAAGACGATGGTGCTGACCAACGCCGCGGGCGGGGTGAACCCGGAGTACCATCCCGGCGACTTGATGCTGATCGCCGACCAGCTCAACCTGACCGGCACGAGCCCCCTGCTCGGTCCCGACCTCCTGCCCGGGCAGGACGAGCGCTTCGTCGACATGGCCGGCGCGTACGACCCCCAGTTGCGCGAGCTGGCCCGCCGCAGCGCGACCGAGCACGCGATCACCGTGCACGACGGCGTCTACGCCGGACTGCTGGGCCCGACGTACGAGACGCCCGCCGAGGCGCGCTACCTGCGCACGATCGGGGCCGACGCGGTCGGCATGTCGACCGTGCTCGAGACGATCGCGGCCCGCGCGCTGGGCCGCGGCGTGGTCGGCCTCTCGCTGATCACCAACGTCCACGGCGCCGGCGCGCCGACCTCGCACGAAGACGTGCTCGCCGCCTCACGGCGCGGCGCCGAGGACGTCGCGCGCATGATCGACGAGCTGGTCGCGAACCTCGCCTAGGGGCTACTTCTGGCGGGAGTTCGAGGCCGCGCGCGCGGGCCGGGTGCGGGCCGGGCGGGAGTCGTGCGGGCGCGCGGTGACGCAGCGCTCGATCAGCGCGCGCGCACCGCGCAGCGCGTCGGTGAAGACCTGCTGGTCGCCGTGCACGCGGGCCAGGACGAACGCGCCCTGCACGATGGCGACCAGCACGAGCGCCGTGTGCTCGGGATCGATCTCGCGCTCGATCAGCCCTTGCCGCTGAGCCTCGCTCAGCGCCTCCGCCAGCCGGCTTTGCAGGTAGCGGAAGTAGCCCAGGATCGGATCGTTGATCTGCGGTTCCTCGATCGACATTTCGTAGGCGAAGCGGCCCAGGCGGCAGCCGCGCACCGCTTCGCGCGGCGCGTCGATGTACGAGAGCACCAGCGCCAGGGGGTTCTCGGCCACCGCGCAGAGCTCGTCCAGGCGTGCGATCTCCTCTTGCGTGACCGACTCCAAGGCGGCTTGCGCCAAGTCGATCTTGCCCGGGAAGTGGTGGTAAAAACTGCCCTGGCCGGCGTTACTGGCCTGCTGGATGAGGCGGGGGCTCGTGCCCTCGTATCCACGCTCCCAGAACAGCCGTTTGGCCGCATCGATCAGCTCGTCCCGCGTCGACCGTCCCATCGATTTGCTCATGCGCCGACCCATCCTCCGACATTCATCCGGGTCGATCTTACCATCCGGGGCCGTCCCAGCGGCACTTTTGTACCGATCAGTATGTAATGCTTGTGTTCGAGGTTTACGGGTGCGGGCCGGGTTCGGATTGCCTTCAGCCCGGCAATCCGCCGACGGCGGCTACTGGGCTAGGCGTGCGCCGTTCGCGGGCGAGCGCCACCAGCAGCGCTCCCAGGGCGGCCAAGCCGGCCGATACGGCTGCCGCCAGGCTGCTCCCTTGGGCGAGCACGTGGGCGGGCGCGCCGCTCGCGTGCTGGGCCGAGACGACCGCCACGACGACCGCCACGCCGATCGACGAGCCGACGTAGCGGGCCGTGTTGTTGGCCCCCGAGCCCATCCCGCCGCGTCCCGGCGGAACGCTCTCGACCGCCAGCCGGGCGAGTGCCGCGTTGAGCAGCCCGCTGCCCAGCCCGGCGACGACCAGCCCGGGAGCCAGCCGCGCCCACGAGCTGTGCTCGCTCAGGCCGACCAGCGCCGCCTCGCCGATCCCGCACAGCAGCATGCCCAGCGCGAGCTGGTTGCGGCCGTGCAGGTGAGGCGCCAGCCGGCGAGCCTGGAGGGCGACCACGAAGGACGTCCCCGACCAGATCGCTAGGACCGCGCCGGCTCCCAGCGGGCTCAGGTGGAGGGAACGCTCGAGCACGGTCGGCAGGTAGCTCATCAGGCCGATGACGGCCAGCCCGGTGAACAGCGCGCCCAGCGTCGCGGCCACGAAGGACGGGCTGCGCAAGAGACCCAGGTCGAGCATCGGTTCGCGCCCGCGCGCTTCCGCCGCGACGAAGAGCAGCAGCAGGACGACGCTGGCCGCGAGCAGGCCGATCACCAGCGGCTGGGCCCAGCCCTGCCGTCCTTCGATCAGCCCGGCCAGCAGCAGGGTGATGCCCAGCGCGAAGGTCAGCACGCCCGGGACGTCGACCCGGCGCGGGGCGGCGCTGCGCGACTCGGCCAAGCGCAGCGCGGCCGCCAGCACGGCGACGGACGCCACGGCCAGGACCCAGAACACCGCGCGCCAGCCGGCCAGCTGGGTCACGGCGGCCGAGAAGATGGGGCCGATGGCGATGCCCAGACCGACCATCGCACCCCACGCCCCGGTGGCGCGAATCCGCTCCGCACCGGCCGGATAGGCGTCGCCGATCAAGCCCAGGCTGGCCGCGGTCAGGCTCGCGCTCGCGCAGCCCTGCACGATGCGGGCCAGCACGAACGGCAGCGTCGTGGTCGATACGGCGCAGCCCACGCTGGCTAGCGCCATGACGGCGGTCCCGATCAGGAACACGCGCTTGCGCCCGTAGTCGTCGGCCAGGCTGCCGGCGGTGAGCAGGAGCGCGGCCAGGCCCAGGCTGATCCCGCTCAGGACCCAGATCTGGCCCCCGATCGAAGCCTGCAGGGAAGCCGCGATCGGCGACAGCATCGTCATCGGCGCGGTGTAGTTGACCAGCACCAGCAAGGTCGCCGCGCTGGCGACGACCAGCGTCACCAGCGCGTCGGGCGCGCGCCCCGGCTCAGCGGCGGGTCGCAACGAGAGCCCGCACGTCGAGCGGCAGCGCGTGCGCTGCGCGCAGTTCGAAACCCGACGCCGAGAGCAGCGCACGGTACGCGTTCGCGCTGCGCTCCCCGCCGCCGGCGACCGCCATCATGTGCATGTCGTAGGCCAGCGCGAGCTCGCGGCCGGCGCTGGATTCTCCGTCCTCGGGAAGCACCCGCTCGACGACGATCAGCTCGGCTCCGGGCGGCATCGCGGCGTGGCAGTTGGCGAGCAGCGCCAGGCACTCCTCGTCCTCCCAGTCGTGCAAGATGCGGCACAGCAGGTAGACGTCGCCGCCGCTGGGCACCGCCGCGAAGAAGTCGCCGCCGGCGAACGTGCAGCGGTCCTCCAGCCCGCGGGCCGCGAGCAGCCGCCGGGCGGTCTCCACCACCGGCTCGCGGTCGAACAGCAGGCCCCGGGTGGCGGGGTTCTTGGCCAGGATCGCGGCCAGCAGCGCACCGCTGCCGCCCGCGACGTCCACCACCAGGCGCGCGGAGCTGAAATCATAGACGTCCGGGACGCGGGCCAGAAAGGCCCGGCCCGCGATCATCGCGCGGTCGAAGGTCCGCCCGGTCTCGGGGTTGGCGGCGAAGTAGCCGAACATGTCCGTTCCGAACACGCTGGCGAAGGCGTACTCGCCGGTCTGCACCTGGTGCAGCAGCGCTCCCCAGACCTCGTAGAACTCCTCACCGTAGAGGATGGCCAGGTCGCGCATCGAGCCTTCCACGTCGCTGCGCAGCAGCCGGCCGAGTTCGGTGAGCGCGTATCCCGCGCCGTCGTTCCCCTCGACCACGCCGATTCCGCGCAAGAAGTTGAGCAGCCGGCGCAACGCGGAGGGGTCAGCGCCGGTGGCGACCGCCAGCTGGGCGCTGTCCAGGCGCCGGCCGGCCAGCGCGTCGGCGATCTTCAGCCGCGCGGCGACGCGCAAGGCCTGGGTGTTCCAGTAGCCGACGATGAGCTCGAGCAGCGCGCGCTCCGGGCTCGGGTCGGCCGCGGACTCGATCTGCACCGGCATCAGGCGTTGCTCCGAACCCAGCGCCGGCTGAGCAGCACGATGGTGGCGAAACACGCCGCCACGATGAGCAGGTCGATCCGCATCCCCAGCTCGACGTTGGGCAGGGCCAGAAACGCGCCCAGCAGGGCCACGCCGATCGCCATGCCGAGCTGGCGGGCCGAGTTGAGGACGCCCGAGGCCAGGCCCGACTGGGCCGGTTCGACGGCCATGAACACCGCCGCGTTGAGGCTCGGCGAGAACACCCCGCAGCCGAAACCGATCAGGGTGGTGCCGGCCAGCAGCAGCGGTAAGCTCTGCGGCCCGCTCAGCGCGAAGAGCAGCAGCGTCCCGGCCAGCGACACGCTGGCGCCCGTCCACAGCAGCCAGCGCGGGCCGCGGTGCACCAGCCGGCGGGCCGGCACGATCGTGCCGAACACCCACGCCACGGCGAAGGGCACGAAGTAGAGCCCGGTCGTCATCGCGCTTTCGTGCCAGCGGCTCTGGAGGTAGAGCGCGAGCATGAACTGTACGCCGTAGCCCCCGAGCTGGAACGCGAAGCCGTTGCTGATCGCGGCGGTGAACGCACCGCGCGCGAACATACCCAGCGGCAGCACCGGCTCGGCGGCCCGCCGCTCGATCGCGATGAAGAGCGCGCCCAGCACCAGCGCGGCGGCGAGCAGGACGACGGTCGACGGCGCGGCCCAGCCGGACGCTCCGCCCCCGATCAGCCCGGCGACCAGGGCCGCGATCGCCAGCGTCACGCTGATCTGGCCGGCCAGGTCGAAGTGCCGTTTGGGGTTGGCCGGGGTCTCGCGCACGTAGAGCAGCGCCAGCGCGACGGTCGCCAGCCCGACCGGGACGTTGATGAGGAAGATCGAGCGCCAGCCGGAGACGTCGGTCAGGAAGCCGCCCAGCAGCGGCCCGATGATCAGGCCCGAGGCGCCGGTCGCGCCCCACACGGTGATGGCGCGCGAGCGCTCCACGGTATCGGCGTAGCTGCGCGCGATGATGGTCAGCGTGGACGGCAGCACGGCCGCCGCCGCGGCACCCTGGACGACCCGGGCGGCGATCAGCACCGCCAGGCTGGGGCTCAGGCTGCACGCCAGGGAGGCGGCGGTGAACGCCACCAGCCCCCAGGCGAAGACCCGGCGCGCGCCCCAGCGGTCGCCCAGCGCACCGCCGGACAGCAGCACCGCGGCCAGCGGCACGGTATAGGCGTTGACCGTCCACTGCATGGAGGCCAGCGTCCCCTGGAGGTCGGCCCGGATCGAGGGCAAGGCCACGTTCAGCGCGCTGCCGTCGAGCAGCACCATGAAAAAGGCGATGCAGACGGCCGCCAGGGCCAGCGACTTGCGTTCCGGCGCCGCGGCCGGCGTGCGCTGGGCCGCGGCCGGCCGGACCAGCGCGGGCCGCAGGTCCGCGGAGTAGGGCGAGCGGTCGATGCTCATGGTCGTGATCTCCTCAAG
>CAXTNU010000075.1:0-13626 GCA_964245595.1 uncultured bacterium | reverse complement strand
CAGGCGTCCGTGTTCCTCCTCACGTTCGCTTCGATCGTCGCGACTTCCGACACGATCACGGTCACGCGCCAAACGGTGCCGCGGCAGTCGCACCGCACCCCGCCGCACGCCCGCCCGCAGCGCCCTGCCCCGAACGCGCTCGCGCAACGGCCGGTACCGCGCGCGGTGCCCGCGCCGCGCACGCTGCCAATACCGACGCTTGCGCCGCTGCCGACACACGAGCCCAAGCCCGCGCCGTCGCTACGTGCCGTCGCCTACGCGAAGATTCACCGCCCGCGACCCGCGCCGAGCAGCGAGGTGCGCGAGACGCCGCGCTATGCGCCGCGCGAGCAGATCCACGTGCCGCACCTGGATTCGCGCGGCTCGCGCGGGTCGCACGCGGCGTTCTCGGCCGAGCAGCTGGCCGCGCTGAACGCGCGTTTCAGCAAGACCATCTCCGATGCGGACCGCGCGCTGACCAGCGTGCCGGCGCAGCGCAAGCCGCCCTCGACGATGAAGCACTACCAGCTCGTGATGGCCGGTTCGCGCGGCGATCTCAAGAGCGCGCAGGGACAGTGCCGCCCGACCCAGACCTGGCGCGGCGGCGGCTACGTCTGGCACTACATGGACTGCGAGTTTCTCTACACCGACGGCTTCGACGAGCACGTGTTCATCCCGTGGCCGCAGCACTACGCGCCAAACGACGATCCCACCGATCATCCCGGCAAGAGCTACGTCGTCGAAGACCCGCCCGCGAACTTCACTTTGCCGCACCCGTTCGCGTTCTCGCGCCTGGTCTGCATCTTCTACAAGAGCGAGTGCGACGCGGTGGTCGCGCGCGAGCGCGCGAACGGCGACCCAGCGTACGCTGCACCGTAGCAGCTCGCCTCAGGATAGAACCGTGCTCAAAAACGCGAGCATTGCGGTGTTGAATTGCGCGGGCCTCTGCAGCGGTGCAAAATGGCTCACGCCGTGCAGAACGACCAGTTCGGCGTTTGGAATGCTTCGAGCGAGATACTCCGCGTGCTCGTGCCTGATGAACTCATCATGCTCGCTCTGTACGATCGCGACGGGCACGCTGATCTCGCCCAGATCGTGCGCAGAATAGTCGGGTTGCGTTTGCATCATCAGGCCGACCGCTTGGGCGAATTCCTCGAATCGGTCCGGCGTGGCCGATAGCCGGCCGTAGTCCTTCGCGTGCCGGCCGAAACACCGGCCTAGGATCTGACTGGGTTCCGTAATCTGCTTTGCGCCGCTCGGGTCCATGTTGCAGCCAAAGAAAAACACGCCTGCGATGCGCGCGGGAGCTCTCATGGCGAGGATCAGAGCGATGGTCGCGCCGTCGCTCCAGCCCACCAAACCCGCCTTTCGGAGGTGCAGCGCGTCCATCACCGCTAGAACGTCGGATGCCATCAGCTCGTACATGAACGGTCGCGCGTCGCGCGTGCTGCGGCCGTGGCCGCGGCTGTCGATCAGAACGGCACGATAGCCGCTTCCGATCAGCGCTGGAACTTGATGACCCCAATTGCCGCTGTGGCCCAGGCCGCCGTGCAGCAGGATCACCGGCGGGCCGGAGCCGTACGCGGTGTACCGGATACGAGCCCCCTCGTGTTCGACGTAGCCCTGATCGTCGGGGACAGGCAGCGGTGCGGCACCGTTCGCTTCGAAATCTATGAGGTCGTCATCATAAACTTCCATTGTCGTCTCCATCGATCAGTGGCGTACGCATGACGTCTGGCGACTCGATCCCGAAAGGGTCGATTCCGCTCGGAAGTCGTTACACCGCCGCCGGCGCGTCGATGCGCGGGAAGAGCGCCGCGCCCGGATTCGTCTGCGTGTTCGCCGCCAGCAGCCCCCATTGCAGCTCGTCGGCCCACATCCGTTCCGGGGTGCCTTCGAGGCCGAGCTGGCGCCAGATTTCGGTCGCCTTCTCGGGCATGAAGGGGAACAGCAGCAGGCTCAGCCAGCGCAACCCTTCGCACAGCGTGTAGAGCAGCGCGTCCAGCTCCACGCCGCGGTTCTCCTTGAAGAGCACCCAAGGCTTCTGGTCGTCGACGGCGCGGTTGAGCGCGGTGACCAGCGTCCAGATCTCGTCGAGCGCCTCGCGGAAGCGCAGCGCCATGACGTGCTCGTTCACGCTCGCCGGCAGGTCGGCGAAGCGCTCCTGGACGTCGCCCTCGACGGGCTCGGGCACCAGGCCGTTGCGGTATTTCTCCAGCATCGCCAGCGACCGGCGCATCAGATTGCCCAGGTCGTTGCCGAGGTCGCTGTTGTGGCGCATGCGCAGCTTCTCGATGGAGATTGAGAAGTCGCTTCCGAACGGCGCCTCGCGCAGGAGAAAATAGCGTACCGAGTCGGCGCCGAAGCGCTCGATCAGGGCGAACGGTTCGATCACGTTGCCCAGCGACTTGGACATCTTTTCGCCTTCGACCGTGATCCAGCCGTGGGCGAACACGCGGGCCGGGATCGGCAGCCCGGCCGACCACAGCATCGCGGGCCAGATCAGGGTGTGGAAGCGCGCGATCTCCTTGCCGATCAGGTGCATGCCGGGCCAGAACTTCGCGAACAGGCCCTCCTCGTCGTCGGGCCAGCCCAGCGCGCTGATGTAGTTGATCAGCGCGTCGAACCAGACGTAGATCACGCCCCCGCCCGGGAGCGGAATGCCCCAGTCGAACGACGAGCGCGAGATCGACAGGTCTTCGAGCCCGCCTTCGAGCACCGCCATCATCTCGTTGTAGCGCGATTGCGGGCGCAAGAACTCGGGGTTGGCGCGGAAGAGCTCGAGCAGCCGGTCGCGGTAGGCCGAGAGCTTGAAGAACCAGTTCTTCTCCGAGAGCCACTGCACCGGGCGGCGGCACTCGGGGTTGGGACAGCGCCCGTCGATCAGCTTGGCCTCGGGCCAAAACGTCTCGTCGTTGGTGCAGTACCAGCCTTCGTACGCGCCCTCGTACACGTCGCCGCTGGCGCGCATCCGCTCGAACAGCGCGAGCGACGCGCGCGCGTGGCGCGGCTCGGTGGTGCGGATGAAGTCGTCGAAGCGGGCGTCGAAGGCGGGCGCGAGCTCGCGCCACTTGGGCGCCAGCGAGTCGACGTAGGCCTGCGGCGTCATGCCTGCCGCGGCTGCCGCGGCGGCGACCTTCTGGCCGTGCTCGTCGGTCCCGGTCAGCCCGCGCGCCGGACCGTGCGCGCGCGCCGTGCGGACCATCGTGTCGGCCGCGATGGTGGTGTAGGCGTGGCCGATGTGCGGCGTGCCGCTGATGTAGAAGATCGGGGTGGTGAGATAGAACGCGGGCTGGGACACCTCGCTTGCCTTCGTCACGCCGGTTCGGCCCCGCCTGTGCGCCGTTCGCCGACCCGGGCGTACAGGTGGCGCCGCTCGCCGTGCCCGGCGTCCGCCAGCCGCTTCGCGATGGCCGAGGTGGTCAGCCCCTCGCCCAGCAGCGCGTCGATCGCCGCGTCGACCTCGTCCGCGCTCGATTCCCGGGCGGCCGGCTCCGCCGCGACGCCCTCGACCACGAAGGCGATCTCCCCGCGTACCGGCTCCTCCAGCGCCGCCGCGACTTCGGCCGCAGTGCCGGTAGCCTGCTGCTCGTGCAGCTTGGACAGCTCGCGCACGAGGAAAATCCGCCGCTCGGGCACGACCGCGGCCAGGTCGGCCAGCGACTCCATGATGCGGTGCGGCGCCTCGTACCAGACCGTGGTCGTGCCGAGCTCGGCCCGAAAGGCCGCCCGCCGGGCCGCTTCCCCGCGCGGCGGGAAGCCCGCGAACCCGAACCGGCGCAGGTCGAACCCCGACAGCACCGCCGCGCAGACGAAGGCCGCCGGGCCGGGCAGCACCTCGACCGCGATCCCGGCCTCGCGCGCGGCCGCGACCAGCGGCGAGCCCGGGTCGCTGATCCCCGGCGTGCCCGCGTCGGTCACCACCGCGACCAGCTCGGTCTCGGCGCGCTCGAGGATCGCCCCGGTCGCCGAGCGGGCGTTGTGCTCGTGGTAGGTCCAGATGTCTTTGTGGCCGATCGCCAGCGCGTTGAGCAGGCGGCGCGTGACGCGCGAGTCCTCGGCCACGACTAATGTGGCGGCGCGCAGGGTGTCGACCGCGCGCAGCGTGATGTCGCGAAGGTTGCCCAGCGGCGTCGGTACGAACACGAGCCCCATGACGCCCGCTTCGCCGTCCCCGGCGGCCGTCCGCCGCATCGAGCTGCGCGGACACATCCTGGACTCGGGAATCTTCAACCGCGTGCTCGGCATCCTGACCGACTACGAGCGCACCGCGTATGTGATCGAAGACTTCGACTCGGGCCAGACCAAGACCGACCCCTCGTACGCCCGCCTGCGGATCGAGGCCGACGAAGCGCCCTACCTCGACGAGGTGCTGGAGAAACTGCGCGAGGTCGGGGCCGAGGTGCTCGACGAGGGCGACGCGGTGACCGAGCCCGCCCCGCGCGACGGCATCCTGCCCGACCAGTTCTATGCCACCACCAACTACGCGACCGAGCTGCGCGTGCTCGGAAGGTGGATCCCGGTCGCCAACCCCGAGATGGACTGTGCGATCGTGATCGACGACGGCGGCCCCACCACCGTGCCGCCGTCGGACGTGCGGGCCGGCGACGCGGTCGTGGTCGGCCACGAGGGCGTCAAGGTGTTGGTGCCGCAGCGCGAGCGGCGCAAGGCGGTGTTCGAGTTCATGGCCAGCGCCGTGTCGAGCGAGAAGCCGCGCCACGCGCTGCTGGGCGAGATCGCGCGCGAGCTGCTGGGCGTGCTGCGCGCCGGCAAGCGCGTGCTGCTGGTCGGCGGCCCGGCGATCGTCCACACCGGCGCCGGCCCGTACCTGGCCGAGCTGGTGCGCGACGGCTACGTCAACGCGATCTTCGCCGGCAACGCACTGGCCGTGCACGACATCGAGTCGCAGTTCTTCGGCACCTCGCTGGGCGTCAATCTGGAGGACGCGTTCCCGGCCGAGGAAGGCCACGTCCATCACCTGCGCACGGTCAACCGCCTGCGCGCGGTGGGCGGCATCCAGAACGCGATCGACGGCGGCATGCTGACGGCCGGCATCATGTACGAGGCGTACCAGAAGCGCATCCCGGTCGTGCTGGGCGGCTCGGTGCGCGACGACGGCCCGATCCCCGACGTGATCACCGACGTCGTCGAGTGCCAGCGCGCGATGCGCCGGTACGTGCCCGAGATCGGCATGGCGCTGATGGTCTGCACGCTGCTCCACTCCGTCGCGGTCGGCAACCTGCTCCCCGCCTCGTGCAAGACCGTCTGCGTCGACATCAACCCGAGCTCGGTGACGAAGCTGACCGACCGCGGCTCGCACCAGACCCTGGGCATCGTGATGGACGCGTCGTCGTTCCTGCGCGAGCTGACGCTGGCGATCCACGCCGCGGAAGCGCGCGAGAGCACGACGGCGGGCACGTGATGGATGACCATCCTTAGCTGACTGTCCGGAAGCGGGCCAGGCTCACGTTTCATACGTCATCCGTTGGTCATTACATACCGCACGAATCGATCAGTTGCAGAGCGGGATGGGGATAGAGCGCACAGTTGCTGAAGATGCGCCCTTCCATATCTCTCTAGTGGCTGCGGCCAGCGCTTCCTCCGGGTTGGCTCTAGACGACGATTCGTTTTTTACACCTGGTCTACTCATCGCCGTTCGCTACTTCAACAAATATCGCGTCCGCTCTCTCGGCATCCTCAATCGCAGGCTTATTACGTTGATACGATTCATAAGTAAGTGAAAAAGCGCTATAGGTGTCGCTATAATGCTCCGTTGCTTCCGAGGAAGCCGCCAAGGCCTGGCAGAGGTTTCCAAACAAGGCGCGATCGGCTTTTGGCCCTGCCGCACGGACGGTCAAAAGCCCGCTCGGCCGAAGTAGCTTCACAAAATGGCGTCGGTCGTCGTGACCCGGTTTAGTTTCGACGACATCACAATAAGCCAATCCATAAGCGAATACTGGAACGCTGCGTAATTCATATTGATTTTCGCTCAACTGCCTTCCCCAAACCACCTCGGCAGTGGTCTGTTCACCGGCAGGCAGGTCTATAACCACTTTCTCCATGTCGCTTGCCATTTTATTGATGCTCGCTACAGCTCTTGCGGCACCTACGGCTTTGTCCCAAAATTTTTCATTCGTCTGTGCGCCTTTCCGACGATTGCACCCTCTGCACGATAGGTTTAGTACGTTCTCACGAATCCGAAACTTCTTCGGAATCGCATCGGTCTCCCAAGCAAACCAGGCCGCGGCTTTGAGAGTGATTCTTATTTGATCGTCAAGCCGCTTCGCGACGCAGCCGCGTGAGTTCCGAGCGCTCCTCGGTGGTCAGGCAGTCCGTGCGACGGTCGGAGTCTCGTTCGTCCTGTTTGAGCCAGTCGTGATCGTCTGCCGGCTGACGTTGAACTGCTTCGCAACGGCGTTCCGCTTCGACCGGACTGGATGAGCTGAGAATCCTCTGCCGGAACTCGGCGGGTAGATCTTGGTGGCTATGCCATGGTGGACTTTCTATGCCAGTGAGAAAGTGCCCACGGAACCGAGCCAGCTTTACTCGACTTCTCGTCGCGCGACGCATGTACCACAGTGTTGAACAAGTATGGAACGTGTCCCGCAGCACAGTGTGCTCATTTAGCGCAGTTTTCCTCGCGCCATGCCTGAGTGGCCTCCGTCATCGCTTTGGCTGCTAACGAGATCGGTGCCCAATCAGGAAGAGCCAGCAGTTCCAAATCGGATAAGTCTCCACTCAAATGCGCTTTCCAGAAGTCACCCAGGCTTCGCGCGATGTTCCGTAACATCTGAGGAATACTATGCGGTGTGCCAAGGTAGCCCGCGTGCATCTGAGCATACCATTCTATATTGAAGTCGTCAAATATTGTGCCGATCAGCGACACAAACGAGGAGTAACATTCGTCCTCGGTCCAGTGGACGCGTAACCATTCGTCGTCTCCCAGCACGCCGACGTAATCGAACAGTTGGCACAATACGGTGCGATCTATTTGCTTCTGTTCATCCGTCATTTCTCTTAGCATCTTCCTACGGGCGAAAAGTAAAGTCCTTGGGTGCAATATGCGCGGCTGCCTCGGCACGGGAACCTTCCGGCAGTAGGTGACCATCCTTATCATAAAAGCGCCCATTAATCTGCTGCTTATAGTATCCCGCAGGATCATCATTCCGGCCCTGCCGAGGCGGACCCCAGCGAACCTGATTCTGTTTGTTATTCGGGTCAGTCCACTTAGTGCCGCCGCCGCTAGTCGGCGCGGCCTTCCAGTCTTGTGGCACTCCAGACGGGCGCCCAGCCGACCATAGGTTGCCTACAGCATCAGCAGCTTTATGAACCGCATCCAGAGTGCCCGTCACAATTTGCTGTCCATGCTCTTTCAAGGCCTCACCGGCTGCCGCACCACCAGCCAGTATGACCGCATCGCCCGCCAGCTCGAGACCACCGCCTACGGCGATTGGTGCGGCGGCTAAGCAAACCGGACAGTAGCCGCTTGGATCACTATACTCGTACGGATTATTACGGTTCCACATGTAGCGTTGCTGCGAGGCTGGGTCGTGGATCTCGCCAGCGTAGGCGTCAGGGGTAGTCCACGCTCCGAGGGCTGGGTCGTGCGCGCGCACGCCGCTTATCCGCACGGAGCCGAAGTTGAAGCCGTCGCCGCGCGTGTAGTCGAACATTCCTACGCCAGGCGCGCTATTGGGCATGTATCCCGTTGATGCAGGGAGTGTTGGTCCCTGTAAATCATCCGGAGCCAACGGAGTTACGCCGGAATGACCCGTGGTATTGGAGGTCATCAAGAGATCGCCGGCGGTATCTCGATCGAACACGTTCATGCCGTTTGCCATAGCCGGTCCAGTTTCACCGTCGATTCCGACCTTGAAGGTCAGCACGCTACCCGAAGCATCCGTCACGAACAAGAGCGTGTCGCCGTCCCAGTGCAGCGTCAGGTTTGGATAGTTCGCGCCGTACGTATAGTTCAAGATTTGCACCGGGTGGCCGTTTGGTCCCCAGCCGAGGCTGACAACGCCTTTGTCGCTGACAGTATCCGTACTCGTCTTCGCCCGGTCACGCGACCGAGTCACGAGGTGATACACGCTCGTGTGGTTTTCCGCGTCGAAACCTGTTGTGGTTTGCACCTCGCGACGAGGTGCCGTCGTCATCTGAGCGCCGTTCTGGGTCGCCCGCTGAGTCACTGATTCGGTAAGCGCGTCGCTATTCGACTCACGCCCGCTCGCGTCGAATGTAAACGTGGAGCTCGTTCCGGTCTCATACGAGGTGCCCGCATCGAGTTGAGTCGTGGTGAGCCAAGAGCTCCGCTGCTGGATGCCGTTCAGGAAGTCGGTTACCGCGCTATCATCCTGAGCGGGAGGAGTTGAACCCTCGAAGGCCGCCGGCATTACGACGGTGTTGCGAAATCCGCTGTTCGTGAACGACCGATGGTGTGGGAATTGATAGTATGTGTTAGGAGCGTAGTCCTGGTCGATCAGCTCGCCGCGCACGTTGAGCGTATTCGTCATCGTTTCGGTCTCGGAGCCGCTGGCGTTGCCGGCGTTGACGTTCGGCAGCACGGCGGTTTCCACACTGCCTTCTGGATCGTGAGCGTACGCCAACGTCGATCCCCCGAGCGCGTACGTGTGCAGTTGGCCGGTGGTATCGTAGGTCCGGGTTTGTGTGTCGACTCCAGTAATGGTCTGTAGGCGCCCCGCGTCGGTCAAGGTCTTCGACCAAGTGCCGCTCTGGAACGCATTGGCAGCTTGGGTCTTTAGGGCTCCATCCGGTCGATACGAGTACACGATGGCATTGCTTTGGCTAAACGTTTTCGAGCTGACGGACAGCGCGGACTTCCACCCGTTTCCATAGTATGAGTAGATTATTCTCGCCGGGTCCGTCAGATTCTGGCCGCTCGTGGCCGGGCCACTTGGTTCGGCAACAGTGGTCAGCCGGCCGTCATCGTCGTATGAGCGCTGTTCGGTACCGAGCTGGGTAGACGTGACCGATGCGGAGCGGCCATTCGGATCGTACAGGTACGATTCGCCCGCAGTGAGGCCGCCGTCGCCGGTGTAGGCAACGGCGAGCGTGCGTCCTAACGGGTCGTACGAATACGTGGCCTGTGCTCCATCGGCGTTCGTTTTCGTGGATACCATGCCCAGCGTGCCGGGGGTTGCATCGTACTGCTTGGACGATATTTTGAGCTGGTGGCTGGGGATGCTGTATGCGAACGATTGGACCTCGCGGTCCATTGCGTCGAACGATGAGCCCCTTACATCGGTCCAGCCAGCCGTGCCCGATGCCGGCCCGAGCAGCGTTTGGGTCTTGAACAAGTTCCCGTACGCCTGAAAGCCACTCGACGCAGTGACCGCGACGCCTTGTTCGGCACTCAGATCGTAGTAATAGCGTGTGAGCCAAGGGTCGCCGTCATACGGCCCTGCGGAATTGGAGTACGACCGCGTATCTTGCGGTTGAGCGACTTCCACCAGGCGGTCTTCGCCGTCGTACCACTTCTTCGTCGTTCCGTCGGGGCATGGTTGCTGCGATACACAGCCGTTGTGCGAGGTCTCGGTAACGAGGTTGCCGTCAGCGTCATAGGTGTAGGTCGTGCTAACGCCGTACGCTCGCTCCGATGGGGTTTGCATGCGTTGCTTCGCACCGCTTGCGTAATAGGCGTACGTCGTCTGCGTGTTCCAATTCGGCATTCCGCTCGATTTCGAGCACACCGAGGTGCTGTTCGCCGACGAATCGTCCGGATCGGCCTCGCTCGTGATCTGCCCGGCTGCGTTGTATGAGAGGACATACGTTCCGTTGCCCTTGCTGTAGCAGCGCAGTTGGCCTTGTGCGTCATACGAGAACGTCTGCGAGGGCGTTACCGAGGTGCCGTCTAACTCGTTCATCTGTGCTCCCGTCACTGACGTCGGCAACCCATAATCGGCTCCAGCTTGGCGTGAGCTGTCGTACGAATACTGATGGGTGTAGCCCATCGGCGACGTCATCGTCGTTAGCTCACCGTACGGTTCGTAGGTCGGGTAAGCAAACGTGAAGCTCGTGCGCAGACCGCCGTGTGAAGAACATAGTGAATCCGACGTCGTCGGAGGCGATGCCCAGTCAGCTCCCACTCGGTGCACGTGTCCTTCGTCGCAATACGCCGTCACGTTGTTGGACGTATCGTAATCGTACAGCTTGGTAGGGCGGAACGTCCCCTCCGAAGTGGTCACCGGCGGCGCCGCTACCGCGATCGTGTTTCCGTTGGCGTCATAAGCATAGTCCGTCCGGAACGCTGATTGATTCGCGCCGGAGGCGAATCCGCGCGGCTCGATGTCGAACACGCGATTATTGTCGGCATCCCATTGCTCCACCCTAATGAGCATGGTGCCCGTGCATTGCTGGTTCTGCGTGGCGGTGCATTCTTGGCTCTGCGTGGCACGGCCGGATGCGTCGGTGACCCAGTTCGCGTAGTGACCGTCAGTATCGCGAATCGTAGGGCTCGATGGCGTTCCCAGCGTGCCAGAGGTATACGTCTCGAACAAAAACTGTACCGCGCCCGTCGGCATCGACGGCTGAAGCAAGCCAGCCGTCACCCCGTCGTTGATCGTCGGGTTCACCCATCCAACATGGCCGATCGAACTCAACGAGACGCTCGTCGCTACAGGCTGCACGCCGAAATAGACGTACGAACCGTCATTGGCACCCGAACTCACCCACCGCGGGCTGGCAGCCCACACCATGTACGGGGCGCCGTTGGACGAACTACCGTAGCCAAACGAGTGCCAGATATTCGACGTGCTCGTGTTGTTCGACGGCGAGCTGACGCGGGTCAGGTTCCCATTACCGTCGTACGAGTAGTAGATCACCGTGCCGTCGGGGCGATTGAGCCCTGATGCCAGCCGGTGGCCGTTGAAATCGGACATCACCAGCGTCGCTTGAAGCCCAGACTCGGCCAGGGCGGTGATGTTCGCGATCTTGCCGGTCGTGCTCGCGTCGCCGTTGTCCCAATTGTAGATCATCCGGAGCGAGATGTTGCGGTTGCGGCCGATGATGCTGTTGAGCCGCCCGCCGTACCCTCCGTAGAGCGCAACGGAATTGGTGCACGTCGTCGTGCCGTTGAGCGCATAGAAGTAGTACGTCGTGCCGCTCTTTTTGGTCCACAACACGCCGCAGGCCCCGTCGGAGGTCAGCGTCGCGTGCTGCCCGGGCGGCGCCAGCCAGGTGACGCCGTCACCGGCCAGCGTGTAATCGTACCGCCCGCCGTCGATGTCCCACACGGTGATGACGTGCGCCGGGTCGCCGCTTAGATGCGCATCCCAGGTCGTCGTCCAGCCGTTGCCCTGCAGCGTCGGCCACGAACCGTCGCTGCCGTTCACGTCGTGACCGCTCTGCATGTTGTACGTCCGCCGGTAGGCCAGCGCAATGCCTTTGTGCGGCACCGCCATGTCATCCTCACCCAGTACCACGTTCCCGGTCCCGACGTTGGCCATCACGTGCCCGCCGCCGGGCACGTTCTGCTCCGTGTAACGCCACCACGGGTTGATTCCCGTTCCCGCGCCATACGCCGATCCACCGAGGCTTGCCGTTGCACGAAGATTACTGGGCTGACGAATTCCACCGGGCCGCGCGATACGGTGCATGGTCGGATCGGGCGGCCGCAGCATGCTCGACCGCAGCGCTCGGACGCGTGCTCGCGCGGCGCTGATCGGACCGTCGATCTCGTGCGGAGACAGCATCCGCGGACCTGGCACCGCCACCCCGCTCGCCGGGTGAACGTTGGTCGTCACCACCGCCCGAATCGTGCTCGGATCAGGCGGCTGCGGCACACCATGGCTTTGCGCTCGACGCACCGTCAGAGGCGTGAGCGGCACGGCCGACGCACGCGCCAGGGCCGGTCCCGTCATACGCTGCGCCAGCGCCGGTGCCAGTAGGGACGTTCCTCCCATGTGGGCACCGGCACGCGGTCCGGGCAGCGGAAGCTCGAGCACGAGCGCGAGTGAAAAGCAGCGCGGCAACAACAGCGCGACGACGAACGTCCACCGAAATACCTCAAACCGAGAAAAGACATGCGCAAACTCGGCCAAGTCATGAGCCGGCATCACCAACGCCGTTCGCATACACCCGACGACAACACCGAAATACCCGCTCGATCTGACTCGCACAGACCAGCGTGTAGGAAGACCATAACGGAAAGGTTGATGCTCGTCAAGGGAGCTGTACGAGTGCTTCGAACGGGCCACGGTGCGCATTTCATCTGCTCCACTGACCTGAGGAGCTTGAAGCGGACCTCTCTACCTTATGCCGCTTCGGCGTTCTCCACCGATCGCGGTGCCACGAACAGCTTCCAGCCCAACGCCAGCGCCAGCGCCGCGAACACGGTCGGCACGATCCCGGTGTAGTGCGGGTTCAACCCGAGCACCGTCGTCGACACGAACGGCGCGATGATGAACGCCACGTTGTTGAGGCTGTCGTTCACGCTCAGGATCGTGCCGCGCTGGGCGGCCGGCGCCTCCTGCGAGATCAGCGAGCCCAGCGTCGGCCGGATCAGCGCTCCCGAGAGCGACCAGAACACCACGAACACGTACAGCATCGGCGGTGAAGTCACGAACCCGACCCCGCCGTAGGCGACGATCGCGCAGACGAAGCCGGCGATCGCGACGCGGCCCTCGCCGAAGCGGTCGACCAGCGTGCCGATCAGCCCGGCCTGCACCACGATCCCGACGACCGCGCTGATGATGAAGATCAGCGAGGTCTGCGTCGGCCCGAAGCCCAGCACGCGCTCGGCGAACAGCGCGAACACCGTCACCCACGACGTGAAGGTGATCGCGAAGGCGAACTGGGTCAGGATAAGCCGCCCCAAGCGCGGCTCGGCCAGCGAGGCGCGAATCTCGGCGAACGACGGCGCCGTCTGCACCGCGCCCTTCGATTCGGGCAGCAGGACCAGCGTCATCACCACCGTCACCGCCGCGAGCGCGGCCGCGACCCAGAACGGCACCGCGTAGCCGTAGCGCACCAGCACCCCGGCCATCGCCGGCCCGATCAGGAAGCCCAGCCCGAAGGTCGCGCCGACCAAGCCGAACGCGCGGGCCCGGTTCTGCGGCGTCGTCACGTCGGTGACGTAGGCTTGCGTCACCCCGAGCCCGCCGCCGCCGAGGCCTTCGACCGCGCGCGCGACGAAGATCGTCCACAGCGCGCTGCCCCAGGCGAGCAGGGCGAAGCCGAGGAACCCTGCGACCTGTGCGGCGACCAAGACCCCCTTACGGCCGATCGAATCGCTGAGGCGGCCCCAGAACGGTGACGACACGAGCGAGCAGAGGGCGACCGTCGCGTAGATCGCGCCGATGGTCGTCGGCGACGCGCCGAAGTGCTCCGCGTAGAAGGGCAGGATCGGGATCAAGATCGTGAAGCCGAGCACGTCGACGAACGTGATCGCGAGAAGCGGGAGCAGTGCCCTGGGCATCCCGCCTGCGTTGCCGCATGGCGGGCGCGGTCTCCTCGCGACCGGTGCCGGCGCGGTGCTGTGCGAGCTCGAACCGGTCGGCACCGACCGGGCCGGCGCGCGCTACGAGCTGCGGGTCACCAACGGCACCGCCGCGACGCTGGCCGCGACGGTCAGCGCGCTGCGGCTCGACGAGCGCCGCCCGGTCGCCGCGCTGGCGGTCGAGATCGAGC
>CAXTNU010000074.1:0-13736 GCA_964245595.1 uncultured bacterium | reverse complement strand
GGCGCCGCATCGGTAACCGCTACCCGACCGAGGTCAACCTGCACGGCGACGCGGCCGACACGATCGCGGCGCTCTTACCGCTGATCGAGCAGAAGAGCGACGCCTCGTGGCGCGAGCGCATCGCGCAGCACCGCGAGCGCTCCGAGGGCGTGAACGCCGCGCGCGCCGACATCGCCGGCCACGACGGCATCAACCCCGAGCTGATCTTCACCAGCTTGTCCGAGCGGCTGCCGGACGACGCGATCGTCACCGCCGACGCCGGCACGTCGACCAACTTCGCCGCCCGCCACCTGCGGATGCGGCGCGGGATGAAGTTCTCGCTCTCGGGCGGCCTGGCGACGATGGGCTCGGGCGTGCCGTACGCGATCGCCGCGAAGTTCGCCTATCCCGAGCGGATCGCGATCTGCCTGACCGGCGATGGCGCCATGCAGATGAACGGCCTGAACGAGCTGATCACGGTTGCGCGCTACTGGAAGCGCTGGAGCGATCCGCGCCTGATCTTCGTGGTCAACAACAACCGCGATCTGGCCCAGGTGAGCTGGGAGATGCGGATCGAGTCGGGCGTGCCGAAGTTCCCCGGCTCGCAGACGCTGCCCGACGTGCCCTACGCGCGCTTCGCCGAGCTGCTCGGCTTCACCGGCATCCGGGTCGAGAAGCCCGAGGAGCTGGCCGGCGCGTGGGACGCGGTGCTGCGCGCCGACCGGCCGGCGGTGCTCGAGGTGCTGACCGATCCCAACGTGCCGTTCCTGCCCGCGCACATCACCGTCGAGCAGGCCAAGGCGTTCACCAGCGCCATGCTGCACGGCGATCCCGACGAAGGGCCGGTCTTCCTGCAGTCCGTCAAAGGCGTGATCGCCGGCTTGTTCCCGAGCGACTCGCCCAAGAGCTGACGGCGATAAATACCGCCCGCTTAGAGAGATTGCGCGAAGAAGAAGCGCACCATCTCGCGCGAGGCGTCCGGTCCTTGCCGGTCGGTGTAGGAGCCCAGCGGGCTGCCGCCCGACCACGCGTGGCCGGCGCCGTGGACGACCCAGTGCTCGAGCACCGGTCGCCCGCCGGCATCGGCGTAGCGCGTGCGCCGGTACGCGTGCCCGCCGGCGACGCTGCCCTCCTGCACGCTGACGGACAGCTCGCGCGTCATCGCTTGGGCGATGACATTGTCGCCGTTGGTCGGGTGGACCGTCGTATCGCGATCGCCATGGAACACGATCGTGGGAAGACGGATCTCCGTGCTGCGGTGCTCGCCGGCGAGGCCGCCGTTTCGCATGGCCGTGAACGCCGATGGTACGTTGCGAGCGATCCCGACCGGCAAGCCCGAGTGCACCCCGATGGCGGCATAGAGGTCGGGATATGCCGTTCCCAGTACCGCGGCGGCGGCGCCGCCGGCCGACAGCCCGGCGGCGTACACCCGTCGCGGGTCCACCGCGTAGCCGTTCGCGATCTCGCGCGTGATGCCGGCGACCAGCGCGGGCTCCCCTCGATCGCGCTGCTGGTTCCTCGGCTCGAACCAGTTCCAGCACCGGGAGGAGTTCGCGGCGGCGGCTTGAGCCGGGTAGGCGACGAGAAACGGACCTGCTTGAGCGAGCTCGTTCATCCGCGTCCCCGCGGCGAAGTCGTCGGGCGATTGCGTGCACCCGTGCAACATCACGATCAGCGGCAACGGCCGTTCGCCATACCCGCTCGGAACGTAGAGCTTGTAGTCCATGCTCCCGGCCTGGCTGCGATGCGATCGGGCGATGAACCGAGCGCCGGCCGCGGCGGAGTGCGGCGGTTCCGCCGCCCGCTGCTGCGGCCGCCGTTGCAGCAGCGCCGTGGCTTGCGTGAGCTTGCCTGCGCGAACGAGGCGCGTGACCTCGTTCATGTCGCAGGGCGGAGTATCGAGCATGAAATTACTACTTTCGGTGGGTGGGCGATGGACGAACGCTAACGGGTCCGGTCGGCCAGCGCGGCTTTCACCGCGGCACTCGCCTGCAGCGCGCCCAGGACGCGGACCGATGCGATCGTCGCGCGGGCGAGTTCGGGGGTGACATCCGGGGCGATGCGGGCGAGCCCGAGCACCTGGACGTGAAGCGTCCGACCCGCCGCGCGTACCGCTTCCAGATCGGAGCGGCTGTAATCGCGCAACCCGACGTCGAGCTCGTTCCGCCCGACGGACTGCTTTGCGACGTCGGCGTGGCGTTCGAGCTGCGCGCGGATCGCGGTGCGGATGAAGTCGGTGCGGTTGGAATAGAAGCCCTCGTGGACCATCAGATCGATGTGCCCGAGATCGACGAAACCGAGGTTGATCGTGATCTTCTCGGTGTCGCCGCCTTTGGATCGTAGTTCAGGCACGGGCGAGCCTTTCACGAGGTGCGTTGAGCACAGCGATTCCATCCATGCTCCATCCAAGTGGATGGTAGACGGAAGCGCATGGTCTGTCAAGCACTGCCCGCGCCCACCCGGAAGCGCGGCCGCTACGGGGACGGCTGCGCGGAGGGGATCGGCTCGGTGCTGGGGCGCTGCTCGGCCGGCTTGAGCGCGTGGGCGAGGTTGTAGGCGGTGTTGACCAAGCCGACGTGCGAGAAGGCCTGGGGAAAGTTGCCGACCAGCCGGCGTTCCCCCACGTCGTACTCCTCGGCCAGCAGCCCGACGTCGTTGGCGGTGCTCAGCAGCCGCTCGAACAGCGCTCGCGCGTCGTCGTAGCGGTTTTGCAGCACGTAGTTGTCGGCCAGCCAGAACGCGCAGGCGTAGAACGCGCCCTCGCCCGGCGGCAGCCCGTCGGTCTCCGCGGTCGGCTGGGTGTAGCGGCGCACGAAGCCGTCCTCGAGCAGCTCGCGCTCGACCGCCGCGACCGTGCCGCGCACGCGCGGGTCCTCGGGCGGCAGGAAGCCGACCAGCGGGATCAGCAGCGTCGCGGCGTCCAGCTCGAGCGAGCCGTACGACTGGGTGAACGTCTCGCGCTGCGCGTCGTAGCCGCGCGCGCAGACCTCGGCGTGGATCGTGTCGCGCAGCACCCGCCAGCGCTCGACCGGGCCCGCCAGCCCGAACTCCTCGACCCCCTTGACGACCCGGTCGAGCGCGACCCACGCCAGCACCTTGGAGTGCACGAAGTGGCGGGCCGGCCCGCGCACCTCCCACAGCCCGCTGTCGGGCTCGCTCCAGCGCCGCTCGACCGCCTCGACGACCGCTTGCGAGAGGTCCCATTCCTGCGCGTCGGGGGCCAGGCCGGCCTTGTGGGCCTGGAACATGACGTCGACGACCTCGCCGTACACGTCGAGCTGGAGCTGCTCGGCGGCGGCGTTGCCGATCCGTACCGGGCGCGAGCCGGCGTACCCCGCCAGCCAGTCGGCCTCGAACTCCGGCAGCCGCCGCTCGCCGCGCAAACCGTAGAGGATCTGGAGTTGCTGGGGGTTGCCCGCGACCGCGCGCAACAGCCAGGCCCGCCAGGCGAAAGCCTCTTCCTCGTAGCCGGCGTTGAGCAGCGCGACCAGCACGAAGGTCGCGTCGCGCAGCCAGCAATAGCGGTAGTCCCAGTTGCGCACCCCGCCGATCCGCTCGGGCAGCGAGGTCGTCGGGGCCGCGAGCACGGCGCCCGTCTGGGCCGTGGTCAGGGCCTTGAGGGTCAGCAGCGAGCGCACCACGGCGTCGCGCCAGGGCCCTTCGTAACGGCACGTCCGGGCCCACTCGCGCCAGAAGACGTCGGTCCGGCGCAGCGCGGTCAGGACGTCGGACGGCCCGGGCTGCTCCTCGTACGAGGGAAAGTAGGCCAGCTCGAAGCCGACCCGCTGGCCGGCCGCGACCTCGAACTCGGCCACCGTGGCGAACTCCTCGCCGCGCAGCGGGACGTCGGCGTAGAGCGCGACCGCGTCCGGGCCGGCCACCGCGACCACCGCGCTGGACGCGCTGCGCACCCACGGCACGACCCGCCCATAATCGAACCGAATCTTGATGCTCGAGCGCATCGGCACCCGGCCGGCCTCGCCGATCACCAGCCGCACCAGGCGCGGCGCCTCGCTGCCCGGCAGCATCGCGTCGACCACCCGCACCCGGCCGCTCGCGGTCTCGTGCACCGTCTCGACCACCATGCTGTCGCTGCGGTAGGCGCGCCGCGAGCTCGTCACCGCCTCGTGCGGGGCGAGCTGCCACGAGCCGTTGTCGTCGTCGCCGACCAGCGCCGCGAAGCAGGCTCCGCTGTCGAAACGCGGCAGGCAGAGCCAGTCGATCGAGCCGTCACGGCTCACCAGCGCCGCCGTGCGGGTGTCACCGATCAAGGCATAGTCTTCAATAGGTCGCGTCACCGTACTATCGTTCCCACGAATCGTTCGGTGCGGCGGAGGAAATGTTCCCTGGCGGCGAAACGTCGGCGCAACTCTCGCCTGCCTATGAGGTTGGTCCCGATGCGTGTTCCACGTTTCATTCCGGCGGCGCTGGCCGGCGCGCTGCTCAGCAGCTCGTTCGCCGCATCGCCCGTCGGCGCGGCCGACACCGGTCCGATCAAGATCGCGGTCATCACCGACATGAGCGGCGTGTACGCCGCGCTGGCCGGCCAAGGCGCGGTCGACGCGACGAAGATGGCCGTCGAGGACTTCGGCGGGAAGGTCCTCGGCCGGCCCGTCGTCGTCGACACGGTCGACCACCGCAACTCCGGCCCCGAGGCGGCCACCAAGGCGCGCGAGGAGTTCGACTCCGGCGCCGAGCTGGCGCTGGACATGACCAACTCGGGCACCGCGATCGCGGTCGCCGGCGTGGCCAAGGACAAGCACAAGCTGGCCATCGTGACCGGCGGCGGGACGTCGGCGATCACCAACGAGCTCTGCAACCGCTACACGTACCACTACGCGTACGACACTTACGCGCTGGCGCACTCGACCGGCACCAACATCACCGCCGCCGGCGGCAAGAAGTGGTACGGCATCGTGCCCAACTACGCGTTCGGCAAGTCGATGCTGTCAGATTTCACCGACGCGGTGAAGGACAAGGGCGGCGAGTTCATCCACGAGGACACGATGCCGCTGGGCACGACGGACTTCTCGTCCTACATGCTGGCCGCGAAGAACGCCAAGCCCGACGTGCTCGGGCTGCTCAACGCCGGCGCGGACACGGTCAACAGCATGAAGGCCGCCAAGCAGTTCGGGCTGGACAAGCAGATGAAGATCGCGGTCGGCCTGCTGTTCCTGTCCGACGTCGACGCGCTGCCGCAAGTGTTCGAGGGCTCGCGCATCACCACGTCCTGGTACTGGAACGAAGACAAGCCGGCCCGCGCGTGGGCCGACCGTTGGTCCAAGCGCAACGGCGGCAAGCGCCCGACCGACGTCCAAGCCTCGGACTACTCGGCCACGATGCAGTGGCTCAACGCGGTCAAGGCGGTCGGCTCGGTCGACGCCGACAAGGTGCAGAAGTATCTCGACGGCCGGCAGTTCAACGACTTCTACGCCCACGGCGGCGAGTGGCGCGCGCGCGACCACAGCGTGACGCACGACATGTACGTCGTCGACGTGCTGCCGCAGTCCAAGATCAAAGAGCCGCACGCGTGGTTCAAGATCGTGCAGACGATCCCGCCCAGCCGCGCGTTCCGGCCGGAGTCGCAGTCCCTGTGCAAGAAGGACTGGTAGCGGCCTGAGCCCCGACTACGTCCTCACCCAGATCTTCAACGGCCTCGCGAGCGGTGCGTTCTACGCGCTGCTCGCGCTGGGGCTGTCGGTGATCTTCGGGATGCTGCGGGTGGTGAACTTCGCCCACGGCGCGATGTTCATGCTGGGCGCGTTCGCGACGTACTACGGGGCGCAGCTCTTCCATCTCCCGTTCTTCGCCGCGCTGCTGGTCGGGCCGGTGGTGGTCGGCCTGTTCGGCGTGCTGATCGAGACGGTGCTGCTGCGCCGGCTCTACGGCCTGGACCCGATCTACAACCTGCTCCTGACCTTCGCGCTGGTGCTGGTGATCGAGGACCTGATGCGGCTGATCGCGGGGCCGCTTGGCTCGCCGTACTCGACCCCCGACGCGCTCTCGGGTGCGACCAACCTCGGCTTCACCCTCTACCCGAGCTACAAGCTGTTCGTGATCCTGGTCTCGCTGGCGGTCTGCGCGGCCGCGTGGTACGTCGTCGAGCGCACGCCGGTCGGCGCGCGCATTCGCGCCGCGACCGAGAACCCGGTCCTCGTGCGCGCCTTCGGGATCGACACCCGGCGGCTGGTGACGGCGACCTTCGGGGTCGGCGTCGCGCTCGCCGCGCTGGCCGGCGTCCTGGCCGCGCCGACGACCAACGTCCAGCCGACGATGGGCGATTCGGTGATCATCTACACCTTCGCGATCGTGGTGATCGGCGGGCTGGGCTCGATCGTCGGCTCGATCGTCGCCGGCTTCGCGCTGGGCCTGCTGCAGACGATCGGCGCGGTCGTGTTCCCGCCGATCTCCACCACCCTGATCTTCATCGTGATGGTGATCGTGATCGTGTGGCGCCCGGCCGGCCTATTCGGCAAGCCCGAAAGCGCGCGATGAACCGCCGCCGGGTGCTCGTCCTCGCCGCGCTGGTGCTGGTCGGCCTGGCGCTGCCGTGGTTCGTCTACCCGGTCGTCGCGATCGACCTGATCTGCTTCGGCCTGTTCGCGGTCTCGCTCGACCTGCTGTTCGGCTACGTCGGGCTGCTCTCGTTCGGGCAGGCCCTGTTCTGGGGCGGGGGCGGCTACGTCGCCGCGATCCTGCTCGCGCGGGCGCACGTCGACGTCGCCGTCGCGGTGCTGGCCGGCGTGCTCTACGCGGTCGTGCTAGCGGCGGTCGTGGGCGCGATCGCGGTGCGCCGCTCGGGGATCTACTTCGCGATGATCACCCTGGGCGTGGCGCAGATCCAGTATTTCAGCGCGTTTCAGCTCGTCGACCTGACCGGAGGCGAGAACGGCCTCCCGTTGGGCGGGCGCGGAACGCTGTTCGGCCTGCCGCTCGAAAGCGACCGCGGCTTCTACTACCTGGCCTTCGTGCTGGTCGCGCTGGGCGTGTGGTTCGCGCTGCGCCTGACCCGCTCGCCCTTCGGCTCGGTGCTCCAAGCCATGCGCGAGAACGAGCCGCGCGCGATCGCGCTGGGCTACCGGGTCGACCGCTACAAGCTCGCGGTGTTCACCATCGCGGGCGGCCTGGCCGGCTTCTCGGGCGCGCTCTACGCGCTGGGCAACCGCCTGGCCGGGCTGGACATGGTCGACTGGCACACCTCGGGCAAGGTCGTCATGATGACGGTGCTGGGCGGGGTCGGCACGATCGTCGGGCCGATCGTCGGCGCGGGCCTGTTCGAGTCGCTCGACTACTTCGTCTCCAAGACCGCCATCGGCCAGGAGACCAACCTCGTCATGGGCGCGATCTTCGCGCTCTGCGTGCTGCTCTTCCGGCGCGGCATCGTGGGCGAGCTGCTCGCCCCGCGCGTGAAGCGGGCCGGTCCGGACTGATCCGGGCTGGCCGCGCTCAGTAAGCCGAGATGCCGGGCATCAGCGCGCCGATCATCGAGCCGTACAGCTCGCCGCGCACGTAGAGGTTGGTGCCGATCAGGGTCGTCACCACGCCGGTGTCGCTGGCGTAGCTGCGGATCGTGGACGGCCGCGGCCCGCTCGGGCGCCGCAGATCGATCCCGGCCGCGACGAACACACCGCGCTTGGCGGCGGGCGGGATCGCGTCGGCGCCGGTGAGCGAGCCGCGCACGATGTGATGCAGCTCGGCCGCGTCGAAGAAGCGCTTCGTGCGGTTGCCCACGTTGTCGCGCCCGACGTCGCCGGTGATGTCCTTGCGGAACTGCGCGCCGTGCATGAACAAGAAGCCCTGCAGGTCCATGATGCCCAGGTACGCCAGGCGCGGGTCGGCACCGTAGCGGTCGAGGATGCGCACGACCTCGTCGTCGAGCACGTCGCAGGCGCGCGTGCGGTACTTGGGCGGGTCGAAGCCTTCGGGGTTGGCTCGGCCGACGTCGAACAACCCGCTCAAGCGGCGGATGCCGGCCCCGGTCAGCTCCTCGTAGTGCGGGTCGAGCAGGTCGCGCGGGGTGAGGCGGCCGGCGGCGAGCGCGGCCTCCATCGCGTCCTCGAGCTCTTGCGCGTGGGTGGTGACGTAGGCCCGGATGCGGCTGGACTCGTTGTCGAGGTAATAGCTCTCGACTACCCGTGCGACGTTGCGCTCCAGGTCGTCGACGTGGACCTCGGCGTGCTCCTCGGCGTCGCGGAACGCTTCTTCGGCATCGGCGCGCACGGCGCCGATCTCACCCGCGATCTGTTGCAGCGCGGCGACCTGCTCCTCGGATGCCGCCGCGATCTCCGAGGTCCGTTCGGACGAGGCGGCGATGGCGGTCGAGGTACCCGCGAGATCGGTCAAGACGCGGCCCGCGTCCTCGGCGATCAGCCCCGATTCGCGCGCGTTGCGGTCGGCGAGCTGCTGCGCCGTCTCGACCGCTTTGGTCACCGCGCGCAGGCTGGCCGCGATCTCGCCGGCGGATTTCTTGGTCGAGGCGGCGAGCTTGCGGATCTCGCTGGCGACCACGGTGAAGCCGCGCCCGGCGTCGCCGGCGTGGGCGGCTTCGATCGCGGCGTTGATGCCCAGCAGCGTGGTGGCCTGCGAGACGTCGTCGATCACGTCGAGCACGCGCTCGATCGCGTGGGTGTTGGTGACCAGGCCGGCGATCGCGCCGCGGCTCTCGTCGATGCCCTCGGCCAGCGTGCCCAGCCGCGCCATCGAGGCCTGCACCAGATCGAACGCGGTGCGCGAGCGGGCCGCCAGCTCGTCGATCAGCTCGCGGTTGCCGGCCGCGGCGCTGGCGACCGCGTGCGCGCCCTGCACGCCCTCGCGGATGGCGACGTCGATCTCCGCGGTGCGGTCGCGGCGCGAGCGGGCCTGGGCCGAGACGCGGGCCGCGACGCGCTGCTTGCGGTTCTCGATCGCCGAAGCTCCGACGGCCTGGGAGACGGCTCGCACGTCGTCGTGAAAACGCTCGATCAGCGCGTTGATGCAGGCGGCCAGCGCGCAATCTTCGGCGGACGCATCATCGGACAGCGTGAGCCGCGCGGTGAGGTCCAGCGGCCGGTCGTGAACCAGCCGCTCGACGAAAGCGACGATCTGGGCCGACCGCGACGGCGCCGGCTCGAGTACGTTGAGCATGGTCCTCCTAGCTCTCCACCCTGCGAGTCGGATTTCCGTTCGCCACCCACCGAACCGCCCGAGTTCGCCCTTTCAGCCAATCGGTACCATCGTACTAAAGCTTTAGCGGCCGGTACCGTCCTGGGGCCAGAAGCCGAAGATCGCCCGCCCGGGCTCGAGGTCCCAGAAGCGCGTCGCGTTGTCGCCGACTCCGTATACGACCGCGAACGGCACGTCCTTGGCGACGATGCAGCGCACCAGCCGGGCGAAGTCGCGCTGCGACATGAAGGTCGCGGCGTAGCGCGCGAACTTCTGCTCGTCGTTCAGCGGCAGCCAGCCCGAGCTCTGCCGCACGCTCTCGTCGCGCGGATCGTCGGCCTTGGTCATCGAGCCGATCCGCACGCAGGTCACCTGCAGCCCGAACGCGTCGCTGTAATAGCGCCCGAGCGCCTCGCCGAAGACCTTCCACACCCCGTAGAGCGAGTCGGGCCGGTACTCCGCGTCGGTGCGCACGACCAGGCCGAAACCTGGCTCGTAGATCGCCGGCAGGTTGTCGACCTCGTACCGCCCGACCGCGTGGTTGGAACTGGCGAAGATCAGCCGCTTGGCGCCGGCGCGCCGAGCCGCTTCGAACGCGTTGTAGGTGCCGCCGATGTCGGTCTCGTGCACTTCCTCCCAGGGCGACTCCAGGCTGGGGAAGCCGGCCAGGTGGACGACCGTCTCGCAGCCCGCGAACGCTTGGGTCAGCGCGGCGAGGTCGCGCACGTCGGCGATCACGTCGGCGTCGCGCAAGTCGATGCGCACCACCTCGTGGTCGCGCGCCAGGTCGGCGCACAGGGGCGTGCCGATGGTCCCGGCGGAGCCGGTCACCGCGATCTTTGCCATGGCGGCCGTCCTTCTACGGTCGTCCGCACGGTCTTTCCACCCGCTCACGCCGGTGTTCAGGGTTGACCGTGTCGCTAGTATGGTTTATCGTAGCAAGCAGCGATCTTGGCGGCAATATCAGGAGACGGGCGTGAGAAAGCTGCTGTGGTTGCTCGTCATGATGTGCAGCATGGTGATGAGTGGTTGCGGTACCGCTCAGCTCACGATTCTGCCTACGACGCCGGCTTCCAGCCGAGTCATCGAGCTATCCGACCTCGGACCGGATCGGAACAACGGGATTTCGCTGACGAACACAGCCGGAGAGCGGTACTTCTTCGGGGATCAGCCGATCCTGCGCTACATCCACCGGGGGCCGAGGACTTTGCTGTCCATTCACGGTCATACGGCTCAAGGTCTCCCGTACGTGGCACTTCAGCCGCCAGAGGCGCTGCGAACGTTCGCGGTCGTTCTTATGGCACCGGACGGGTATCTCGCGTGCCACTATTCGAGTTACTGCGGGGGAGGCGATGGCGGTTATCCCTCAGCGGCATCGGAATCGCCCGCTTCACGAACCCGCAGCTTTCGTGCTATTTCGATTTCGTGGGATACGACTACGCGGATTGCTATGCGGACGGAATCGACAATTCGGATAGCTCCGGCATACCGAATCTGCTACTGGACTACGGGTGGCTGCCCAATGAGTTCAGAGTGGACTGCAATTATTTCTCGTTCGTCTTCAGAGCGCAGGTCTTCGCGGAGGGGTTCAGCTTCTCGGGCACGACGCTGATCGTACCGTTTCGCGTCGAGCCTGGAATGAGAACGACGATTCAGTTCAAGACGATCTACAGTTACGGAAAATTCGATTGAGCCCGAATGGTACCAGCAGTCGCGCCAAGATGCGCTCAAGGCTGTGTGCAACGGCGCGGAATAACTCGCTCAGCCGGGATGAAGATCGCAGCGCAGGAGGAGCGTGTACCGGCCGTAGTCCGGGGCCTCCTCGACCGCGTAGCACCGTTTGGTGCCTGACGGCGATGCGGGCGAGCAGTTCCACAGGAGGTACCGCCGGCCCGGCACAGGTGCGCTGAGATCGACCAGCACCGACCCGTCCGGGCGCTCGACCGGGACTGCCTCCCGGCCTTCGCGATCCGGCTCGCCGAGCCGTGAGACGAGTTCTTCACGGCTGTAGGTTTCCATCGATCGGCGGGCCGCGTTCAGACTCCGAGCAGGTCGAGCAGCTCGCGCTCGCGCGCGATGACGTCGGCGTTGGCGAGCGTCTGCTCGACCTTGCCGTGGACGACGATGTGGTGGCGGTCGGCGACGCCGGTCGCGAAGCGGACGTTCTGCTCGACCAGCAGGACCGTGATGCCGTCGGCCTTCATCGCTCGGATCAGCTCGCCGATGCGCTCGACGATCACCGGCGCGAGCCCTTCGGTCGGCTCGTCGAGCAGCACGGTGCGCGCGCCCGAGCGCAGCACGCGGGCGATCGCGAGCATCTGCTGCTCGCCGCCCGAGAGCGTCGTGCCGCCGGCCTTGGCGCGTTCCTTCAAGTTGGGGAAGGCGTCGAAGATGCGCTCGACGGTCCAGCCGCGGTCGCCCACGATCGGCGCGAGCATCAGGTTTTCCTGGACGCTCAGCGTGCTCAGGATGCCGCGCTCCTCGGGCACGTAGCCCAGGCCGCGCCGGGCGATCTTGTCGGACGGCAGCCCGGTCAGCGGCGCGCCGTCGAGCGCGACCGTGCCCTGGCGGGCCGGCAGGATGCCCATGATCGTGCGCAGGGTGGTCGTCTTGCCGACCCCGTTGCGCCCGACCAGCGTCGCGACCTCGCCGGTCTCGACGCCGAGCGTCATGCCGTGCAAAATGTGCGACTCGCCGTAGTACGCGTGGACGTCGCGCAGTTCCAGCACCTAGGAGACCTCCGGTCGACGACGGGCGGCTCGGCCGAAGGCCGAACGCGACGGGTTCGCGGAACGCGAACCCACTAATGGCCCCCGCCGAGGTAGGCGCTGACGACGCGCGCGTCGCTGCGCACCTCGTCGTAGCTGCCGGTGATCAGCTCCTTGCCGCGCTGCATGACCGTCACCCGGTCGGCGAGAGTGGAGACGACCTTGAGGTTGTGCTCGACCAGCACGATCGTGCGGCCCGGTGCGATGCGTTTGACGAGCTCGACGGTGCGATCGACGTCCTCGACGCCCATGCCGGCGGTCGGCTCGTCGAGCAGCAGCACCTTGGGCTCCTGCGAGAGCGCGATCGCCAGCTCCAGCGAGCGCTTCTTGCCGTAGGGCAGGTGGGTCGCGAGCGTGTCGAGCTGGTCGTCCAGGCCGACCGCGTGGAGCGCTTCGCGAGCCGGGTCGTCGAGCACCGCGGTGACCCGCGGCGAGGCCAGCAGCTTGCGCGAGAGCGGGGTGCGCGCCTGGAGCGCGATCTTCACGTTGTCGAGCACGGTCAGGTGCGGGAAGACGCTGTTGATCTGAAAGCTGCGCACCATCCCCATCCGGGCGATCGCGGCCGGGTCGAGCTGGGCGATCTCCTGGCCCGCGAAGCGGACGCTGCCCCGGGTGGCCGGCGCGAAGCCCGACAGGACGTTGAAGAAGGTCGTCTTGCCGGCCCCGTTGGGCCCGATCACGGCGTGGACGCTCTGGTCGGCGATGTCGATCGAGACCCCGCCGAGCGCGGTGAAGCCCGCGTAGACTTTGACGACGTCGCGCGTCGAGAGGATCGGCTCGGCCACGAGCGGGACTTTCCGTGGACGATGCACGACGTCCCGCCCGCTCACGAACACGAGACCGTCCTCGAGGTCGAGGCCCCGCGCGTGAAGTTCGGGCGCGGCGCGATCGCCGAGGTCGGCGCCGAGGCCGCGGCGCTGGGCCTGCGCCGGGTCGCGCTCTTCACCGATCCCCACTTGGCGCGCTCGGCCTTCGTCGAGCGCGCACGGACCTCGCTGCGCGCCGCCGGGCTGGAAGTGGCCGAGTTCGCCGAGGTGCGCATCGAGCCGACCGACGGCTCGTTCCGCGCCGCCGCGGAGTTCGCCCGCGACGCCAAGGCCGACGGCTACGTCTCGGTGGGGGGCGGCTCGACCATCGACACCGCCAAGGCGGCGAACCTCTACGCCACCTATCCGGCGCCGTTCGAGCGCTACGTCAACAAGCCGCTGGGCGAGGGCGCCCCGGTGCCCGGCCCGCTCGCCCCGCACATCGCCTGCCCGACCACCTCGGGCACGGGCAGCGAGTGCACCGGGATCACGATCTTCGACTTCGTCGCGCACGAGGTCAAGACCGGGATCGCCTCGCGCCGCCTGCGCCCGACGCTGGGGATCGTCGACCCCGATGCGACCCGCACTTTGCCCGCGATGGTGGTCGCCTCGAGCGGCTTCGACGTGCTGGCCCACGCGCTCGAGTCGTTCACCGCCAAGCCGTACACGCAGCGCGCCCGCCCGGCGAGCCCGCTCGCGCGCCCGCTCTCGCAAGGCGCGAACCCCTACAGCGACCTGGCCTGCGTCGAAGCGCTGCGGCTCCTGGGCATCTATCTGGAGCGCGCGGTCCACGACGCGGCCGACGACGAGGCGCGCGAGGCGGTGATGTACGCCGCGACGCTGGCCGGAATCGGCTTCGGCAACGCCGGCGTCCACGTGCCGCACGGCATGGCCTACGCGGTGGCGGGCCTGGTGCGCGAGTTTCGCCCCGCCGGCTACGAGGCCGATCACGCGATGGTGCCGCACGGCATGTCGGTGATCGTCAGCGCGCCCGCCGTGGCGCGCTTCACCGCGCCGGCGGCGCCCGCCAAGCACCGCCGCG
>CAXTNU010000073.1:0-13974 GCA_964245595.1 uncultured bacterium | reverse complement strand
TCTTCGCGCAGATCGAGGTCGTCGAACCGGAATTCGGTCGGCATGATGCGCTCCTTCGAGGCGAGCTGCTTCCGGAGTTGCCGATGAGGGCCGATCGAACGTTCGCCTGCCCACACCCGCTTGCCCGTCGCACCGGCTCACGTACGGCGCGAGACTCGCCGAGCCTGCGCCGAGCTCGTCACACATCGTCGCTGGGCTGCCGCAGCCGTGGGCTTACAGCTCGCCGGGCGACAACCCCAGCCACGTCGCCAGCGCCATCAGCAGCTTGGTGCGCAGCGGCACGTACGCGCGCCGGGTGAAGACGTCGAAGTCGTTCGCCTCGATGCGCTCCAGGATGCGGCGGTACAGGCCCAGCGCGAGGCGGACGGTGAAGCGCGACTCGCTCGCGAGCAGCGCGATGCCGGGTTCGGCTTCGGCGTACATGGCGCGCACGCGGGCGATCTCGAACCGCATCAGCTCGGCGAACGGCTCGTCGATGACGCCGCCCAGGATGTCCGCCTCGCTGCAGCCGAAGCGGCGCAGGTCCTCGGCGGGCAGGTAGATGCGGTCCATCCGGGCGTCCTCGCCGACGTCGCGCAGGATGTTGGTCATCTGCATGGCGCGCCCGAGCGCCACGCCGTAGCCGACCGCGTCGGGCGAGAGCGTGCCCAGGATCGGCATCACCAGCAGCCCGACGGTCGAGGCGACCAGGTAGCAGTACTCGCGCAAGTCCTCGTAGGTCTCGTAGCGGCGGACCGTGACGTCCATGCGGGCGCCGCGCAGCAAGTCCAGCGCGGGCTCGATCGAGATGCCGAAGCGCTGCGCCGCGTCGGCGAACGCGACGAAGATCGGGTCGCTGCACCGGCCGCCGTACGAATCGACGAGCTGGCCCTCCCAGGCGTCGATGGCGGCCAGCTTGTCGGGCGCCGGGGAGTCGCGGTCGACGATGTCGTCGGCCGTGCGGCAGAACGCGTAGACCGCCCACACCGCGCGCCGCTTGAGCGGCTCGAGGAACAGCGAGCTCAGATAGAAGGTCTTGGAGTGGAAGCGGACGATCTCGCGGCAGGCGCGGTAGCAGTTCTCGAGCCGGTCGGTGTCCCGCGGCTCGAGCAGGGCCGCCGGCGGCACGGCTGACAGCGGCGCCTCGGCGCCGTCAGACGCGAGCACGGCTCTCCGCGAGGACCGCGTCGACCGCCATGCGCGCGCTGCGCACCGCGCCCTCGATGCTGGCCGGGAACTTCGTGTCGACGTAGCAGCCGGCCAGGAACAGGTTGCGCACCGGCGTGCGCGAGCCGGGCCGCAACGTCTCGGCGCCCGGGCTGGCGCGGTACACGCTCTTGGGAACCCGCACCAGCTTCGCCTTGACCAGATTGGCGCGGTTCGCGAGCGGATAGAGCTTCTCCAGATCGTCCATCACGCGGTTGACGACCGCCTCGTCGTCGAGCTTCATCAGGTCGTCGGCCGGCGCGACGCAGGCTTCGATGAACGACTTGCCGGCCCACTCGTAGCCGGCCGAGACCTGGCCCAGGTCGGCGTGCACGCTCAGCACCGTGCCGGGCGAGAACATCAGGTTGGTGTAGGGCGACACCGGCCGGTCGAACCACAGGTGCGCGTTGATCACCGGCGACGACTCCAGCTTGCCGACGCCGTGGACCAGCGGGTCGCGCAGCATGTCGTCGGGGAGGATCTTCTTGGCGTCGTGGACGGGGGTGGCGAGGATCACGTGCTCGGCCTCGAACACGCGGCCGTCGCGGGTGCGCGCGCCGGTGCAGCGGTCGCCGCTGAACAGCAGCTCGGCCACGCCGGCGGTGGTCTCGGTGCGCTGGCCGCGGGCGCGGACGTGCGCCGCCAGCGGCTCGACGAAGCGCGGTCCGGGCGGACCGTCCAGAAAGCCGGCTCGGCTGGCGTCGCGCGAGCTGGCGAAGTAGGCCATCACGCGCAGCATCGCCTCGGCCGAGATGCGCTCGACGGGGGTGAAGTTGAGCGCCAGCGCCATCGGCCCGAAGAAGGTCTGGAGCATGTGCTCCGACATCCCGCGCCGGCGGTGCCACTGCGCGTAGGTGATCGCGTCCTGGGCGTCGGCGTACTTGTGGTCGCCCATCAGGATCGGGAGCGTGCCGGTCGCGAAGAGCAGCTTCTCCCAGTGGTTGAAGACGTACTTGGCGTTGAGCACGGCGCCGATCCCGTTGAAGGGCGAGGGCGCGTCGACGAAGCGGAACTCCTCGTAGACCGGCTTGCCGTTCCAGCGCGGCGAGAAGCCCGGCGGCATGGCCCAGGTCAGCGCGTGGGGCTGCCACAGGACGTGGTGCGCGATCCCGACTTCCGCGAGCAGCGCGTGGAGGGTGTGGTAGCCGCCGAAGAAGGCGTGCAGGCCGGTCTCGAGGATGTCGCCGTCGCGGTCGCGCCACGAGGACAGCTTGCCGCCCAGGATCGGGCGCTTCTCCACGAGCACGGCGGAGCGCCCCGCGTCTGCAAGGTACTGAGCGGCGGCGAGGCCGGCGGGGCCGCCTCCCACGATCAACGTGTCAACCATCACCTATTCGACGTATCTCACAGGAGAGAGTGCCCGGTCCGTGACGGGACGCACCCGTCCGGTCCCGAACTTCTGCTCACCAGACTCACCGTACGCTCCATTTCCGCCGAAGGTTGTAGCTCCCGCTTCATGGCCGCCCCCATCGCGATCACCCCGACCACCAACATCCGCGCGCTCGTCGAGGACCTCCCCGTCGCCGAGCAAGTGCTCGAGGAGTTCGGCCTGCACTGCTCGGGCTGCGCGGTCAACAAGTACGAGACGATCGAGAAGGGCGCCGCGGCCCACGACCTGCGGGTCGAGCCGATCATCGCCGCGCTCAACCAGGCCCGCCTCTCGGGCCGCGTCCCGACGGTCATGAACGAGGACAAGACGCCCCAGCGGCGCGCCCCGGGCGCCTTCGCCCGGCGGGCCAAGTTCGGCCGGGTCGTCCCGATCATGTCGGGCAAGGGCGGGGTCGGCAAGTCGCTGACCACCGGGCTGCTCGCGGTCGGGCTGCGCCGGGCCGGCAAGAAGGTCGGCATCCTCGACGCCGACATCACCGGCCCCTCGATTCCGCGCCTGTTCGGCCTGACCACCCCGCTGGGGCTGGAGTCCGACCCCAACTCACCGCCCGGCCAGCCGCCCAAGCCGCTGATGGTGCCGGCCATGTCCCGCTCGGCGATCCAGGTCGTCAGCTCGAACCTCCTGACCGACAAGGAGGACACCGCGATGGTCTGGCGCGGCCCGATCCTCTCGGGCGTGATCCGCCAGTTCTACGAGCAGGCGCTCTGGGACGACCTCGACTACCTGCTGATCGACCTCCCGCCGGGCACCTCGGACGCCCCGCTCACCGTGCTGCAATCGCTCGCGGTCGACGGCATCGTGCTGGTGACCATGCCCCAGCGGCTGGCGACGATGATCGTCCGCAAGGCCGCGAACCTGGTCCGCCAGCTCGGCAAGCCGATCGTCGGGGTGATCGAGAACATGTCGTACTTCGTCGCCCCCGACACGGGGAAGCGCTACGACATCTTCGGTCCCTCCTACGCCGAACAGGTCGCGGAGCTGGCCGAGGCGCCGCTCCTGGCCCGCCTGCCGATCGACCCGAACCTCGTCGCGATGGCGGACGCCGGCAAGGTCGAGGAAATCGACGATCCGATCGTCGACCAGCTCGCCGCCTCGCTCGAACGCGTGATGGCCGCCCGCCCCGCCAAGCCGCCCGAGACCATCTCGATCATCTGAGCACGGGCTCGCGGCGACCGCGTCGTCTTCGCGAACGAGCCGCGCGCGCTCAACGAACGGAGCTTGCTCGCCGAACGACTCTCAAGGGCTTTCGAGGGCTCGAGGAGGTCGTTCGGTTGAAGAATTTGTCACGTTCGGAACTGCTCGGCGCGAGCACGGCCATCGCGCTGGTCGGCCTCCCGCTCATGACCCGCTTCGCCATGGCCGCCGGCGGCGCGGACACCGACGACGTCTGGACGCTGCAATCCGCGCTGGAGCTGGAGCGGGCGGCGATCGAGGCCTACCAGAAGGCGGCCGGGACCGGCCTGCTCAGCGCCCCGGTGATCGCGGTCGCGCAGGGCTTCATCGCCGACCACACCGCCCACCGCGATGCGCTCGCGACCGCGCTTCGCGCGGCCGGCGCCGTGCCGGGCGAGCGGGTCGCGCACCTGGAGCATCCCAAGCTGGCCAGCCAGACCGACATCCTGCGCTTCGCGCGCGCGGTCGAGCAGAAAGCCGCCGCGACGTACCTCTCGGTGATCCCCGAGCTCAAGAACCGCAAGCTGGCCGAGGTGGCCGGCGCGATCCTGGGCGTCGAGACGACCCACGTCGCCCTGCTGGCCCAGGCGCTGGGCGAGCGCGCCTACCCGACCGGGTTCGTCGTCTAGGTGCCGCGCCGGCCGCGGCTGACGTTTCTCGCCCGCTTCGCGCTGGTGACCTTCGTCAGCGCGGCGGTGGCCGCGGTCGTGCTCGCGCTGGTGCTGGAATCGGTCCACCGCCAGGCGCTCGAGCGCGAGGAGACGCTCGACGCGGTGGCCCGGGTCGAGCAGCTCGTCACGCCGCTGGCCGACCGGCTCGGCCGCACTGCCGTCCCGCAAGCGGAGTTCGCCCAGGTCGCGCGCGAGACGGTGGTGTTCGGCTACGTGAACGGCGTGCGGCTCTACGACGAGCGCGGCCGGGCGCTGTTCCCCGCCGGCGGCCCGCCCGCCGCGGCCGAAGCGCGCGCCGTGCTGGCCAAGGACGATCTGCGCATCGTCGACCGCGGCGAGGCCCGGGTGGCCTACGCGCCGCTGATCTCCAGCGACGGGCGGCGGACGTACGTCGTCGCGGTCGCGCTCTCGCTCGGGCAGATGGCGGTCCAGAGCGCGCGCCAGCGCTGGGTGGTCGTCGGCGCGACGGCCGGCGGCGTCGCGATCGTCTTCTTCTCGCTGCTGGTGCTCGCGGTGGGCGCCTCGCGCGAGCTCGAGCGGCGGCGGCGCGAGTCGCAGGCGACCTTCGTCGACACGCTGGGCGTCATGGCGCGCACGCTGGACCTGCGCGATCCCTACACCGCCGGCCACTCCGAGCGCGTCGCCGCCTACAGCCGCGCGATCGCCGAAGAGCTCGGTTTGAGCGCGCGCGAGGTGCGGCTGACCGAGAGCGCCGCGCTGCTGCACGACCTGGGCAAGATCGCCGTCCCCGACGCGGTGCTGTTCAAGCCCGCCAAGCTCGACGCGGACGAGCGCAAGATGATCGAAGTCCATCCCAGCGTGGGCGCGTCGCTGCTGAGCGCGATCCGCTCGATGGAAGACGTCACGCCGTGCGTGCTGCACCACCACGAGAAGGTCGACGGGAGCGGCTATCCCGCCGGCCTGGTCGGCGAGCGCATTCCGCTGGGCGCGCGCATCATCGCGGTGGCCGACGCGTTCGACGCGATGACGACCGACCGGCCCTACCGCCGCGCGCTGCCGGTGGCGGTCGCGATCGCCGAGATCGTGAGCCTGACCGGCGTGCAGTTCGACGAGAGCTGCGTGCTGGCGTTCGGGCGGCTCGTGGCGCGCGGGTCGATCGCGCCGCCTCCCTCGCGCGAGGACGCGGTGTTCGCGCGCCGCATCGAGCACCAGGCCGCGCGCTAACTGGGCTAGGAGTGGTGCGCCAGCGCGCGCCGCCGCATACCAGGCGCATGGTTTCCCGTTCGTGGCCCGATGCGGAGGTGCTATGCTGGCTCATGGACTTCGTGACGACGATCGACCCGGCCGATCTGGTGGGCATCAAGCTGGTCGCCGAGTCGAACCAGTTCGCGGTCTACGCGACGAGTTGCGACACCTATCTGCTGGTGCAGCGACACGCCGGCATGCCGTGGACGGGCATGCTGCTCTCGGGCGACGGGCTGTTCCGGGTGAGCGGGCTGCTCAGCGAAGCGACGCGCGATCTCTACCGCCAGATGGCCGCGCAGCGCTCGCCGGCAAACCGCCCGCTGCCGACGTACGAGCCCCGGGCGGCCGCGTCCACCAGCCACCGCGTGACGCGCGCCGAGGCGACCGAACGGCGCGAGCTGTACGCCGACGACTTGACCGAGGAGCGCATGATCTCGCCGCTGCTGCGCGACGAATTGGCCGCGACGTTGCGGCTCGATCCCGACCAGGAAAACGAGAGCGTCGGCGAGCCGCTGACCCGGCCGCTCTCGTACCCACGCTAGCGAACGTCCGCGCGGCTAGCAGGCGTCGCGCTAGCGGACATCGATGGTCTTGGTAGTCTCGCCGGCGTCCGTAGTCCAGGTGTGCAGGACGTGGCGGCCGGTGCGTATGCCGCGCAGCGACCAGGAGGCGCCGGGCCGCTCGACGCGCGCGTAAGGGCCGTCCACGACGACCAGCACGGCGTGCATGTGGCGGTGGACGTGGCAGCGGATCTCGATCACGCCGGGATTCGGAAAGGCCACGTCCTTGCCCGGCCCCGGCTCGTAGATTCCGAGGTCGAACGGGTCGGCGGGCGAGACGCTGTAGACGCTGTGGTCCAGCGTGTCCTCGTTGCGAAAGCGCACGCTCGTCCCCGCCGTGACGACCGCGAGCTCGGGGAAGAACGTCTTGTCCCTTTGCGTGACCGCCGCCCCGACGACCGGCGCGGGCGAAGAACCGTCGCTGACCCAGACGACGCCCGGCGCGGGCAGGGTGCCGTTGAGCGTCCCGAGCACGGGCGGCGGCGCGGCGGCTAGTAATCCGATCGCAAGCAAGCCGAGCGGAATGTGAGTTGGCACGGAACGCCTGTTCGTCGTACGCGAAAAATCGTCTGCCTCCAGAGGAACGCAAGCAGGTATCACAGTACGCTGCTCTTTCGCCTAGGATACATTGCACGGTAAGACTGGCGGGAGGAGGGCATCATTGATCGATCCGTGACGGTGACGGCTCGGCTCGTGCGCTACTTGAGCAAAGGCGCGGAAGGGATGGCCGAGGAGTTCGGACGTGGTGCCGCGAGCGGCGTGGAAAGCTTTACGGCCTCGTCAAGGCCAAGCTGACGAAGCTGGCGGCGGTCGAAGCGCTGAACGATCTCGAAAGCGACGCCGAGAGCGCCGACAACCAGGCCAGCCTGCGCGTGCAACTCTCCAAAGCCTTCAGCGCGATCCGAAGCTCCGCACGGAGATCGAGCGGCTGGTCGAGGAAATCCAGGTCGCGCAACCGGCCCTGCGCGCGAGCCAAAGCGCCACGGCCGCCGGCGCGACAACGACACGTTCCAAATTCAAGGCAACCAAAATACCATCCAAGGCCGTACTGGCGGATAGCACTACGAGAATATGCGCGAGCGTACAACACAACATTAAAGGTTGCCGTGCTACACTGTGCCGGGCCGACCGCGAACAACGAAGTTCTGGTCGGCGGCACGACGCCTGACGGTATCATCAATCTCGGTTTTCATCCGGTAAGCGCAGGCATTGCAAAAGGATGGGTCATGCCAACGATCTATTCCTTCAACACTTCGATGACGGCAGTCTATTTCATATTTCGCCTTCCGAGCCCAATCAACGGAAAATGCTCGGGGTATAACTAAGCGCCCCGCGACTGATGTAACGCACAAACATTCAGTACGGCCCACTCATCCCGGAATGCGCTCCCGGTAGCATAGCAGTTCTCCATAGGGCTCGACGTAGGATCGCATTGCCACATCATGTACTGGCGCTGACCGGCCTTGGGTGTTTCCGATCGTGCCGGGGAAAGCACGGTATAGTAGTTTTCGCTCGGTTCGCTCACATTCGCGGCTATAGCCGGAGCCCCAAAGGATTTCGACTAATTCGCCCTTCGTATACAGTCTGCCGGTATTCATTACACTAGTATCGCGTGTCGCTTCGAACTGTCAAGTAATCGAGTCGCCGGTCAATTGTGAGCTACGCCTTTTCCGTCTGCTCCACGATGTAGTCCACCACGTCTTCGAGCTTGCCGTTGCGGGCGAAGGCGTCGCGCTGGCGAGCCGCACCATTGCCGCCCTTTACCACGGCCTGCACCAGCGTGCTGACTTCCTCGTAGTCGCCGGCTTCGTCCAGCGCGTCGCGGACGTAGGCAAGCAGCGACTCGACCAGCTCCGTCGCGGGCACGGGGCGGCCTTGCTGGAGGTCGATCAGCTCGTCGGAGATGCCGGAGCGGGCCGCGCGCCAGTGCGCCGCGCGCAGCAGCTCGGGGCGCGCGTTCTCGTACGGCGTGCCGCGCTCGTGCTCCAGATACGCGGTGCGCGCCAGCCCGCGCACGAGGCCGGCGATCATCACCGCCTCGTCGATCGTCATGCAGATGTCGGTGACGCGGAACTCCAGCGTCGGAAAGCGGCCCGAGGGGCGCACGTCCCAGTAGATCTTCGTCTCGTCCTCGATCATGCCGACGCCGATCAGGCCGGCGATCAGCGCGTCGTACTCGTCCTTGGAGGCGAACGGCTGCGGCGGGCCCGAGAGCGGCCAGCGCGACCAGACCTCGGTGCGGTAGCTCGAGTAGTCCGTGTCGTCGCCCAGCCAGAACGGGGAGTTCGCGGCCAGCGCGAGCAGCGGCGAGAGGCGGGCGCGAACGCGGTTCATCACCTCGATCGCGACCTCGCGCTCGGGGATGCCGACGTGGACGTGGCAGCCGAAGATCACCGTCTCGTGCGCGAGCTGGCCCATGTTGCGCGCGATCTCGCGGTAGCGCGGCTTGGGCGTGATGGCTTGCTCGGACCAGCGCGAGAACGGGTGCGTGCCGGCGGCCGCGATCCGGCTGCCCGCCGCCCGCGCCGCGTCGATCACGCCCGTGCGCGCTTCGCCCAGGGCCCGGCGCACGTCGCGCAGGGTGGCGCAGACCGGGGTCGCGATCTCGATCATCGAGAGCTGCAGCTCCGGCTGCACAGCCTCACCCAGCGCCTCCTCGGCCGCCGGGAGCACGCGCTGCTGCCGCTGCACGAGCGCGCGCGTGACGGGATCGACGATCTGGTACTCCTCCTCGACCCCCATGGTGAATGTCTCGATCCCTAGCGCCATCCTCCCGTCTTCCCCCATTCGCCGGCCTTCACGCCCATGGCCGTTCAGGCCGAGCCCGCCGCGCTCAAGCGCGCTAGTAGCCGGTGCGCAAGACGCGGTCGGTCGGCAGCGCCAGCCCTTCGGGCAGCCCCAGCTTGCGCTTCAAGAACGCGAAATCGCCGGCCAGAAAGTCCACCGCTCGCTCATCGGCCGGCGATGCGGAACGGGTCGACCGTCCCGGCGAGCTCCCGCAGCCGCCGCAGGTCGGCGGGCGTGGCCGCCGCGTCGAACAGCAGCTCGAGCGCGAAGAGCGGGTGCCACACCCGCGATCCGAGCAGGGCGACCTCCGCCAGCCAGACGCCGTTCGGGCGGTTCGGGTCGATGCCGGTCCGCGCGAGGTCGCCCGCGAAGATCTCGCGCAGCAGAGCGGGCGCGAAGTCGCGGTACCGTTTGAAGATCTGAAACGACTCGAACGTGTCGCGCAGGAACGTTTCCGCGGTCGCGCCGCTCGCGTTCGCGCCGTTCGCGCGCACCCGAAACGCGGTCAGCGGCTCGGGCAGGACGTGGATCTCGTGCCGCTCCAGCAGCCGGATCCAGCGGTCGAGATCGAGCAGCAGCGCCAGCCGCGGATCGTCCGGGCCCAGCGCGGCGTACGCGGAGCGGCGGATCATGGCCGTCGGCGCGCACAGGCAGTTTCCTCGAAAGAAGAAATACCGCAGCCACGCCGTGCGCGGCGGATCGGGCTCCGCGAACGGCACCGCGAAGAGGTCGCCGAACCCCTCGACCGGCTCGCCCGCTTCACCGACCTGGCGCGGAACGCTGAACACGGCCGCGACGCCGGGACGCGCGCGCAGGAACGCCACCTGCTTGGCAAGGCGGTCCGGCAAGGCGAAATCATCCGAGTTCAGGATCGCGACGAACTCGCCCCGAGCGCGCCGCACGGTCGCCGTCATCGCCGCCGCGATACCGCGGTTGCGCTCGAAGCGCTCGAAGCGAATCCGCTCGTCGGTGAAGCCGGCGATGATCCGCGGCGTCGCGTCGGTCGAGCCGTCGTCGGTCACGAGCAGCTCGAAGTCTTGGAACGACTGGTCGAGCACGCTGCGGATCGCCTGGGCGACGTACGGAGCGTGATTGTACGCTTTGACGGCGACCGATACGGCCGGCGTTCTCGCCATCGTCAAGCCGTCGGCGCCGCGCCGGTGCCGATCCGGGCGGGATTCCCCAGCGCCTTGGCGTTCGCGGGCACGTCGCCGACGACGACCGCGCCGGCCCCCACGACGGCGTCGGCCCCGATGCGCACGGACGGCAGGATCACCGCGCCGGCGCCGATCAGCGCGCCCGACTCGATCGTGACGTTGCCGCAGACCACGGCGCTGGGGCCGAGCGAGGCGAAGCGCTCGATCCGCACGTCGTGACCGATGGACGCGCCCCGGTTGACGACGACGTGCTCCGCGACGTGCGTCCACGCGCCGACGACGCAGCCCGCGTTGACGAAGCTGCCCTCGCCGACGGTGCACGAGCTCGCCACGATCGCGCTCGGGTCGATCAGGGCCGGCGCGAAGCGAAAGCCCGCCGCGGCCGCCGCCTCGCACGCCAGGCGCCGGTTACCCGGCGTGAAGATCGGGCACAGGCACGGCACGCTCGCCACCGCCGGCGCAAGCGCGCGCAGGCCGGGCAGGTCGACGATCGGACCGGCGCCGCGGAAGTAGGCCGGTCCGGCATGGTTCTTCACGGCCGCGACGATCGGCACGCCTCGGCGCCGGCACGTCTCCTCGTACTCGACCACCAGCGGCGAGCCGATGCCGAACAGGATGACGCCGTTCACGCGGCGCCGGCGCGCGGCAGCGCGTTGCGCAGGCGCCCGAGCGCGGTGCGCACGGCGCCGATCGCGGCGGCGATCTCGGCGTCGGTGTGGAACGGGTCCAGCGGCAGGCTCAGCAGCGATCCGGCACGCCGCTCGCTCACCGGAAAATCGCCGCGGCGCCAGCCCGCTCCGGCATAGCACGGCTGCAGATGGATCGGGACGCGGTAGTGGACGTTCGTTTCCACGCCCGCCTCGAGCAGCGCGCGCCCGAGCTCGTCGCGCAGCCCGTCCGCGACGCACACGGCGAACGCGTGCCACACCGGCACCGCCCACGGCCGCACGGCCGGCAGCGCCAGCCCCGCGACGCCGGCCAGTCCGGCCAGATACATTTGCGCGAGCTCGCGCCGGCGCGCGTTCCAGGCGTCTAGGTGCGGCAGCTTCCAGCGCAAGAGCGCGGCTTGCAGCGGGTCGAGCCGGCTGGTGTAGCCGATCCGCTCGTGCACGTAGCCGGCCGTCAGGCCGTTGGCGCGCAGCAGGCGCAGCTCGGCCGCCAGCTCGGCGTCGTCCGTCGTGACGCAGCCCGCGTCGCCGAACGCGCCCAGGTTCTTGGTCGGATAGAAGCTGAACGCCGCGGCATCCGCCAAACCGCCGCAGCGCCGGCCGCGATAGGTTGCCCCGTGCGCGTGCGCCGCGTCCTCCAGGACGCGCACGCCGGCGCGCGCCGCGCCGGCGCGCAGGCGGTCCATGTCGACCGCGTGCCCGTAGAGATGAACGGGCACGATCGCCCGCGTCGCGGGGCCGAGCGCGGCTTCGACGGCCGCGACGCTCACCAGGCCGGTATCCGGCTCGACGTCGGCCAGGACCACGCGCGCACCGGTGTGGGTGACCGCCAGCGCCGTCGGCACGGCGGTGTTGGCCGGCACGATCACCTCGTCGCCCGGCCCGACGCCCCACGCGCGCAGCGTCAGCTCGAGCGCGCCCAGCCCGTTGCCGACGCCGACGGCGAACCGCGTTCCGCAGTACGCGGCGAACGCGCGCTCGAACTCCGCCAGCTCCGGTCCGCCGATGTAGACGCCGGCCTGGAGCACGCGCGCGAACACGCGCTGGAGATCGGCGGCGTACCGCTCGCCGAAACGCTGGAAGTTGACGTAGCGGATGCGGCTCACGACGCGCGCGACTCCCAGGCGACGAAGGCGGAATAGTCGCGGATGTAGTCGCCTTCGTCGAACGGTTCGGCCGCGAGCAGCAGCAGCACCGTCTCGGGAGCGAAGTTCATCAGCTCGCGCCACGAGCCGGCCGGCAGACACAGCCCGCGCCCGGCTTGGCGGAGCGGGACGACCGCCCTGCGCCGGCGCGATTCCAGCCGGACGTCCACGCCGCCGCGCACGCACACGACGTATTGGACCTGCCGCTTGTGGGCGTGGCCGCCGCGCGATCCGCCTGCGGGAACTCCGGTGATGAAGCAGATCCGGTCGAACGCGGCGAGCCCGAGCTGCGCGAGCGTGCCGACGTAGAGCGAGCCCGCCTCGTCCGCCAGATGCGTGAAATCGAAGGTTTCGTACGGCAGCGCGGCCTGAACCGTCGGGCCCGGCATCAGGCGCTCGCGTCGACGCGCACGCCGTCGCTCCAGGTCTGCGCCACGGCGACCCCGTCGAACGATTCGTTCGCGATCGGGTCGCCTTCGAGCAGCACGAAGTCGGCCGCGTAGCCGGGCGCGAGCCGGCCCGTCCGGGTCTCGGCGTGGCCGAAACGGGCCGCGTCGTAGGTGTACATCAGCAGCGCGTCCTGCGCGCTCAGCCGTTCGCCTTGGTTGTGGTGACCGTGCGCGGCGCGCATCCCGTCCAGCGGCGAGAGCGCGCAGACCGGGCTGTCGTCGCCGCCGACCAGCGTCGCGCCGGCCCGCTTGGCCGAGCCCAGCGCGTTCATCGTGCGCGCCCGCTCGGCGCCCAGGCGCACGTCGTACATCCCGCCCGGGAAGCCCCAGTAGGCGTCGAACTGCGGCTGCATCGAGAGGAAGATGCCCAGCTTCGCGCAGCGCGCGATCTGCTCGGGCGTGGCGATCTCGAAGTGCTCGATGAAGTGGCGGTTGCGCGGCGACGGCCGGCCGCCCAGCACCTTCTCCCAGGTCGCGACGCACTGCTCGATCGCGCGGTCGCCGATGGCGTGCACGCCCGCGCTGATACCCAGTTCTTCCGCCGTCGCGAAATAGGCCTCGACCTCGGCATCGCCGTGCATGAGGTGACCGTGCCCGGCACGGTCGTGATACGGTACGCTCACCGCGGCGGTGCCGCTCCCGATCGAGCCGTCGAGGAAGACGTCGCCGCCGACGTAAGGCAGGCCCAGGTCGCGCGCCAGCGCCGGGTCGCGCTCGCAGATCTTCGGGTGCCACTTGGCCGCGCCGGCCGTACGCATGTGCGCGATCTCTGCCTCGTAGGCGGCGCGCGCGCCCAAGCCGACGAGCTGCACGTGCAGGTGCAGCGCGCCCTGGGCTAGCGCGAGCGCGGTCGCGCGCCGGTCGGCCTCGCGCTTGTCGGCGTCGGGCAGCGCGGCCAGGACCTTGGCCTGCGCGCGCCAGTTCGCCTCGAGGAAGAGCCGCCCGGTCGGCGCGCCCGCGCCGTCGCGCTCGATTCCGGGCGTGTCGGGCGGCAGGTCGACGAAGGCCAGCGCCTTGCGGTTGAGCGTGCACGAGTGCGCGTCGACCCGCACCGCCATCGCGATCGCATCGGCATGATGAGCGTCCAAGGGCGCGGCGCTCGCGGTGCCGCCGTCGGTCCAGCGCGCATCGTCGTAGTTCCCGGCCAGCACGAACGCTCGCCGCGGCAGGGCCGCGATGCGGCGCGCGTAATCCGCGGCGCCGCGCACCGCGGCGAGACCGTGCTCGCCCAGGAACAGGCCGGTGTCGGTCAGGTGCACGTGGCAGTCGGCGAAGGCGGGATAGACCGCGCGCCCGCCCACGTCGACCCGCCGCACGCCGCTGCCCGCGTCCCGCTCGTCCAGCGAGACCACCCGGCCCTCGCGAACCACCAGCGCGTCACCGCGCGACCAGGTGCCGGCAGCCGGCTCGTACGAGTAGCAAGGTCCCCCGGTCAACACGAACGTCGTCACGACGAGGAGGTTCCGTCATGCGCCGTGCCCGCACCCTCCCGCTCGGGGTCGCGACCGGCTTCACCCTCGGCTACGCCGCGCTGCGCGCCGTGCAGGCGCACGGCGCCGCTGAGCCAGCTGCAATTCTTCGCT
>CAXTNU010000072.1:2397-14005 GCA_964245595.1 uncultured bacterium | reverse complement strand
AGCGGTCGCCGTGCCGGCCGCCTGAGCGCCCGGCTCGCCGGCCGCTACGCTCCGCCCAGCGGCTCGAACAGCCCGAGCGCCCGCGGCCCGGCCGCCCGCGCAGGCCGGGGCTCGCCACCCCCGGCGGGCTTGGGCGCGGTGCGGATCGTCCCGGGCGGGAAGCGCGTCGCGAGCATCGCCTCGAACATCTCGGCGTTGCGCGCGGCTTGGCCTTGGCGGTGGTTGTTGAAGAAAGCGAACACTTCGCGCACCTCGGGGTTGGCGGCGAGTTCGGTGACCCGCTCGGCCCACGGCGCGAGCTCCTCGGCCGTGTAGAGGTAGTCGTAGCGGGTGACGTTGTCACCCTTCCACCACTGGTCGTAGTTGCGCCCGTGGAAGCGCACGTAGGCGATTTCCGAAGTCGCGTCGGTGCTGGGCCGGACCAGCGACTCGAACTGCGGCTCGTCGACCGCGACCAAGCCGATGCGCAGTTCGCGCAGCAGCTCGAGCGTGTCGTGCGTCTGCCACTCGCGGTGGCGGAACTCCGCCACCAGCGGCATGCCGTCCAGCGTGTCGCGCAGCGCGCGCAGGTGGCGCTCGGCCGGTTCCGACGGGCGGAACGAGTTCGGAAACTGCATCAGCGCGCAGGCGAACTTGCCGGTCTCGAGCAGCGGCGCGAGGTTGGCGCGGAACAGCCGCACGTCGTCGTGCACGCTGCCGCGCAGCGGCTCGGGAACGTGCGTCCCCGTGCCCGGCAGCTTGGCGCTGAAGCGAAAGCCGTCCGGCGTGCGGCGCGCCCAGGACGCCACCGTGGCGGGTGCGGGTACGCCGTAGTACGACGAGTCGATCTCCACTACCGGGAACGTGCGCGCGTAGAGCGGCAGCATCTCGGCCGGCTTGGTGCCGGGCGGGTAGACCGGCCCGACCCAGTCCTTGTACGAGAACCCGCAGGTTCCGACCGCGATCTCCATCGCGCGAATCCTACCCAGAACACATCCAGCCGGCGGCGCGGTCCGTTCCATCCGCGTATGCTCAACAAAATCATCCCGCTCGCGACCGCGGTCGCGCTGCTCGCCGGCGCCTCCGCCGCGAGCGCCCAGACGAGCCCCGCTCCCGCTCCGATGGCGAGCGGCATGAGCGCCATGACCGGCCCCGACCACGGCATGCCGCAAGGCACGATGGGCGGCGACGGAACCGACTACACCGGCGCGCCGGACCTCCAGGCCGCGATCTCGCTGGTGACCGCCGGCGGAGCGCCCGGCAGCTTCTCGATCACGGCCGCGCTGACGAGCCTGGTCGGGGCGGACGCCGCCAACGCGGAAGTCGCGAAGCTCACCACGCAGTACGGCGCACCCGCCGTCGGCTCGTTCGTCGAAGTGCAGAACTTCGCGGTCGACGACGCGGTGAAGATCGCGACCGCGGCCGGCGTGAAGTTCCCCACCCCGACCCTCAAAGGCGCCGACCTGGCGAAGCGCGTCGTGACCCTCGGCCTGGTCAACGGCACATACTACGAAGGCACCCAGCTCGACCACCTCGTGACCCACGCGATCCACGAGCAAGTGATGAACGACATCGACGCCAAGTACGGCGCGGCCGCGGACGCCAACTACCACAAGATCGCCGACCAGGCGCACTACGACCTGGCCCAGGCTCTCGGCGCGAAGACCGTCAAGCTGGCGGCGTTCCACTAGAACTCTCCGACCCGAACGAAACACGCTCGAAGGGGGCGGCCGCGCTGGTGCGGCCGCCCCCCTTCCGTTTGCCTCGAGCTTTGGCCGGAAGGGGCCGCTACGCTTCCTGTTCCGTCGGCCGGACGAGCATCTCGTTGACGGCCATGCGGCGCGGGCGGGTGACCATGTAGAGCACGGCATCCGCGATGTCGGCCGCCTCGAGCACTTCTTGCTGCGCGAACCGGGCCGCGATCTGCGCGCGAATCTCGGGCCGGTTCTGGGCTTGCAGCTCGGTGGCGACCGCGCCCGGTTCGACCAAACCGACCCGGACGTGCCGTTTGGTGACCTCCGCGCGAAGCGACTCGCTCAGCGCGCCGACCGCGAACTTGGTCGCGTTGTAGATACCGCTGCCCGGGCGCGCGACCCGGCCCGCCACCGACGAGACGTTGACCAGGTCGGCGACCCGGCGCGGCCCGGACTGCGCCGCTTCGAGCAAGTGCGGCAAGGCCGCGTGCGTGCACTGCAGCAAGGCCCGCACGTTGAGGTCGAGCATGCGCGTCCACTCGCCGACGTCGGCGCCGACCATCGGCCCGAGCAGCATCACGCCGGCGTTGTTCACCAGGATGTCGAGCCGGCCGAACTCGCCCACCGTCGCTTCGACCGCCTCGGTGGCTTGATCGGGATCGGTGATGTCGCTCGCGAGCACCAGAACCCGGCCGCCCGTGCTGCGCAGCTCGCCCGCCAGCGCACCGAGACGATCCCGCCGGCGCGCCGCGACCGCGACCGATGCTCCCGCGCCGGCAAGCGCCCGCGCGGTCGCATCACCGATGCCGGAGCTGGCCCCGGTCACGAGCGCAACGGTACCTTCGAGTGCGGACGTCGTCATGGAGGTCCTTATACCGCGAAGGGGGCGGCGCTCGGCGCTTTCAATGCCCCCACGTTTCCCGGCGCCGCGCCATCGTCGCACGCCCGGCGGCGGTCTTCACCTTGACCCAGTCCCGCGACCGCTCGGCCCAGCGGTAGACGCTGCCCTCGCGCTTGGCGACGACGCCCTCGATGCCGTACTGCTCGGCGAAGGCCAGCAACCTCGCGCCGTCGTCGAACGGCCGCGACCGCAGCACGAGCGGCAGCGCGTCGACGATCACGCCGGCGAGCAGCTCGCGCCGGTCGCGCAGCGGCCGCGCGCTCAGACTCACCCCGTCCAGCTCGAGCAGGTCGAAGGCGATGAACGTCCGCCGCGTGTCCGGCCGCCGCAGCGCGCCGAAGTCCGCCAGCCCGTCGGTGCCGAGCACGACCACTTCGCCGTCCAGCACGGCGTCGCGGCCGACGTGCGCGGCCAGCGCGGCGAGCTCGGGGAAGCGCGGCAGCAAGGCGTTGCCGTTGCGCGAGCGCAGGTCGAGCCGGCCTCCAACGATCGTGGCGACACCGCGGTAGCCGTCCCACTTCAGCTCGTACGACCAGTCCGGGCCCACCGGCAACTGAGCGGCTGCGGTCAGAGCCATCGGTGCCATCCCGCATTGGTTTCCCGCACCATGGTATATAGGAACCACCATGTATAGTATTTTTATGGTATTTTTTACATGTCCCTCCGGCGGCAAGCTGGACTGCGACGCGTCTTGGCTAGTGCGCGGCCAAGCGGCCCCGAGGCGAATGGGCTCGGCATAGGCCCATGTCGCCACGCGAGGTGCCGACGCCATTGGTGGGACAGCTCGTCGACGTGCGCGGCGCGGACGGCCGTCTCTGGCGCATGATGCTGCGCCGGGTCCAGCAGACCGCCGAAGACGACGGCCCGCGCCTGTGGGCCGACGGCTTGGATCCGACCAGCGGAATCGAGCGGCTCATCGCGATCGCTTCCCTGGCCGCGATCGCCGTCGTGACGCCGTAGAGCCCCAGAGACTGCCGGCGTGGCGGCGGAAGCGCGCGCCCGCGCGTCAAAAGCGGCGCCGGGAGTGGAGCGCGTGACGATTCGCCAGGTCGGTGCCGACGAGCTCGCAGCCGCCGCGCCTGCGTTCGCCGCGCTGCTCGTCGACGCGGTCGAAGGCGGTGCTTCGGTGAGTTTCGTCGACGTGCCGGCCGCGGCCGAGGCGACGGCGTTCTGGCTCGAGCTGGTGCCCGACGTGCGGGCCGGCCGGCGGCTGGTGCTGGGAGCGTTCGACGCGGACGGAGCGCTCGTCGGAACGGTCCAGATCGCGCGGGCGCGCCAGCTCAATCAGCCGCACCGCGGCGACGTCGCGAAACTGCTGGTCCATCGCGCCGCCCGGGGCCAGGGCGTAGGCGCCGCCCTGATGCACGCGGCGGAATCGGCCGCCCGCGCGGCCGGTCTGTCGCTACTGGTGCTCGACACCTGGCCCCAGAGTGCCGCCTATCATCTCTACGTCAGGCTCGGCTGGACGCGCGTCGGCGTGATCCCGAATTACGCGCTCGACCGTCACGGCGACCCGGTCGACACGGCGATCTTCTACAAGCCGCTGGACCGGGCCGATACGAACGACAGCCGAGGAACGTGAGGAACGTCGGCGCGTGCCGTTGATCGAGCTAGTACTCGCCGCGAGTCTCTTGGCCGTGCCGTTCCCGGCGGACGTCGACCGCACCGTCCGCACGGCGATGGCCGCGCACGCCGTGCCCGGCATCGGGCTGGCCCTGATCGAGAACGGCCGAGTCGTCCTGACCAAAGCCTACGGCGTGCGGTCGGTGGAGAACGGGACCCCGCTGCGCACCGATACCGTGATGTACGCTGCCAGCACCACCAAGACGGCCTTCGCATACCTGGTCATGCAACTGGCCGATGAGAAGCGCATCGACCTCGACCGTTCGATCGCGGAGTATCTGCCCAAACCGCTTCCGGCCTACGCCGAGTATGCCGACCTCGCGAACGACGAGCGCTGGCGCAAGCTGACCTTGCGCATCCTGCTCGATCACACGACGGGCTTCGCCAACTTCCGCGATCTTGCGCCGCTCGGAGTCGACCCCGACGGCAAGTTGCGGTTCTACTTGGACCCGGGCGCGCGCTACGGCTATTCCGGTGAAGGCATCAACCTCGCTCAGTTCGTGCTCGAAGCGGGCCTCGGGCTCGATGTGGGAGCGGAGCTGCAGCGGCGCGTGTTCGACCGCTTCGGCATGCGCCGCACGAGCATGACCTGGCGCGACGATTTCGCGCCCAACGCCGCGACCGGCTACGACGCCGCGGGAAAGGCCGAACCGCACCACCGCCGCCGCTCGGTCCGTGCGGCGGGTTCGATGGACTCGACGGTCGACGACTTCGCGCGCTTCGCGGCCGGACTGGTGCGCGGCGACGGCCTCTCGGCGAGCGCTCGCGCCGAGATGCTGCGACCGCAGATCGCGATCGACTCCGCCCACCAGTTCCCGACCCTGCGGCCCGAGACCAATCCCGCCAACCGCGAGATCGGCCTAGCGTCCGGGCTGGGCGTGGTCGTGTTCCAGAGCCCGGCGGGCCCGGCATTCTACAAGGGCGGCCACGACGACTGGACGGACAACGTCTTCGTCTGCCTCCAGCGGTCGCAAACGTGCGTGGTGCTCTACAGCAATAGCGGAGGGGGCGCGGCCGCGTATCCCGAGATCCTCGACGCTCTGCTGGGCGACACGCACTTCCCGTACTTCTGGGAATGGCGCGCCCCCGACCACTTCAACCGCCGGCCCGCACCCTGACGGGTGAACCAATGGCACTCGTGACGATTCGCCAGGTCGATGCTGACGAGCTCGTCAGCTTGGCGTCGGCGTTGGGGCGTTCGAGGCGACGCACGTGGCCCGGGAGCGCCGCCTACCACCTCTACGTCAGGCTCGGCTAGAAACACGTCGGCGTGATTCCGAACTACGCGCTCGACTGCCACGGCGATCCGGTCGACACGGCGGTCTTCTACAAGACGCTTGGCACGTGATCCAGCACCGCCGGCCGCGATGGCGTTCGCTTCGTGACGGTCGCGCTGGACATGCCCGCGCTTGAATCGTCATTCCGATCTGGCCGACGCGATGATCGGCGCCGATGGTCTTGGCCTACTTCGTCCGCGCGGCCCGAACGGCATCGAGTTCCGGGCCGCTCCGTGGTACCCTGGCGGTGGCGCTGCTCTTCGTCTCGATCCTGTCGCGTGGTTCGTCACAACAGCCGCGGAGCCAGCACCGGAGTAGCCGCACGCAACAGGGTCATGTTGGTCAGCAGCTTCCAACCGCTAAATCGTGCTTCCGAGGTAGAACACGTGCGAAACCCAGCCTTGGGTTGACAATAACCTATCGATAGGTTATTGTCACTGGGTCATGGGGAGCAAGCGTGTCGGTCAGGTGCGGTTCATGGCGATTCCCGGCGACCATGCTGGCTCCGCAGTACCGCATCTTCATGCGTTCATCGGCAGTGGCCAGGTCGTCATCGAACTGCTCGCCGGGAACCGCGTCGGCCTTTCGACCGCTCACGCCTTGCCGACGCGCGGCAAGGTGACCAAAAACGAAGTACGTATCGTGCTCGCGACGGCTCATGCCGCGTTCGACGATCTTCTCGCCCTCTGGGAGGAGGCCCAGCCCTAATGCCGACGCTTACCAATGATCATGCCGAGCTGATTATCAAAGCTGTTGTCTACGAAAGAAAGGCGGACGTAGTGGTCCTCACGTTGTCGACCGGCGCCTTCGTCGGCGTCCCGCGCCGCGTGATACCGGGCCTTGCCGACGCGGAGCCTGCGAAACTCAAGGACCTCACCGTCATGACAGGCGGCGACGTGGTGTGGTCGGACGCTGTTGATTCTGGCGTGCATCTTGATCAGATCGTGAGCTTGGCGATTGGAGACGCCTTGCTCCGACGGCTCGGGGCGCGAGCCTTCGCATCGACTCGGACGCCGAAGCGGGCGGCGGCGTCACGCTCCAATGGCGCGAAGGGCGGGCGTCCCCGAAAGAAAGCGAGCACCGCAGCTTGACCGGAGCCAACATTCACCCGCTGGTGCTCTCCAAGCGACAGGTCTACCGGGTCTACCGGGTCTACCGGGTCTCCGGGTCTACCCCAACTTCCGTACCTATCCGTGGCATAATTGGGCTACCCGTCAGGTCCTCGACGCTATCGCGCATCTCGCCGCCAGCGACCAGCGGCGCCTCGGGAGGCGTAGCCCCGGCGGGCCTTCTCGGCGATCGTCTCGTCCTTGAGCGGCGCGAGCTTCGCCTCGTCGCCGAAGACGCCGCGCACGGCGTTGCCCAGCATGGGCGCCGTGAGCGCGGCCGCCTCGTCCGGGACCGCCGCGACGCGAGCTTGCATGGCGCGCAGGTGCGCGACCAGGCCGGCCAGGTCGCCCACTACGGCGGGTCCTGGAAGTTGGCGTCGGAGGCGCCGGCGCGCGCGAGGTCGACCGCGTAGGTCCAGCCGTCGAGCTCAGCGGAGCGCATGCGGTTGCGAGCTCGAAGGGGGATGGGAGCGATCGCCCCGGCCACGATGCCGTCCGCTACTCGGCGGACGACCGCGCGCCGGGCGAATCTTTTGGGTCGTTCGCGTCGGCGATCTCGCGAGTGAAGGCCATGAACGCGGCTACGAGCGCGTTGGTCTCCGGCAGCGAGAACAGCCTCGCGAGCTTGCGGAACTGCGCCTCGCTCTTCAGCGGCAGCACCGTTGAACCGCTGCACCGCGCAGATCGCGTAGGCTTTGTACGCGCGGGCCTGGTTGGCCGACTCGCCCACTAGATCGTCGGCGATCATCGAGTCGAACGCGTTCATCTCGCGCAGGATCACGGTGTTGCGGGCGGACAGGCGCACCTCTTTGCGGCGCAGGCCGGCGTTCTTGTCCTTGCTAACTGCGGCAGTCGCTCCTGACAGACGAACTCGACGGAGATCGGCACGACGGACTTCTTCCAGTCGCCAGCGTCGAAGTTGTGGAAGTGGGCGAACGTGTACTTGATCTCCTAATCGGGCCCGTTTTCGACCGGTTGACGATACTCTCGAGGATCTCGAACTGCGGGTCGCCCTGCGCGGAGTAGCGCGCCGCCGAGTTGGCACGCGACCTGAGGCTGAAGGCTGCGCCATACCGCGGCCACGCTGATGATTGCCAGCGGCGTGCACGTCAAGGTGATCTCCGAGCGGATGGGCCGCGCATCCGTCGCCTTCACGATGGACACCTACGGGCATCTGCTACCAACGCTGGGCCGGGAAGCAGCGGTCGCGCTCGATCGATTCCTTCCAGCCCAGCCGACGTGAGCGAAATGTGGTCAGAACTGTGGTCAGGCGCCATGTTTCCGGGGCCCGCAACTCGGTAGAGCAACGAAAAAACCGCGTGGCTACGCGGTTTGTCATGGAGCCGACGGCCGGACTCGAACCGGCGACCTGCTGATTACGAATCAGCTGCTCTACCAACTGAGCTACGTCGGCGCTGGGGCGCCGGTGTCTCGACCTGGCGGGCCGAGAGCGACCGACACCGGTTCGCGCGAGGGGAGTCGCACTCCTACGGCCCGTGTCTCCCTCACCCCGTCAGGCGGCGTCCGTCCACACCGGGATCACCGAGCGCACCTCGCGCCCGTCCCGGTACGCCCTGGCCGCCGCCTCCAGCGCGTCCAGCGAGACCGCCTCGTCGGTCACCACGCTGCCCTGGGCGAACCGGATCAGCGCGGGTGCCCGCAGCGGCCGGGCCACCAGCTCCGCGCCCGGATCGGCCGCCACGGCCCGCTCGCGGGCGCCCAGCGCGGCCAGGACATCCGCCACGATCGCCGAGGCGGTCGCGTCGCCGCCGGCTCCCGCCCCGCCGAAGGTCAGCGTCCCGCAGCCCCGGCCGCGGACCCGAACGACGTTCTCCGCCCCGCGCGGCTGGGCGAACGGGTGTTCCGCCGCCACGTACGCCGGGGTCACGCCCGCCTCGATCCCCACCTCGGTCCGGCGCGCGACCGCCACCAGCTTGAGCCGCAGGCCGAGTTCCGCTCCGGCCCGCACGTCGGCGGCCGAGATCGCGCCGATGCCGCGCCGGGCGATCGCGGGCGAGGTGGCGGCCCGCCGGAAGGCCAGCCCGGCCAGGATCGCCAGTTTGTGGGCCGCGTCGTGGCCGTCGACGTCCGAGCGCGGGTCGGCTTCGGCGAAGCCCAGCCGCTGGGCCTCCGCCAGCGCCTCGGCGTACTCCGCCCCGGCGCCCATCGCGTCGAGCACGAAGTTGGTCGTGCCGTTGAGCACCCCGCCGACCTCGAGCACGTCCTCGTCGGCCAGCGCGCCGGTCAGCGCGCGCACGATCGGGATCGCGCCGCCGACCGCCGCTTCGTAGCGCAGCGAGGCGCCGGTGCGCGCCGCGAAGGCGGCCAGCCACGGTCCTTCGGTCGCGATCAGGTCCTTGTTGGCGGTGACGACGTCCTTGCCGCGCGCGATGGCGCGCAGCACCAATTCGCGCGCTAGGCCCAGACCGCCGATGCACTCGACGATCACCCCGATCGCCGGGTCGTCGACCAGCGCGAACGGGTCGTCGCCGTACCCGCTCCAGGCGACGTCGCGCGGCTTGCCGGGATGGCGCACCGCGATCCCGCGCACGAGTCCCGGATGCGACGCCAGCAGCCGCCGCGCCACGCCCGCCCCGACGGTCCCGCAGCCCAGCAGGCCCACGCCACGCGCGCGCGTGGTCGTGCGCGCCGCCGCGACGGGGACGGCTTCAGACGAACACAGGACGCGCGCTACGGTTTCCACGGTGAGCCTCTCGGTGACGGTGATACGGTGTCGGTCGGAGCGGATATGAAAACGGCCCCCGCTTTCGCGAGGGCCGTCTCCGTTTCGTCTGCGCCGCGTCTAGGGCGATGACGATCCGGACGGTCCCTCGCGGAGGGTCGTCGTCGTGGTCGTCGTCGTCATGATCGAAGCGATCATGGCCAGCGCGGTCATGGGGCGAACCTTAGCACGGCCGACCCGCGCGGCGCAAGGGGTCGAGCCGAATTCGCACCGAGCCGCCACCGCTCGACGCCCAGGAACGCGCTGTCCGGGTTGCGCGCCGGCCGAGCCAGCCCGGCGACCGTCGCGTCGAACGAGCGCGCGCGCCAGAGCAGCACGAACGGCACGTCGCGCGCGACCCGGCGCTGGATCGCGGCGTACGCGGTCGCCCGCCTGCGCTGGTCGAACGTGCTCAGGCCCGCGCGCAGCGCGCGGTCGACCTCGGGCGCGCACCAGCGCGGGGAAGTTCCAGCCGGCCGGCGGCGGGATCTGCGCGCACGCCAGCAGCCACGACGTCTCGGGGTCGGCACCGGTGATCTCCGCGCGCAGGGCGAGCTGGTAGGCGCCGCTCGCGAGCGGGCCGTGCGCGTCGGCGGTCGCGCTGAACTGCTGCGGCGCGTAGCCGCGCAGCACCAGCGTCAGCCCGGCGTGCCGCGCGTCGTCCTGCATCGTGGTCGCGAGGATGCGGTCGAGCACGCGCGTGCCGTCGTACGCGAGCGTCAGCCGCGCCGGCAGCGCGGCGCGCGAGGCCGGCGGTGCTGCGGTCGGCACGGTCGCCCATGTCCATAGGCCCGCGTTCGCGTCGCGGGTGTCGAGCAGCCCACGGCTCGCCGCGGCGACGTCGCGCTCGAGGTGCAGCGCCTCGACGATGCGGCGCCGCACGGCCGGATCGCGCAGCGCCGGATCGCGGGTCTGGAACAGCAGCTCCTCGACCCCGAACACCGGCGTCGCGCTCACCGCGAAGCGCGCGTCGCCGCGCAGTTCCTGGGCGACCAGCGGGTCGATCCCGAGCAGCGCGCCCGCGTCGCCCGCGCGCAGCGCGTTCGCGGCGGCCTGCGGGTCGGCGCTGAAGCGCAGGTCGAGCCGCGCGATGGGCGGTGCGCCGCGGAAATACGCCGGGTTCGCTTCGAGCGAGAGCAGCTCGCCGCGCCGCCAGGCGCGCAGCCTGTACGGCCCGGTTCCGACCGGGGCGTCGTCGAGCGGCGTGTGCTGCAGCGCGCCGTATTTCGCCAGCACGCGGGCCGGCAGCACCGGGTAGTTCTCGGCCGCGAAGAAATAGCTCGGGAACGGCGCGAACGGCGCGCGCAGCCGAACCCGCACGGCCGCGCCGCCGAGCGCGCGGATGTCGGCGACCTGGTCGAACCCCAGCCGCGACGGCACGGCGTTGCGCCGGTCCATCACGGCGCGGTAGGTCGCGACGACGTCGCGCGCGCCGAACGGCGTGCCGTCGTGCCAGCGCACCCCACGGCGCAAACGATACGTGATCGTGCGGCCGTCGGGCGCGATGTCGCCGTTCGCGAGCGACGGCACGCGCACGGCCAGGTCGGGCGCGAGCTTGCCGCTCGGATCGGTCGTCAGCAAGTACGAGAACAGGAGCGGCCCGACGTCCGAAGCCACCGGTCCCGACAGCAGCAGCGGGTCGAGCGTCGCGGGCGCGACGGCGCGCACGACGACCAGCGGCTTGGGAGCGCCGGCATCGCCGTGCGCGCAGCCGATGAGCCCGACCAGCGCGGCGCACGAAGCACCGCGCAGCCTGCCGCGCCGGAACGAGATCATTCCGCTGCTTGCAACAGCGCTCCCAGCGTTTCCGCCTCGGCCAGGAAGGCGTCGTGGCCGTGGTCGCTGCGCTGCTCGCGGTAGACCGCGTTCCAGCCCGCCTCGCGCCAGCGCAGCGCGCACGCCCGGACGTGCGCGGGCCCGAAGAGCTGATCGCCCTCGATGCCCACGAACGTCAGCCGGGTCGCGCCCGCGGGGCGCTCGCGGCCGCGCAGGTCGAAACGGTCCATCGCCCGGGTCAGCGCGATGTAGGCGTTGGCGTCGATCCGCTCGGCGAAGCGCTCGCCCTGGTACGCCAGATAGCCCTCGACGTCGAACCGTTCCGCGCCGCGCCGGTCGGGGCGGTTGGCGAAGCGCCGCTCGAACAGCGCTTCGCTCTTGTACGTCAGCGTCGCGATCGCGCGCGCCAGGCCCAAGCCGGCGCGCGGCGGCGCGGCGTACCAGCCGCGCCGAAAGGCCGGGTCGAGCGCGATCGCGTCGCGCGCGTTGGCGTTCTGCGCGATCCCTTGCGCGCGCAGGTGATCGTA
>CAXTNU010000072.1:0-2387 GCA_964245595.1 uncultured bacterium | reverse complement strand
GGGGGCGCGCCCCCGGCCCCGCCCCGGCACCCCCCCCCCGCCCCCCCCCCCCCCCCCCCCCGGCCCCCCGCCCCCCCGGGGGCGCCGCGGGCGCCGCTGCGCCTCCACCATGTCGGCGACGGTGACGAGCGGAAAGCGCGGCCCCCAGCGCCGCCCGTCGGGCCCCGGCGAGAGCGGCCCGGTCGAACCGTAGCAGCTCCCCAGCGCGTTGATTCCGACCACGCACCAGCGCGCCGGGTCGAACAGCGCGTCCGGGCCGACCAGCCCGCTCCACCACTCCACGACGCGCGACGAGCCGGTCAGCGCGTGCGGCGCGAACGCGACGTTGGAGCCGTCCGCGAGCGGGTTCGCGCCGTGCAGCGTGACGCGCTGGACGACCTCCGGAAGGGTCGCGCCCGAGCTCAGCTCGAGCGCGCCGATCCGCACGTCGGTCTCGCGCGCCGCGGCGGGTGCGGCGAGCACGCGCTAGGCCGCGTCGAGCGCGCGGTTCAGGTCGGCCAGGATGTCGTCGATCGACTCCAGTCCGATCGAGAGCCGGATCCCGTCCTCGCTCACGCCGCACTCGATCTGGTCGGCCAGCGAGAGCTGCTGGTGGGTGGTCGAGGCGGGATGGATCGCCAGCGACTTGGCGTCGCCGATGTTCGCCAGCAGCGAGAACAGTTTGAGCCGGTCGATCACCCCGCGCGCCGCGCTCGCGCCGCCCTTGACCCCGAACGACAGCACCGCGCCCGCGCCCTTGGGCAGGTACTTGCGCGCCAAGTCGTAGGCCGGATCGCCGGGCAGGCCCGGGTAGCTGACCCACAGCACCTTGGGGTGGTCCTTGAGGGCCTGGGCGACGCGCAGCGCGTTCGCGCTGTGGCGCTCCACCCGCAGCCCGAGCGTCTCGATTCCCTGCAGCAAGAGCCAGGCGTTGAACGGCGAGAGCGCCGCGCCGATGTCGCGCAAGAGCTGCACGCGGGCCTTGATGATGTACGCCAGCGGCCCGAACGCCTCGACGTATTTCACGCCGTGGTAGGACGCGTCGGGCTCGGTGAAGTCGGCGAACTTGCCGGACTTGGCCCAGTCGAACATGCCCGCGTCGACGATCGCGCCGCCGATCGTGGTGCCGTGGCCGCCGATGAACTTGGTCGCGGAGTGGACGACGACGTCGGCGCCGTATTCGATCGGGCGCAGCAGGTACGGGGTGGCGATCGTGTTGTCGATGATCAGCGGGATGCCGGCGTCGTGCGCGACCTTCGCGAGCGCCTCCACGTCGAGCACGTCGACGCGCGGGTTGCTGATCGTCTCGGCGTACACCGCCTTGGTGTTGGGCCGGATGGCGGCCGCGATCTTGGCCGGGTCGCGCGCGTCGACCAGGCTGGTCTCGATCCCGAAGCGCGGCAGGGTGTGGACGAACGCGTTGTGCGTGCCGCCGTAGATCGCCGCCGCGCTGACGATGTGGTCGCCGGCCCGGGCCAGGTTGAGGAGCGCGTACACGTTGGCGGCCTGGCCGCTGGCGACCGCGAGCGCGCCGACCCCGCCCTCGAGCGCCGCGAGCCGCTGCTCGAGCACGTCGGTGGTCGGGTTCATGATGCGCGTGTAGATGTTGCCGAACTCTTGCAGCGCGAAGAGCCGCTCGGCGTGCGCGGTGTCGTCGAAGGTGTACGAGGTCGTCTGGTAGATCGGCACGGCGCGCGACTTGGTCGCCGGGTCGCCGGCGTGGCCGCCGTGCAGGGCGACGGTGTCGAAGCCGCGTTGCGTCGCGGGATCGAGGGTGCTGCTCATCGTGGGTCTCCTTCACGAATGCGTGGAGCGCAGGTATGAAAACGGCCCCCGCCGGTGGCGAGGGCCGCTGTAGTCGTCCGGGCTCGCCTCAGGGCGATGACGAGCTACACCGTCCCTCGCGGGAGGCGCACATCATCATCACCGTACAGCGGGTGCCCATGCGGGGCACCGTACCAGACTCCGGGCCGGCCCGTCAAGGCCCGGGCGGCGCCGGCGGCTCCTCGGGCAGGTCGTGGAACGTTCGCTTGGGCGCACGTTCTTCGCGCTCGAGATCGGCCAGGAAGTAATAGACGATCTTGCGGTCGTCGAAGCCGACCTTGGCCAGCTCGCGCCCGCCGATCTCGACCACCTCGTGGATGTGTCCCGCCTGGCCCGCGTAGCGGTAGTTGACCTCGCTGTAGTCGGGATCGCCGGGGCGGGGGCGGGGGCGCGCGAGACGCGCCCATCTTCTTCTCTGGGGGGGTGCCCGGGGGCCCTATCACTCTGTAGACCCCCCAAACAGCCCCAAGAGTCGACCAAGATCGAATACGTGTTGCCGCAGGTCGGGCCCATAATTCGCTCAAATGATCTTGCCCCGAAAGTCGACAATTCGCGAGTTCAAGTCCCCCCTCCGACACCAAACC
>CAXTNU010000071.1:0-14095 GCA_964245595.1 uncultured bacterium | reverse complement strand
GGCGACGCCAACGCGCTGCTGGGGCAATTGCGCGCGGCTTGGCGGGCCGGGCAGATGCCGGAGGGCCGCGGCGCGGCCTCGCCCGCGCGCCCGCAAGCCGTCGCGCCGTTCGGGGTGACGGCGTTGGGCGACGCGCTCGAGACGCTGCGCGCGAACCTCTCGCCGCGCTCGCTGCACTTCCGGCACGCGCTGCGCATGGCCGTCGCGCTCGGCCTGGCGGCCACGGCCGAGCACGGGCTGCCGCTCCAGCGCGGCTACTGGATCCCGCTGACCGCGGTGCTCGTGCTGCGGCCGGACTTCACCGGGACCTTCACCCGCGGCGCGACCCGCGTCGGCGGCACGGTCGCGGGCGCGGTGGTCGCTTCGGCGATCGCCGCGCTGCACCCCGGCGACCCGCTCTACCTGCTGCTGGCGGTCGCCTTCGCCGGCGCGGGCTTCGCGCTGTTCGGGGTCAACTACGGCGTCTACAGCGCGACGATCACGGCGTACGTCGTCTTCCTGCTGGCGCTGGCCGGCTCGCCCGAGCACGAGGCGGCGCTCGACCGGGTCGGCGCGACGGTGCTGGGCGGCGCGCTCGCGCTGGCGGTGTACGCGCTCTGGCCGACCTGGTCGCGCGCGCGGGTGCCGCTCGACCTGGCCGAGCTGCTCGACGCGCAGCGCCGCTACGCCACCGGCTTGCTGCACGCGTTCTTCGATGCGCGCGATGCCGACGTGGCCGCGATCCGCGCCGCCCAGCTCGCGGCCTGGCTGGCGCGCTCCAACGCCGAAGCCTCGGTCGACGCGATGGTCGGCGAGCCGGTCCGCCCCAAGGCGGTCACCGCGCGGGCCGCGCTCGCGATCCTGGCCGCCAGCCGGCGCCTGGGGGTGGCGGCGCTGACCCTGCAGGCGCGGCTCGAGCGCACCGCGCGCCTGCCGGACTGCGCGCGCCCCGCGCTCGGGGTGCTGGCCGACCACCTGGACGCGGCGCTGGAGACGATCGCCGGCGCGCTGCGGCGGCACGGCGACCCGCTGCCCCTGCCCCCGCTGCGCGCCGCGCAGATCGCGCTCGAGCGCGCGCTCGACCTCCAGCCCGACGCGCAGCTCGGCGCGCTGGTCTCCGAAACCGACCTGATGGTCGACGCGGTGAACACGGCGGCGGAGGTGCTGCACCGCTTGCGGGCCGAGGGCGGCTGAGCTAGCCCTCCCGCGGTGCGGCCGTCAGCGCCGCTTCGACCCGGGCGCGCAGGTCGCCGGCCGGGTCGCCCCAGCGTTCGACGAACGAGGCCAGGATGTGCCCGGTCAGGCCCCAGACCCGCTTGCCGCCGTAGTCGAGCAGGTAGGTCTCGATCGTGCGCTCGGCGATCTCGATCGTGCCCGCGCGCAGCGCGTCGCCGACGATCACCTCCAGCGGAATGGTGAACATGCCGGCCGTCTCGGTCCCGTCGATGGTGAACCCGCCCGGCGCGACCGTCGCGACGAACGGCGTGACGTCGAAGTTGTTGGTCCGCTGCTGGTGCACGACCGGCAGGCGGGCCAGGATCGTCACTCGGTCGGACGTCACCCCGACTTCCTCGCGCAGCTCGCGCAGGGCGGTGCGCGCCAGGTCGCCGCCGTCCTGCGGATCGGCCGAGCCGCCCGGGAGCGCGATCTGGCCGGGGTGGTCGCGCAGGTGCGCGGCGCGCTCGACGAACAGCACGCCGTGCGGCGGCGCGGCGATGATGGCGATCGTGACCGCCGCGATGCGCCGTGTCATGGCTGGCGTGAATTCGGGCGGCGCGAGCAAGAAGCCCTGGGCCGCCGTGGAAGCGTCGGCCGATGATCGGGTTCTTCCTGAACCGGCCGGTGTTTGCGTCGGTTTGTGCGCTTTTCATCATTCTGGCCGGGCTGGTGTCGATTCCGACCCTGCCGGTGGCGCAGTTCCCGCAGGTCGCGCCGCCGGTCGTCACGGTGAGCGCGACCTACATCGGGGCCAACGCGCAAGCGGCCGAGGCGTCGGTGACGACACCGCTGGAAGAAGCGATCAACGGCGTCGACGGCCTGCGCTACATCAGCTCGACCACCACCAGCGACGGCACGACCACGATCACGTGCACGTTCGCGCTCGACCGCAACCTCGATCTGGCCGCCAACGACGTGCAGAACCAGGTCAACAACACGATCGGCCGGCTCCCGGCCGAGGTCCGCGCGACCGGCATCACGGTGACCAAGAACAGCGGCACGTTCGTGCTCGCGATGGGCCTGAGCGCGGCGAACGGGCGCTACGACCGGGTCTTCGTGAGCAACTACGCCGCCAACACGATCGTCGACGTGCTCAAGCGCATCCGCGGCGTCAACGACGTGCGCATCTTCGGCGAGCGGCGCTACGCGATGCGGCTGTGGCTCGACCCGACCCGGCTCAACCTCAACCACCTGGCCGCGAGCGACGTGGTGAGCGCGCTGCAGACGCAGAACGTGCAGATCGCGGCGGGCGCGATCGGCTCGGCCCCGATCCGCACCGACCAGCCGTACCAGGTGTCGGTCCGCGCGATCGGGCGGCTGCGCACCCCGGCCGAGTTCGGCAACCTGATCCTGCGCTCCAATCCCGACGCCGGCTTCGTGCGCTTGCGGGACGTCGGGCGGGTCGAGCTGGGCGCGGAGAGCTACGCCCAAGACCTGCGGCTGGACGGCAGCGACGCGATCGGGATCGCGGTCCTGACCCTGCCCAGCGCCAACGCGCTGCAGGTGGCGCACGACGTGCGGGCCGCGATGGACAAGCTGGCCCGGCGCTTTCCGCCCGGGCTGAGCTACCGCTTCGGCTTCGACGCCACCCCGTTCGTGGCCGAGTCGATCCGCGAAGTGCTCAAGACGCTGGCGATCTCGATCGTGCTGGTGATCGCGGTCGTGTTCCTGTTCCTGCAGTCGTGGCGCACCACGCTGATCCCGGCGATCACGATCCCGGTCTCGCTGATCGGCACCTTCGCGCTGATGAAGGCGCTCGGCTTCTCGATCAACACCCTGACCCTGTTCGGGCTGACCCTGGCCACCGGTCTGGTCGTCGACGACGCGATCGTGGTGATCGAGAACATCGCCCGCTTCGTCAACGAGAAGGGCCTGCACCCGCGCGAGGGCGCGGCCGCGGCGATGAAGGAAATCACCGGCGCGGTCGTGGCCAGCTCGCTGGTGCTGCTGGCGGTGTTCCTCCCGGTGGCGTTCTTCGCCGGCACGACCGGGCAGCTCTACAAGCAGTTCGCGCTGACGATCGCCTGCGCGATCACCATCTCGCTGTTCAACGCGCTCACCCTCACCCCGGCGCTCTCGGCCATGCTGCTGGGCGAGCACGAGCCCAAGCACCGCGGCTTCTTCGGTGCGGTCAACCGCGCGATCGATGCGACCCGCAACGGGTATCACGACGTGCTGCCGGTGCTGGTGCGCTACCGCGCGCTCGTGCTCGCCCTGTTCGCCGTCGGCCTGGGCGCGACGTACGTCGCCTACCAGAAGATTCCGACCGGCTTCCTGCCCGACGAGGACCTGGGCTACTTCTACGTCACGGTGCAGTTGCCCGAGGGCGCGTCGCTGGCCGACACCGAGCGCGTCACCCGCCGCATCGAGGGCATGCTCGCGGACTATCCCGAGGTCGCGATCGTGTTCGAGCCCAACGGCACGAGCTTCGGCACCAACGCTCCCAACCGCGGCCAGATGTTCGTCTCGCTGCAACCGTGGGACGAGCGGCGCGCGCCCGAGCAGTCGGCCGAAGGCGTGATGCGCCGTCTGCGCCCGCGCCTGGCGGAGATCGCGAACGCGACCGTGCTGGCCTTCAACCCGCCCGCGATCCGCGGCATCGGCAACCTGGCCGGCTTCCAGTTCGAGCTGCAGGACCAGGACGGGGTCGGCATCCCCGCGCTGACCGGCACCGCGCGCGGGCTGATCGGCGACGCGCGGCGCGACCCGACCCTGCGCAACGTCTCGACGACCTTCCGCGCCGACAGCCCGCAGCTGGTGGTCGAGATCGACCGCGACAAGGTCGCGGCGCTGGGCGTGCCGCTGCAGGACGTCTTCAGCGCGATGCAGGTCTACCTGGGCTCGGAGTACGTCAACGATTTCGACTACCTCAACCGCTCGTACCGGGTCTACGTCCAAGCCGACACGCCGTTCCGCGACCGGCTCTCCGCGCTCGAGCGCATCTACGTCCGCACCGGCGCGAGCGACGCGCAAGGCGCGACCATCCCGCTGGCCTCGCTGGTCCGCACGCGGGTCGACCGCATCGCGCCGATCGTCACCCACTACAACCTGCAGCGCTCGATCGAGATCAACGGCGTGCCGGCAGCCGGCTACGGCTCGGGCCAAGCGCTGAGCGCGATGACCGCCGCGGCGGCGAACCTGCCGCCCGGCACCGGTTACGAGTGGACCGGCATCTCGCTGGAGCAGATCGAGTTCGGGAGCCAGGCGCTGGTGATCTTCGGCCTGGGCCTGCTGTGCGTGTTCCTGGTGCTCGCGGCCAACTACGAGAACTACAGCGATCCCGTCATCATCCTGGTCTCGGTGCCGCTGGCGATCCTGGGCGCGATCCTGGCGCTGGATTTGCGCGGGCTGCCCAGCGATCTCTACGCGCAGGTCGGCTACCTGATGCTGATCGCGCTGGCGAGCAAGAACGCGATCCTGATCGTGGAGTTCGCCAACCAGCGCCGCGCGCACGGCCTAGATGCCGCGACCGCCGTGCGCGAAGCGGCCCAAACCCGCCTCCGCCCGATCCTGATGACGTCGCTGGCATTCATCCTGGCGACGGTGCCGCTGGTGCTCGCGAGCGGCGCGGGCGCCGCGAGCCGCGTCTCGCTCGGCACCGCGGTGTTCGGCGGCATGATCCTCTCGACCGTGCTCAACCTGTTCGTCGTCCCGGTCGTCTACGTGGCCCTGGCCCGCCTGCGCACCCGCCGCAGCGACCGCGGCAAGCGCTTCCGCCTGCCGCGAGTGATCGTCCCCGAATCACCGCTGGCGCTGGAGGAAACGACGAAGTAAGCTCCTACGCCCTATGTCCCCTTCGATGCGCCGATGTACCGGATCCATTTGACGTAGAGCACCGGCGTGGTGCTCGCGCCGTTCGGGTCTCCATACCCGGCGTACAGCTCGTTTCGCGCTTGCAGGACATGGAATGCGAAGCTGACGTTGCCCGCGTTGAACGGGGCGGCGTTCGGCAGTTGGTACGCGCTGGGCAAACCGCCTCCCACGATACGCCGCGCGCCGAAGTCGATCGATGCGTCCCGTGTGATTTGCCAGTTCACGCCGGCCCGCTCCAGCCACTGGACCACGCGCGACTCCCCGGGCGCCGACGACCAGTACGCGTTCTCGTCGGCCTCGAGGTTCAGGTGGAAGCGACGCCGGATCGGAACCGTCGTGAGGTAGGTCCACGAGCTCAATCTTCCGTGGTAGTACGCTCCGGTCGAGTACGAGGCGAGCGACGGCAACGACGAGGACGTGCGGTATCCCAGCGATATCCCGTTGCCGTCGAACGGCAAGAACTCACCGCTCTGGGTCCGCACCTGGAGTGATGACGCGAACGCGTGCAGGGTGAAGCGATTGCGAAGGTCGAGAGTGAGTTGGGTGTTCGCATCTCTCTGCGCCGGCCGTCCAAGACGATCGACGAAGCTTGAAGAGAACGCGCTGGCGCTCGCGTCCTGGACCGGCGACCGTGGAGAGAACGCCCAGCTCTTGCTCAGCAGCTCGGAGAACCCTCGGACATCGTTCTGCTGAACGTATCCGTCGACCGGAGCGAACTGCGCCCCGACATGCTGATAGATCACCAAGGCCGACGACGTTGGGCCGGCGAACCCGGCGCCCGCCTGGACATAATCGCCCTCCCGAGGTTCGCTGACCCACGAACCGCCATCCAGCCCGTAATCCGCATACAACAGGAAGTGCGAGCGCTGGTTTTGGTATCCCCCGGTCAACGTGGTCGCCACATCGTGCAACCCGCCCGGGCCGCGGACCGTGACGCGCTGCAGGTTGAGCCCATACGCGGCGCTTTCATTCGCCACGTTATAGTTCAGTGCTTGGGCCGAGTCGCTGCGCGAACTGCCGACGGCGTCGAACGCTCCGAACGCGAACTTTCCCTGCGAACCCTCGATCGCGAAGCCATCACGAAACGAGGGGATGGCAGGCGTGTAGAGCGTCTGCGGACAGCTATTGCACCCGGTGAAATAATTGAATGCCGACCCGACCTGGGCGAGGAATGGGCGAACCTCGGTTACTTGACGGGCGAAAGGGGTCGGCGAAATCGTCTGCTGATCGATCTCGACATTCGAGTAATCCGGGTGCAGCGTCGCCAGGAACGACGCCGTGGGCGTCACCGGCAGGGCGAAATCGGCCCCCATCCGCGACGTGTTCCCGCCGGCCCAGTCGGGTGCCGCCTCGCCGAGCGCGTAGAATTGAGCGCGCGGCTTCGCCCGTAAGACCTTCGCTCGGACATGCGAGCCGACTTCCAGCAGCGAGCCCGCGAAGACCGGGTCCGCCGCGTTGCTCTCGCGAGTGGAAAAGGTCCAGACGGAAAGCGCGTTGGTCGCCGCCGTCGAGCGAACCAACTGGACGCTCCACGAGGTGGACCCGCCGCTCCTGATCACATCGAACGGAATTCTCAGCGTGACGACGTAGCCGCCTTGCGAGATGGTTCCGCCGGCCTCCCAGCGCGGGCTGTACGAGCTGTTCTCGCTGGATATCTGGTACCGCGCACCGCGGGCGTTCGCGAAGAAGGAATAAGCGAAGCCTTGCGCCCCTTGAGGAAACGCATAGAGCCCGACGTAGTCGTCACCCAGAACGGCCGGGCTGTTGGTCTCGGTGGCGGCCGTGACCGCCTCCGATTGCCGGACCGCGAATGCGATGTCGAGAGCCTCCGCGTCTTGAGCGATCGAAACGGTCGTCTCCTCGCCGGCCGGTCGCCGGTAAGTGAAGTCGACGCCGAGTTCGACTTTCGCCGCGCCGGCCCATGAGGCGTCGACGTTACCGAGCGCGGGCGGAGAAGCGAGGACGGGTACCGTTATGCGCGCCGCGGGCTCTTGCGCGCACGCCGGCGACCTCACGAGCGCGAGCAGGCCGGCCAGGATCGCGACAAGCTTCCCTACGCCGGCAACGGTCACCGCAGAAACTCTTCACGCAGTGCCGAAGCGGTCCCGACGGGCTGGCTCTGAGCCGCTTCGCGGACCAGGAACTCGCTGTACGACTCCGCCACCTTGGCTCGAAACCGCTTTCCGTAGGCGTCGCAGAAGTTCGAGAAGATGGTACCGCTGGCGCCTTCGGCGAGCACCGCACACCCCCCGCCGCAATTCAGCGCGAAGCGGCAACGGCGGCAAGTCGCATTCGACGTGACGCTGCGCGAGCGCCAGCTCCTTGCGAGCCCGTTCAGCACGACGCCGCCGTTCGGGGCGAGTCGACCGATGCGCAGCTTCTCGTCACCGGTGCGGTCCCAGCAGGCATAGATGTCGCCGAAGGAGTCGAAAATGTACATTCCGTTGTGCGCACCGCAGAACGAAGGGCGGTACTGCATTCCCCCGCGAGAGCCGAAGACGCTGGTTGCCCGAGCCTTCATGGCGCCGTCGACGCCGCGAAACACGCGCGTGCGTGAATCCGCGCCGTGCAGCTCGTCCAGCATCCGGCCCAGCTCCCAGCTATTGAAGAAATCGGGGCGCGTCCCCGCGTTTCCCGTGCCCGAGTAGTCCTGTACCGGGGCGAGATAGGCCGTGAACCGGGGCTGCCGGCTCCAGCCGAAGCTCTCGATCAGTCCGGCAAGCTCTCCGAGCTCGTGCGCATTGGCCCGATCGACGTTGATACGGACGATCACGTCCACGGCGAGCGCGAGCGCGAGATCGACGTTGGCGCGGATCTTCGCGAAGGAGCCGCTGCGGTCGGCATGGATCCTGCGCTTATCGTGGTGCTCGGGCGGCCCGTCGATGGTGATCTGAACCCACGAGATCAGATCCGGGCCGAGTAGGGCCGCATACGCTTCGAGCTCGGTCCCATTGGTTACGGCACCGAACGACGCCGGTCCCATGCGCCGTGCGCCCCGGACGATATGTTCGACTATCGGATACGACGCTCGAAGGAGCGGCTCGCCGCCAAAAAACGTGAAGTTGCGGACCGGGCGGGCATCGTCCATATCGTGAAAGTCGTGCTCGATCGAGGGCAGTGCGCTCAGAATGCGGTCCGCGGTCTCGGTGCTCATCGGGCGCAGGAGATGGCGGTATGCCGCATCGGTCCGCATATGGTCTTGGAAGCAGTAACCGCAGCGCAGGTTACAATCGTACGTCGGCATGATGACGTACGCCGGCATCGTTCGGCGCTGGGCCTCGTGTAGCGCGCTTGCGAGCCTCTCGAATAGCGCTAGCTCATCCGCCACGGACTTGTCGGTGAGGTAGCCGCGCTTTCTCAGCCGCTCGATCGTCGCCTGTGAAGGCTCGGCGAGATCGTCCGCCGCAACGGGCTCCGTCAGCCACTCGCCGTACAACGGTTTGGGAACGTTGGCAACCTCCAGGTGCCGCAGATAGGCGGCCACGGACCGGCTCACCTCGTCATAGGTGCCGGCATAGCCGTGTACGAGAAGCACCCGGTCGCGGTCGCTTGGCAGATCGACGTATATCACGTAACTGCTCGTGCGAAGGGCCATTTTCTTCATTTCTCCTCACCCGCGGAAAGACGTTGCCCAGCCGACCGCCCCCGCCCGGCCAAGGCTATTCTACTGCGGGGGCAGTTCTCTATCGCACAGATTATGCGTGCAGCTCAGGCTGGAACAGCTTTGCGAGCCACAGACTTGCGAACCGCAGGAGTTCGTTCCGCACGTTTGAGTTCCGCACGTATTGTCCGTCATGAGGATCGGAAGCAGATGGCCCAGCTCCAAACGTTCCTCCAACGCTTGGATGTCGAATTCGGCGAGGTTCAAACTGTTGATCTCATCACCCATCGAAGATCTCTCCCGTCGAGTGGACCTACCGTCTTTTGTACGGCTCGGCCGCGTCCGTTTAGCCCATCGATCATCAACAGGACGTGGACCACGCTCGCTAGGCGGACCTTTGCATCCGTGCCCCCGGAGTCCTTCGACAGCGCAGAGCTACTCATAGGACTTTTTCAGCGAGCGGCAAAGGCACCGGTCCACCATGCTGCGCCGGTTCGGGGATTGGCGGCCATGCGGCTATGAAGACTCTCACACGCGATGCGGTGACGCTCGGGACGTTCTTCGCTCTCGATACGAGCGAACGTGACGAGGTCTATGGGCTATGTTGCCCAGATGGCTCCAGCTATCGATTGTCGTGGCGAGCGAAGACGGTCTTACAGCAGCGTTGGTCCGGCAAGTCGTATGCCGACATCGCTTGCGAGCTCAGCCGCCGGTCTCCGGCGCCGATAACGGCCGGCGCCGTCGAGGAGTTCTACGGCGAGCTCGTCGGCCGGCTCGAGGCCGAAACGACTGCCCGCGACGAACGCAACGCGGGCTACCTGATTCGCATTCCGCTACTTCCAGGATCGTTCGTCGACGCCATCGCGGGCGTGCTGGCGCCGTTGTTCGGCGCGGTGCCCGTTGCGCTGATCGTACCGGCGGTCATCGCCGTTTTGGGTGCCTGGCTGATGATCGAGCGGCAGCCGCACGGGGCGCAGTTCTCGGTCGTCGAGTACGCACAGGGTTACGGTCTCTTCCTGCTGTCGATGCTGTTTCACGAACTAGGCCACGCGGCCGCTTCCCGCCGGTACGGCGCACGGCCTTCGGCGATCGGCTTCACGCTGTACCTCATGTTTCCGGCACTCTACAGCGATGTGACGGCGACGTGGGCGCTATCGAGACGACAAAGGGTGGCCGTCGACTTAGGCGGTACGTATTTTCAGCTCGTCGCCGCAAGCGTCTACGCCGTCGCCGACGTCATGGAGCCCAGCCGCGTCGCTCACGTCGCGCTGCTCATGATCCTGGGTACGGCGCTCTTCAATCTGAACCCACTTTTCAAGTTCGACGGCTATTGGGTGCTTGCCGATACCCTCGGCGTCACGAACCTCTCCGCGCAGGTTCGCTCGGTCGCCGGCCGGTGCTCTGCCGCGCTGCTTCGTCACGAGCCGCTCGACCTGCCATGGCCGAGGGCGATCGTCGCGATCTTGCTCTTCTACTCGCTGTCCGTGCTGGTGGCATGGGCGTATTTCATCACGCTCGTCATCGCCACCGTGGGCCGGCAGATGCTGCACGCGCTCCAGACCGCGCGCGGTGCGCTGTATGGGAGCGAGCCTTTGACGAACGCAAATGTCCTCCAATCGACCGCGACGTTCGCCGGAGCAGCTCTAGCGCTCTATTTTCTGTACCTGCGCGTTCACTTCATACTGCGCGTGCTGAAGAAGGCAAAGAAGGCATGACCAACACCGAGGTAGCGACCGTGGATCGTATCAGGCGAATCGGGTGTATCGCGCTCGGAGCGCTCGTCACGATCGGCGCCGTGAGCCCCACACCGGGTGCTTTCGGGTCGCCGATACCACGACTGACGTGGAACAAGTCGTTCCAGCCCGGACAGCGCTTGCGCCTGCGCTCGTGGAACGGCCGGGTCCGAATCGTTCGGTCCGCATCCCGGGTCGCGCGCTTGACGGCCTACGTCGAGCAGGGCGACGCCGCCGGCTTGGCGCTCGCCGCTCGCGATTTCGGCGGTGAAACGACGGTTTGCGCAGCGCGCAAAGGCGGGCGGAGCGACCGCTGCGGCCCACGCGATGCGTTATCGGGGCTGACCATCGATCTCGTCCTGCAACTGCCCCGAGCCGTCGACCTGTCCGTCGAGTCCGCGAATGGGCCCGTCAGCGGCAGCGGCATCGACAACATCGTCGACGTCGCGAGCAATAACGGCGACATAGCGATCTCGACGACGCGGTACGTTCGAGCCGCGACACGCAACGGCAACATCCGGGTCGCATTCGGGAGCTCGCGCTGGCCGGGTGAGCTCGATCTGCACACCCGCAACGGCAACATCGCGGTCGTGCTTCCCCCGCGGACGGGAGCGCTCGTCAGCGCCAGAACCAACCTCGGCCAGATCTACTTGAACGACGCACCGGTCGGGAAGTCGCCGTCGGCGAATTCGTTCGAGCGGACCTTCGGCAACGGACGAAGCCGGCTTCGAGCGACATCGGCCAACGGCGACATCGAGGTCGCGATAGCGCGGTAGCAACGAGGCCGGGATGTCGCCCTACGGCTTGGGCAGCCTGAAGACGTACACCGAGTCGCCGTAGGGGGTGTCGATCATGAAGCTGCCGCCGGCGGCGACCGCGACGTACTCCTCGCCGTCCACTTCGTAGGCCATGGGCGCTGCGTTGACGCCCGCGCCGCACTGGAACTGCCAGAGCAGCTTGCCGCTCTTGGAGTCGTAGGCGTCGAACATGCCGTTGCCCTCGCCGAAGAAGGTCAGGCCGCCGGCGGTCGAAAGCGCGCCGCCGATCAGCGGCTGATCGGTCTTGACCTGCCAGGCGATCTCGCCCGTGTCGACGTCGACCGCGGAGAACAGCCCGTACCACGGCACGGTGCGGTCGGCGCGGAACGTGCCGCCCAGCCACATCACCCCGGGGGTGAACCTCTGCGGCTTGGCCGTGAAGCGCACCGGCTGGTTGATCGCCGACACGAACGCGTAGTGCAGCGCGGGATCGAACGAGACGGGCGACCACTCGGAGCCGCCGTTGACGCCGGGCGCCATGCGCACGCCCTTCGCGGTGGGCTGCGCGAACATGTTCTCCTGCGGCACGAACGGCTTGGACTTGCGGATGAACTTGCCGCTCGTGCGGTCGACGACGTAGAACCAGCCCGCCTTGCCCGCCTCGCCGATGGCCTTGACCGGCTTGCCCTGCGGGTCGACGGTGTCGAACAGCACCACCGGCGAGGCCAGGTCGAGATCCCACAAGTCGTGCGGGAGGAGCTGGTTGTACCACATCAGCTTGCCGGTCGAGGCGTCCAGCGCGACGATGCAGTTGGTGTGCAGGTTGTCGCCGGGGCGCACCTTGCCGAGCACGTCGGGCGCGGGGTTGCCGGTCGTGAAGAAGATCGCGTTCATGGCCGGATCGGCGGCGGGCGTCATCCAGACCGTGCCGCCGCCCTTCTTCCAGGCGTCCTTGAACTTGGGAAAGTCGGCCTTCTCCTGCGCGAGGTCGCGGTGCAGGTCCATGCCGTCGGGTGTGGTGGCCGAGAAGTGGCCGGCCCAGTCCGTCGCGTTGGTGGCGTACCAGCGCCAGCGCCGCGCGCCGGTCTTGCCGTCGTAAGCGCTGACCGTGCCGCGCACCCCGAACTCACCGCCCGAGCCGCCGACGATCACCTCGTCCTTGTAGACCAAAGGCGCCATGGTCAGGCCGAAACCCGGCTCGCTGCCGACCTGCACCTGCCAGCGCACCTTCCCGTCGGCGCGGTCGAGCGCGACCAGCTTGCCGTCGAGCGTGCCCAGATACACCAGGTCGCCGAGCAGAGCGACGCCGCGGTTGACCGGGCCGCAGCAGAACGCGGTCTGGCCCAGCTTGTGCTCGTAGTGCCACAGCCGCTTGCCGGTGCGCGCGTCGACCGCGAAGACGTGATCGTGCGGCGCGGTCAGGAACATGGTGTTCCCCGCGACGAGCGGGGTGGTCTCGAACGAGTCGACCACGCCGGTCTGGAATACGAACGCCGGCGCGAGTCGCCCGACGTTGGTAGGATCGACCTGCTTGAGCGAGCTGTAGCGCTGGTTGGTGAGGTCGTGACCGTAGCTCGCCCAGTCCTCGCTCGCCGATGCGGGGCTCAGCCCGAGCGCGAACAACGCCGCGACGGCGGCGTGAAAAAATCGTGAGAACAACACCCAGTTCCTTCCGTAGGCGGTCGCTGACCCGCCGCCCTGTAGTGCGATCCCACTAGCGCGACTACCTTTCGCGCGCGCGTGCTTATCGAGGTCGCGCCCGGGCCGCACGGCGGTTCAACCACGCCGGCACGCTGACGGGCAGCAGCCGCATCAGCAAGTCGATGCGCGCGGCGTCGTTGCCGGTCAGCACGCGGTCGCGGCCCGAACCGATCGCGGCGACGACGTCGTCCGCCACGACCTCGGGCGGCGAGGTCAAGAAGCGCTCGTCGAAGACCTTCGTCATGGCCGCCGCGCGCGCGGCGTCCGCGGCGGCGGCGACGCGCGAACTGCGCGCGATCGCGGTCTTGATCCCGCCCGGGTGCACGGTGATCACGCGCACGCCGGTGTTGCTCAGCTCCGCGCGCAGCGACTCGCTGAAGCCGCGCACGGCGAACTTGCTGGCCGCGTATGCCGACTGCCCGGCCGGCGCCCAGATGCCGAACACGCTCGACACGTTGACGATGCAGGCTCGCGGCCGCGCGAGCAGCGCGGGCAGAAACGCCTTGGTGCCGTACACGACGCCCCAGAAGTTGACGTCCATCAGCCAGCGGATCTCGTCGGTCGTCAGCTCGGCGACGGTGCCGAAGATCGACACCCCGGCGTTGTTGATCACGAGATCGGTCCGGCCGTGCGTGCTCTGCACGTCGCGCGCGAAAGCGTGCACCGCGGCTTCGTCGCCGACGTCGAGCAGGTGCTGCGTCGACGTGCCGCCGGCCGCTTCGACCAGCCGCTGCGTCTCCGCCAAGCCGGCCGGGTCGCGGTCGGCCAGCGCGACGGTCGCGCCGGCCCGCGCCAGCGCCAAGGCCAGCGCGCGGCCGATTCCCGAGCCGGCGCCGGTGAGCGCGGCGACGGTGGCTTGCAGGTTCATGTCAGGCCTCTCGCAGGGCGGCGGCGGTGGTGCGAATCGCGTCGCGCAGCGCGCGGCGCGCGGCCGGCACGGCGCCGGCGAGGTTGGCGAACGCGTGCGAAAGCGTCGGGCGCAGATCGTAGACCACCGGCACGCCGGCCTCGCGCAGGCGCTCGGCGTAGGCCCGGCCTTCGTCGACCAGCGGGTCGAAGCCGGCCGCGAGCACGTACGCCTGCGGCGCGCCGGCAAGTGAGTCCGCGCGCATCGGCGCCAGCAGCGGCCGCGCTTGGCCGGCTTGCGCGGGCCCGTAGTGCGAGGCGAACCAGGCGATCGTCGCCGACGTGAGCGGCAGCCCGCTCTCGAACGCGGTGCGCGAGGAGTGCGGGCCGTCGGGATCGACCGACGGGTAGACCAGGAGCTGGTACGCGGGCGGCGCGATTCCGCG
>CAXTNU010000070.1:1783-14315 GCA_964245595.1 uncultured bacterium | reverse complement strand
GGCGGGCTGCTGCCGACGCCGCAGCGGCGGGTGCTCGGCTCGGGCTGGTTCGCCGCGGGCGCGCTGCTGGCGCTGGCGCTCGCGCTGCCCAGCGCGCTCTGGCAGGCCGCGCACGGCTTTCCGATGTGGGAGCTGCTGCGCAACGGCCAGCAGGGCAAGAACGTCTGGTCGGGCCCGCTCGCGTTCGCCGGGCAGAACGTGCTGATCACCAACCCGTTCCTCGCGCCGGTCTGGCTCGTGGGGCTGGTGTGGCTCCTCCTGCGGCCTCGGGCGCGCTTTCTCGGCTACGCCTATTTGCTGCTGATGGCGCAGATGATCGCGCTGCACGCCAAGCACTACTATCCGGCCGACGTCTACCCGGTCCTCATCGCCGCGGGCGGCGTCGCGCTCGAAGCCTGGACGCGCGGCCGGACCGCCGTGCGCACCGCGGTCGTACTCGCGGCCGGCATCGCCGGCGCGGTCTTCGTGCCGTTCGTCCTGCCGGTGCTGAGCGAACCGGCGTTCATCGCGTACGAGACGCGCGTCGGCGCGGCGCTGCACGTCGACCGGCACGCCACCGCGACCGAACACCACGCCGAGAGCGCGCTGCCGCAGGACTGGGCCGACATGCACGGCTGGCCGGAGCTGACCGCCACCGTCGCGCGGGTCTACGCCGCCCTGCCCGCGGCGGAGCGCGCGCACACGGCGCTCTTCACCCACAACTACGGCGAGGCGGCGGCGCTCGATTTCTTCGGCCCGCGCTACGGCCTGCCGCCCGCGACCAGCGGCCACAACCAGTACTGGCTGTGGGGACCGCGCGGCTGGGACGGCGCGACCATCATCGACGTCGGCGGCGAGGTCGGCGAGGACCGGCGCAACTGCCGCGGCGCGACCCTGGCCGCGGTCTCCAGCCCGGCGTACGCCATGTCGTACGAGCGAGGCTTGGGCATCGTGATCTGCCGCGGCTTGCGCATCCCGATCGCCCGGCTCTGGCCCCAGGAGAAAGCCTACATCTAGCGGCGCGGGCGCTAGGCCGCGCGGCGGTCCTGCTCGGGCGGAGCTTCACCGGATTGCCCGCGGCCTTCGATGAGCTGGAGCTTGGGGGCGGGGATGCCGCCGTGCGGCGGTTTGCGCGGCGGCGGGTCGCCCGAGGCGCGATAGGTCGCGATGCTGGCCCCGCAGCCGGCCAGCGCGAGCAGCCCCCAGGCACAGAAGAACAAGAAGGCCGGCGAGACCGGGCGGTGGTGCAGCCACTGCCAGGCGGGCAGCGCGATTCCCGAGACGATCGCCAGCACCCCGCCGGTGCCGGCGAAGGCCGCGATGCGCAGAAAACTGGGGTCGCGTTCGCGAGGCTGCTTCTTCACTCGGTCTCACCCTGGTCCACTCAGGCTTGGCCATCCGTTCGGCGTCGCTCCGCGTTACCCGTGCGAGGTGACGGCACTGACTACGCGAAGGCTCGCTCGATGGACCCGGGGGTACGCTTGATGGAGCGAGTGCGCGTGCGCGACGTTGCCGCGTTCGAACAGCTCTATGACGGCTACCACCGCCTGGTTTTCGGAATCGGCCTGCGGATGCTCGGAGAACCCACCATGGCCGAAGACCTGACCCAGGCGGTGTTCCTGAAGGTTTGGACGGCCCCCGACGCGTTTCGGGGCGGCTCGTTCGTGGCCTGGGTTTCGCGCGTCGCCCGTAACCGGGCTCTCGACACGCTCCGCTCCAAGGCCGCGCGGCCCGAGGCCGAGATTCCGGCCGACATCCCGGTCGAGGGGGCCTTGGACGACGCCGTCTTCAGCCGCATCGACGCCCAGCGCGTGCGCGACGCCCTCATGGTGCTCCCACCCGATCAGCGTACGCTGATCGAGATGGGCTTCTTCGGCGGCATCACGCACCAGGAGATCGCGCGCCGCACCGAGACTCCGCTCGGCACGGTCAAAACCCGCATTCGGGGCGGTCTGCGCAAGCTGCGCGAGACGCTGGGCGAGCGGGTGTCGCAGTGAGCGTGGACATGGAGCGCGAGGCGCTGCTCGAGAACGTCGCGCTCCACGCGCTGGGCGTGCTGCCGAGCGCCGAGATCCCGGCCGTCGAGGCCTTCATCGCCCGCGACGCCGGAGCACGCGGCGAGTACGACGACCTGCGCGCCGCCGCCGCTGCGATCGCCCAGGTCGCGATCGAGCCGGTCGACTCGACCCGCTCGGCGCGGATGAAGGAAAGCCTGATGGCCCGCGTGCGCGACGATGCCGCCGCCGGCACGGTCGCGCGGCGGCGGATCGGACCCAACCCGGCCTTGAACTGGGGCGTCGGCCTGGCGGCCGCGGCGGCGATGGTCTTCGGGATCGTCTCGGTGATCCAGGACGTCGGGCTGCGCAGCGACCTGGCGGCCACCCAGAGGCGCAGCACGGCCCTGCAGACCCAGCTCGCCCAGAGCGAGCGGGTCGGCGCGAGCGACCGCCGGACCCTGACCGACCTGGTCGCCCCGGACGCCAAGCGCTACGACGTGGCCAACGGCTCGGTCGTCGTGCGGAGCGGGCACGTGTACTTCGCGTTCTCCAAGCTGCCGGCGCTGCCGCGCGGCAAGGTCTACCAGGCCTGGACGATCGCCAAGGGCACGAAGACCCCGGCTCCCAGCGTGACCTTCACCCCCAACGCCGACGGCGTGGCGGTGGTCGCCCTGCCGGCCGACGCCGGAAAGCTGGCGGCGGTGGCGGTCAGCGTCGAGCCGGACGGCGGGAGCAAGGCGCCGACGACGAAACCGACGTTCGTCCGCCCCCTCACCTAGACCGGAACCGCCCCCTGCTCGAGCCCGTCTCGCGCGCGTCCCGGCGCGACGCGATCGCCTACGCCGCCCGCCGGCCCTACGAGAACGTCTTCCTGCAGTGGGTGCTCGAAGGCGGGCACGGCCCCGGCGCGCCCGACGAGCTGGTCCTCAACCGCGACTACCGGGGCCGGGTGACCGGCCTGGTCTACTACGGCCTGCAGCTCGTGCTGGCGGCCGAGGACGACGCCGCGCTCGACGCGCTGGCGGTCGAGACCCGCAAGCACCGCGCGCTGCGCAGCTTCGTCGGCCCCAAGCACGCCGTCGACGGCTTGTGGGAACGGGTTCGCAGCTGGCACGTCAAGCCGGCGATCCTGCGCGCCGCGCAGCCGCTCTACGCGCTCACGCCGGCCGCCCTGGCGGAGCTGCCCGAGGCCGAGGTCCGTCAGGCGCGCCCCGAGGAAGCCGAGCTCGTCGCCGAGCACAGCGCTCGGATGATCCTCGTCGAGCTCGGCTACGACCCGCGCGCGAACCGCAGCGCCTTCGGGGCGAGCATCCGGCGCGCGATCGCGCACGGCCTGTGGTGGGTCTGGATCGAGGGCGGCGAGCTGCGCTTCCAGTGCAACGTCGGGCCGCGCACCGCCGCCACCGCGCAGCTCCAGGGCGTGTGGACGCCGCCCGAGCAGCGCGGGCGCGGCTACGGCGCGCGCGCCCTGGCGGCGATCGCGCGCCGCCTGTTCGCCACCGAACCGACCCTGTCGCTCTACGTCAACGACTTCAACGCGCCGGCGATCGCGCTCTACGAGCGCATCGGCTTCGCCCAAGTCGGCACCTTCGCGACGTACTTGTTCCCATGAGCGAGCGGCGGCGCGAGCCGGGCCCGGCCTGGTACGGGTACGCGCTCGACGCGCTGGCGATCGCGCTGGCCTGGCTGGCGGCGAGCGCGCCGCTGCCGGCGGCGTTCGTCGAGCGCCTGTACGCCAACGGCATCTTCGCCGCGCTCAACCGCAACCTCACGCCGCTGGCGAACCGGGTGCCGTTCGCGCTCGGCGATCTCTAAGCGGGCGTCGCGCTCGCCGCGCTGGCGATCTGGTGGACGCGCGCGCTGCGCCGCGCGCCGCGCGGGCGCAAGCCGCGCGCGCTGCTGAAGCTGCTCGCGCACACCGCCGGCTGGCTCGCGCTGGCGCTGCTCGCGTTCGAGCTGCTGTGGGGCTGGAACTACCGCCGCGCGACGGTCGCCTACCGGGTCGCCTACGACGCCGCGGCGGTGAACGACGCGAGCGTCGCGGCGTTCAGCGAGCGCATCGTGCGCATGCTCAACACCGACGTCGGCCCCGCGCACGCCGAGGCGCTCGACCGCGCGAAGCTGCGCGCCGCGTTCGAGCCCGTCGTGGCGCGGCTGGGCAACCGCTGGGACGTCGCGATCGCGCGGCCCAAGACGACGCTGCTGCAGCCGTATTACGACGCGGCGGGCATCGGCGGGCAGTACTCGCCGTTCGCGTTCGAGACGCTGCTCAACGCGTCGTTCCTGCCGGTCGAGGTGCCGCGCGCGCTGGCCCACGAGTGGGCCCACGTCGGCGGCTTCACCGACGAGGGCGACGCGAACTACATCGGCACCCTGACCTGCCTGCGCTCGAACGACCCGCTGATCCGCTACTCGGGCGCCTTCTGGACCTACGGCGACCTGCCCGCGTCCGAGCGCCGCCGGCTGCACCTCGACCCGCGCGTGGTGGCGGATTTCAACGCCGCGCGCGAGCGCTTCTTGCGCGGCTACAAGCCGCAGATATTCGCCATCCAGTGGGGCTTCTACGACAAGTTCTTGCGGGCCAACCACGTCGCCGGCGGGGTGGCCTCGTATGGCTACTTCCTGCGCCTGCTGGTCGGCACGCCGCTCGACGACCAGGGCCTGCCGCTGGTGAAATCGCGGTCGCAATGATCTGCTCCGTTCAAGCCAGGTATTGACACACAGATAGCACCTCTGAAACAATGCAATCGCTGAAGCCAGTACCGAAAACTCGGTGCAGTCTAAAGCTTTCGGTGTGGGCGAATCGAGGGGCAATTAACTCCTCATAGCGTTAGCGGGTTGGAGAAGAGACTATGAATAGATCGCTCTTTCTTGCCGCTGGAGCCACGGCTCTCGCGGGGTGCAGCGCTGGGATTTCGGAATCATCCCTGCCGGCAGCGAAGCGCTCGGTCAGGATATCGACTCCCGTTTCGCCTCCGGACGGCGGCGGCCCGACGCCGAATCCGATTGACCCGACCAGTGGTCTTGCTATAATCGGCAGCACGACGGCAAGATGGAATAGTGGTAGCAGTAGCTACGCAATGACGGCGAGCTATGCCGACGATACGGGCGCGGACGTCTACAATGCCAGAGAACTGCAGATTGCTGCTCAAGACTTCAGTCGTTATCTCACTCGATGCGCTGCCGAGGTTGCAGGAACCGTTGGCGCAGCTCAACAATTCGTGGACAAGGCATATGCTACATTCGGACCGCGCTTAACAGCCGCGGTAGCGGGTGCGGCTTATACTGAATTGTCGTTATGGGAGGCGGTAGGAGTAGCGCTGGCTACCTTAACCGCTGGCGAAGTTGCGGGCATACTCGTCGCGCTCGGCGTCACCGTCACACTCCTTTATACGGCATACATCTGTAGCTCTCATGGCGCCTGATCGAACGATGCAGCGACGTAGTCCGGAACTTAGGCGACTCGTACTCCGCGGGTACCTCAATCTTGCAGTGATCGTAGTTGGTAGCGTGCTATTCGTCTTACCAATTATCGTCGATCATCGTACGACACATGGGATACAAGTCAGCTTGACGGCGGGCGCGATTCTTGCGACCGGACTTGCGCTGGTTCAACGCCTCATCACACGTGAATGGACAACGCGGTTCTCGGGCACGGTAATCATCGGCGCAGTGGTCGTAGCGATTACTGCGAGATTCATCGCGATTACCACGATCAAAGATATCGGCTCGCTACTCACGCTCGGCATAATTTTTCTTGTATTACCACAAATTGCCAAATACGAACGAACGCATCGTCGTTAACGTGACGACGTGATCGGAGTGAGCCCGTGTATTAGAGGAACGCCGGCGTCAGCCGGCGGGCGTTCTCCGTGGTGATCGCGTGCAGCGTCGCCTCGTCGAGCTCGAGGGCGCGCAGGCCGCGCAAGTCGCCGTCGTAGGCGTAGGGGATGTTGGGCCAGTCGGTGCCGAGCACGATCTGGGCGGGCGCGCGCAGCACGTCGGCGCGGGTGATGTCGCGCCGCATCGGCGATTCTGGCGCGAACGCCATCGTGGTGTCGAGGAACAGCCGCGGCTCGCGCGCCGCCAGGTCGAGATAGCGCGCCCAGTCCGGCATGCCGAAGTGCGCCACCACGATCCGCAGCCCGGGATGGCGCTCGAGCAGCGCGCCCATGCGCGCCGGGCCGTCGTTGGTGTCGTCCGACCACGGGATGTGGCCGGCGTGCACCAGCACGAATCCCTCGTAGTCCGCGACCGCGGCGAGCGCGTCCGTCAGGCGTGGGTCGCCCAGCTCGAAGCGCTGCACGTCCTCGTGCACCTTGAGCCCGGCGCAGCCGGCGCGCAGCGCGGTCCGCGCGTCGCCGCCGGGATCGGGGTCGTCGGCGTGAACCGTCGCCAGCGGCACCGCGCCCGGCCCGAGCTCGCGCGCCGTCGCGGTCAGCCAGTCGTTGAGCTCGCACGCGATTCCGGGCTTGTGCGCGTAGCTGCAGAACGCGAAGCACTCCACGCCCTGCTCGCGCAGCGCGCGCGCCACCGCCCGCGGTTCGGTCTCGTGCTCGAGCACCCAGGTGCTGTGCTCGGCGAACCAGCGCCTGATCGCCGCGTGCAGAGCGGGCGGGTGGAGGTGCGTGTGGACGTCGATCACGCGCAACCGCCCGCGGCGCGGGGGGCATCACCACCGGCATGAACGTTCCAGACGCGATCACCCGCAACGCCACGGTCCACTGGGAAGGCGACATCGCCCGCGGCCGCGGCCACATCGACACCGAGAGCGGCAAGGTCTCCGCCGACTACTCGTTCGGCACGCGCTTCTCGGGCGACCCGGGGACCAATCCGGAAGAGCTGCTCGCCGCCTCGCACGCGGCCTGCTTCTCGATGGCGCTGAGCCTGGCCCTCACCCGCGCCGGCCACCCGCCCCAGAGCATCGACACCACCGCCCGGGTCCACCTGGCGCGCGCGGGCGAGGGCTTCGAGGTTCCTAAGATCGAGTTGCGGACCCGCGTCAGCGCGGCGGGGATCGACCCCGGCGCGTTCGACGCGCTGGCGCAGGGAGCGAAAGCCGGCTGCCCGATCAGCAAGGCGCTCGCCGCCGTTCCGATCGTGCTCGACGCGCAGCTCGACCCGTAACCCTCGCTCCGACCAAAGGAGCAAGGAACGTTCGGGCCGAGGGCGCACGTTCCGCAGGTGATGGATACCGCCAAACGACGCGTCCCGGGCTGGGCTACCGGCCTGGGTCTCGGCGTCGTGCACCTGGGCGCCCTGTGCGCCTTCATCCCCGGCACGTTTCACTGGAGCTCGCTCGCCGTGCTCCTGGTGCTCTACTACATCACCGGGGCCTGGGGCATCTGCCTGAACTACCACCGCGTGCTGACCCACCGCAGCCTCAAGCTGGCGAAGCCCGTGGAGTACGCGACCGCGATCTTGGGCGTGCTGGCGCTGCAGGGTGGGCCGATCGACTGGGTTTCGACCCACCGCGCCCACCACGCGCACACGGACAAGGAAGGCGACCCGCACGACATCCACCGCGGCGTCCTGTGGAGCCACGTCGAGTGGCTCTACAAGAAGAACGACGCGATGCTCTCGCCCGAGGAGCAGCTCCGCCTCGCGCCCGACCTGGCCAACGACAAGTTCTACCGCTTCCTCGAGGACACCAACGTCTGGTGGACGATCGGCCTGGGCGTGCTGCTGGCGCTGATCGGCGGCTGGTCGTGGTTGATCTGGGGCCTGTTCGTGCGGATCGTGGTGACCTACCACATCACCTGGCTGGTCAACAGCGCCGCGCACCACAGCGGCTACCAGACTTACCGCACGGGCGACAAGTCGACCAACAACTGGTTCGTCGCATTTCTGGCCTGGGGCGAAGGCTGGCACAACAACCACCACGCCTTCCCGTTCTCGGCCCGCCACGGCTTGCGCTGGTTCGAGATCGACTTCACCTGGATCACGATCAGAACGCTCGCCGCGCTCAAGCTCGCGCGCGACATCAAGCTGCCCACGCCGGCGATGCTCGAACGCCTCGCGCTGCGGCCGCGACCGGTTCGCGGCGAGGGCTAGCCGTGGGCGCGGACGAGGTACCGCACCTCCGCTGGGCGCAACGCCTGGTCGCGGACGTGCGTCCGGCCGAGAACGCCTACGCGTCGCATCCCACCTACGTCGTCTGGGCCGATCCGGCGGCCGGGCGCGTCGCGCGCAACCGCAGCGTCTGCAGCTCGCTGGTCTCGCACCTGCTCGAACAGAGCTACGGCTATACCCCGCACGATTTCGCAAGCTGGTTCGGCGTCTCGGTCCCGCAAGCGGCGGACTACTACGACACGATCGCGGCGGAGAACGGGTTCGAGCGCATCCACCACGTCGAGAACATCAAGCCGGGCGACCTGATCGCGATCCATTACGCGCCCGGCAGCCACCCGACCGGGCACGTGGTGGTCGTCGCCGCGCCGCCGCAGCAGCGCTCGCCGAGCGAACCGCTGGGACGGGGCTCGCGCCAGTACGCGGTGCCCGTGATCGACTCCGCAACCACCGGGCATGGTCTGGCCGACACGCGCCGCGCCGGCGACGGCTGGACGCAGGGCGTCGGTTCGGGCGAGTTCCGGCTGTACGCGAGCGACGACGAGCTGATCACCGGCTACGCCTGGAGCACCCTGGGCGTTTCGGAGTTCCGGGACGTCAGAGACCGGCCCGTCGCGGTCGGCCGGCTGAAGCTCGCCGCCGCCCCGCCGCCCAGCGGCACCGCCGCCAGCGCATCGCAGCCAGCGGTGCTCGTTGCCGACGACGCGCCGACCGACGAAGTCTGACCGCGGCGCGGCTCAGCGCGCGAGCGGCTGCAGCGCCGCGAGATACGCCGCCCGCTGCCGCTCGGCGAGGAACGCCGCTTCGAAGCTGTTGCGCGCGAGCGTGACGAGCGTGTCGTCGGACAGTGCCAGCGCCGCCGCGACCTCGCGGAAATTGTCGCCCGCGTAGCCGCCGAAGTAGGCCGGGTCGTCGGAGTTGACCGTCGCGACGAGACCTGCGTCGAGCATCCGCCCGAGCGGGTGATCGCGCAGCGTGTCGACCACCCGCAGCTTGACGTTCGAGAGCGGGCAGACGGTGAGCGGGATGCGCTCGTCGCGCAGGCGGGCGACCAGGCGCGGGTCTTCCAGGCTGCGCACGCCGTGGTCGACGCGCGAGACGCGCAGCAGGTCGAGCGCCTCCCAGACATAGGCCGGCGGCCCTTCCTCGCCGGCGTGCGCGACGGTCTTCCAGCCTTCGGCCAGCGCGCGCTCGAACACGCGCGCGAACTTCGCCGGCGGGTTGCCGGCTTCGGCTGAGTCCAGGCCGACCGCGACGATGCGCTCGCCGTACGGCAGCGCGCGTTCCAGCGTCGTCATAGCGGAGTCCGCGCTCTGGTCGCGCAGGAAGCACATGATCAGCTTGCTGGTGATGCCGTAGCGCGCCTCGCTCTCGCGCACCGCCGACCACAGGCCGTCGATCACCGTCTCGAACGGCACGCCGCGCGCGGTGTGCGCCTGGGGGTCGAAGAACAGCTCGGCGTGCACGACGCCCTGCTCGCGCGCCCGCGCGAAGTACGCGTGCGTCAGCTCGGCGAAGTCGGCCTCGGTCCGCAGCACCGCCATCGCGGCGTAGTACAGGTCCAGGAACGACTGCAGGTTGGTGAACTCGTACGCCCGGCGCAGCTCGCCGATCGAGGCGTACGGGAGCCGAACGCGGTTCCGCTCGGCGAGCGCGAAGATCAGCTCCGGTTCGAACGTCCCCTCGATGTGGAGGTGCAGTTCGGCTTTCGGCAGCGCGTTCGCGTTCACGTGGGCGGGTCGTCCTTTCGGGGTGGAAGCGTGGCGGGAGCGTGTAGGAATCGAACCGACCAGCCGCCTCGCGACGGCCTCACCAGTTTTGAAGACTGGGCGGGCCACCAGACCCGTACGCCCCCATGCGGGGCTGACCGACTTATAGCGGCGCGTTCTTCACGACACCTCTCGCGAGTATCGCCTGCGCGGAGCACGGCGCGTCCGGCTGCGGGCTGGGGCGCCGCGTGGGTCAGCCCACGCGCACCGAGAGCATCGACAGCGCCCCCCCGACCGTTCCCTCGGTCGGGAACGTGATCGGCTCGTTCTCACGGCGCGTGCCTACGATCGGCAGCAGCGGGAGGTAGTGCTCGGGCGTCGGCACGGCCAGCCGCGCGTCGGGCCCGAGTTGCTCGAAGCGGGTCAGCGCGATGCCGTCGCCGGCCAGCTCGCGGACGCGCCGCTCGAAGCGGCCGGCCCAGTCGTCGGCCACCGGGCGCGCGCCGCGGAACGCGCCGAGATTGTGCACGACGTTGCCGCTGGCCATCACCAGCACGCCTTCGTCGCGCAGCGCCGCCAGCCGCTCGCCCAGCGCGTAGTGGAACGCCGGCGGCTGGGTCTCGTCCAGGCTGAGCTGCACGACCGGCACGTCGGCCTGGGGGTAGACGTGGGTCAGCACCGACCAGGTGCCGTGGTCGAGACCCCATGCGTCGTCGTCCGCGCCGGGCAGCGGCGCGAGCAGCTCGGCCACGCGCGCCGCCAAAGCCGGGTCGCCCGGGGCGGGATACTGATAGGCGTGCAGTGCGGGCGGGAAGTTGCCGAAGTCGTGGATCGTCGGCGGGCGCGCCATCGCGGTGACGTGCGTGCCCGGGCCGTACCAGTGGGCCGAGATCGCGAGGATCGCGCGCGGGCGCGGCAACTCCGCGCCCAGCCGCGCCCAGGCCCGCGTGTAGGGATTGTCCTCGAGCGCGTTCATCGGGCTGCCGTGCCCGAAGAACACGGCCGGCAGGCGATCCATCGGCGCGTGCTCACCGCGGTCGAGCCGCTACTCCGCTTCGCCGTCGTGCTCGTGCTGCGGCGGGTCCTCGAGCGTGATCGGACCGTCGAAGACCTCGAGCACCTCGCTTCCGGCCAGCACGACCGAGTCGCGCTCGGCGTCGGCGATCGCCTCGCCGACCTCGAGCCAGGCGATCGGGCCATCCTCGGCGTCGTCCGCCCCCGGGGCCAGGTAGGCGTACTCCAGCAACCCGACCGCGGCCAGCGCGTCGACGATCGCCGCGGCCGGCTTGAGGGCCTCGGTGCGGGCGCCCTCGTCGCCCTCGTCGACGCGGCGGAGGAGCGCCCGGAGCTCCTCGGACAGGTGGCGCGTGACGTCGGGGTGCTCGATCGGATCGACGTCGGTATGCGTGTCGTCGTGGTTCACCCCGGGTGCGTTCGCCGCGCACCGGCGATCTCCGGGGCGGACGGATGCCTGCCTGCTCGTTGCGCCACTCGCGGAGAGGCGCTACCATCGCCTCAGGTTCCGCGCGGAACGCGCGGACGCGCTCACGCGTTCTCCTCGCAGGTGTCTGTCATGTTGCTCGCCCGACGACCGCGCGCGGTCTTCGCAGCGCTCGCTCTCAGCGCGCTCGGCTTGTCCTCGGCATCGGTCGCGTCACCCATCGCGCCGGCGGCGCACGCGACGCCGCCGCCGGCCGTGGTGAAACCGGCGGCGGCGAAAGCAGCCGCGCCGCGCACGGCCGCGTCGGGACCGGCCGCAAAGCCCGGCGCGAGCGCAAAATCCGCCGCAAGCGGAAAGCCCGGCGCGAAGAGTGTCGCGGCGAAACCAAAGCCCAAGCCGACCGCGAAGCCGCTGTTCAGCTACAAGGACGCGCCCGCGGACGAGTACTTCGGGCGGCTCAAGATGAGCATTCTCGGCGTGCGCAGCAAGGTGAAGGATCTCGGCTTGGACGCCGACGTCCACCCCGAGCACGACGCCGCGATCCTGTCGACCGCGCTGTGGGTCGAAGACGCGATGCGCGACTGGTCCAAGAAATATCCCTACGATCACTGGCTGCCGCGCTACGCGTTCGCGCTCGAAGTGATGTACGAGCACATCCCGGGCGACGAGGCGGCCAAGCGCGCCCACCGGCAGCTCAACTACATCACCGCGTTCTTTCCCCAGACCGTCTACGGCAAGGTCGGCCGGGCGAAGCTGGCCGACGGCATCCCGACGCCCGACCCGTCCGCGGCCCCCGCGACCGAGCTCGAGCGCCTGGCGCTGATCGACGGCAAGGTGCGCCCGACGGTCCCGCCGATCGCCGCCGCGCAGGTACCCGCGTTCGACCCGCACGCCGTCCCGAACGCGATGCTCGCGCCGACCCCCGTCCCGACCACGACCTCCACGTTCCCCACGCCGACGAACGGCCCGACGCTCACCGAGCCCGCGCCGCCGACGGCTCCGTCTCTGCTCACCGCTCCGCCGACCGAACTGCCCGCGCCGACCGCGACGCCGCAGTACGCGGCTCCGAGCGTAACGCCAACCGCCGCTCCCAACGCGGCTCCCGCGCCCGTCCCGACCGCGACCACGCGCGCCACCACGCCGTAAACCGCTAGAGGTTAGCGCAAGCCGTCGTAGCGGTCGCGGGCGAGCCAGGTCTCGGCGACGCGGCGGCGCAGGTCGAGCTCGCGTTCCGAGGCGGTCGCGACGCTGCCGCCGACGCGCCGGTTGAGCTCGGCGTGGACCTTGCGGTGCTCGACGTTGAAGCGCGTGCTGACGCGCGAGACGAGGCCGTGCAG
>CAXTNU010000070.1:0-1773 GCA_964245595.1 uncultured bacterium | reverse complement strand
GCAGCGAGCGCCGCATCGATTCCTTGCGCTCGGCCTTGGTGACCGTCGCCGCCTCCTCGGCGGAGCCGCCGTCGCCGAAGCCGGCTTCGCCCGGTTCCGGCGCGAGCAGCATGGCAGGGTTGAACAGCGGGCCGAAGTCGACCACCCGCTCGTTGGTCGAGCGCGCGGCGATGGCTTCGTAGAGGCCTTCGTCGGCGGTCCGGTCGGCGCGCTGCGCGGCTTCGAGCGCGGCCGCCTCTTCCTCGCGGGCGTCGCGGCCGCGCAGGCCGTGGCGCACGTCGACCGTGATGCCGTGCGCGAGCTCGCGCAGGCGCGGGTCGTCGGGCACGAACACGTACGCCTCGGGATCGTTCACGCCGTCGATGGTGCGCACGAAGCGCCCGCAGAACTGGCGGAAGTACAGCTCGGTGACGACGTTGGAGGCGAACACGCCGACCCGCAGGCGCGGGATGTCGACGCCTTCGGAGACCATGTGCACCGCGACGATCCACGGCTCGCTCGAAGCCGAGAACTTCTGGATGCGCGCCGAAGCGTCGGCCAGGTCGGAGACGACGAGCGCCGGTGTGATTCCCAGCCGGCGCTCCATCAGGACCGCGATGGCGCGGGCGTGGTCCTGGTTCATCGCGGCGACCAGGCCGGCCGCGTCGCGGTGGCCCTCGGCGCGCACCGAGAGCAGCCGCATGTGCGCGCGCTCGAGCATGTCGCCGATCCACTCGTCCTGCGTGAGCATGGTGCGCAGGCGCTCCGAGCCGTGGCGCTTCTCCTTGAGCCCGGTGTCGAACGTCGCCGACATCGCCATGCCGTCGCGCGCGATCCACTCCGCCTCGCCGCCCGAGAGCGCGAACACCAGCGCCCGGCAGACGCCGTCCTCGAGCGCGGTCGCGTAATCGTAGGCGAAGTCCGCGACCGACATCCCGCCCGCGTAGCGCACGAAGGGAATCGCGCTGCCGTCGGAGCGGAACGGCGTGCCCGAGAGCGAGACCCGGTGCAGCGCCGGGTCGAAGGCGTCGCGCAGCGACTTGCCCCAGGTGGCGTCGTCGCCGGCGTGGTGGATCTCGTCGAGCAGCACCGCCAGCGGGCGGCCCGCGCCGGCCGCGTCGCGGCAGAGCTGGCGGTACAGGCGCGGCGCGGCGCAGACCTGCTGGTAGGTCACCACGGCGCCGTGGACGTCCGAGGCCAGGCTGCGCTGAGCGTTGGCGAACGTGTGGTCCAGCACGACCCCGGCGCCCATCATGGCCCGCGCGACCTGCGCCTTGAGGTGCTCGCGCGGGACCACCACCACCACCCGGCCGGCCGCGCCGTCCCCGAGCAGCGCGTGGGCCACCCGGGTCGCGAAGCGGGTCTTGCCGGCCCCGGGCGTGGCGACGACCAGGGCGTCCTCCGGGCGCTCCGCGTTCCACCCCTCGAACGCCGCGCGCTGCCAAGCGCGAAGCGGTAATCTCCAGCCAGGGAGACGCGGACCGGTCACAAGGGTCCCGTCCGTTCGACAAGGGTTGGGCAGGGCTCTCTTTGCGGTACAGAGTATCGAGCCGCATCACACCACCACATCGGAGCACCCCACCCGTGGACGTCACCCGCGCCATCGCCGACATCGACGAAGTCCGCTCTCGCCTGGCCTCGGCCCAGCGCTTCCGCGGCCTCTCGGGCGCCGCCGCATTCGCCAGCGGGGTCGGCGCGCTGGGCAGCGGGCTGGTCCAGTGGGCCGTCGTGCCGTACCCGGCCGGGGGCGAGGGCGGGGCGGGCTACGTCGCGATCTGGATCGCCTGCCTGGTG
>CAXTNU010000069.1:0-14338 GCA_964245595.1 uncultured bacterium | reverse complement strand
TGCTCGAGCGCTACGCGGTGCCGCTGTTCGACGCGTACGCCGCGCGCCGCGCAGGCCGGCACGACGATGCCGCGGAGCACGCGCGCGCCGCCCCTGACGGCTTGCGCCGGTTACGCTTCCCCCAGCTCGAAGCTGCCGCGCGCGAATTGGCGGGCGAGCTCGAGGCCGCGCTCGCGATCTACCGCCGCTGCGGGGCCGCATACGACGAACGGCGGCTCCGCGGCGAGGCGAGCGCGAACGCCGGTGCGCCGCCGAACGGGCGCTCGCCGGCTCCGGTGCTCTCGCAGCGCGAGCGCGAGATCGCCGTGCTGGTCGCGCGCGGCAACTCGAACGTCGAGATCGCGCGCGCCCTGGCGATCAGCCACAAGACCGTCGAGAAGCACCTCGGGTCGGTCTACCAGAAGTTCGGCTTCTCGTCACGCACGCAACTGGCGGCCCACATCGGTTCCGAGGGCGCGTGACTACGAACGCATGGGCTCGTGCCTAGCTTTTCTTAGCCGATCTCCTGCAGGTCGCGTTGCGCGATGGCCGCACGGAGATCCGAGCCGATGCGCTCCCAGGCTTCGTATTCTTCGCGGAGCAGCGTTGCGGCACGCGCCGTGAAACCCTCGGCGCGCAGCACGGTCGCTTCCGCACGCAACTCGAAGCAGCGCCACCGGATGTTCTCGGATCCGACGATGCCGGTCGCCGCCGCGTCTTCGGCAAGTCGCGTGTCCTCGTACTGCCGAAGCATCCGACGTGCCCGGGTCGCATCGAGCGAGGCCGTCGATTCGGCCGCGAAGAGCAGCACGAGGCGCTCCATGTCGTTGACGTCTTCCCAGCGCACTGTCTCGGCGCCATCCGCCGCGTACAGCGTCGACTCGATCGCGGCCAGCCCGGCGCCCATCGCGCGGCCCAAGTTCGCGTGATCCACCCACGCCATGACCTTGAGCGGCGAAGACGGGGCGATGTCCGCCGCTGTGTGGAAAGTCCGCAACGCGCCTAATTGGTCCCCTTCGTGCGCACGTGCCCATCCCAGACCGTGCAACGCGAAGAAGCGCTGTGCCGCTGTTGCCGGCGCCCAGCGCACGCGGTCGATGCGGCGTTCCAACTCGCCGCTGGACGTCGCTGATGGGAAATCTCGGGCGAGGATGGCCAGGTTTGCCGTCGAGTACGCCGGAATCCAGTGGTCGGCGATGGGCGCCGTATCGTATACCTCGAGCGCTTCTCTGAAGCGCACGGCGGCGAGGCTGAATTGTTCGCATTCTTGAGCCAGCAGTCCCTGGAGGTTGATTGCGAAGGTGCGGATGTGCTGGAGGTGCGCCACCGATGTGCGGTCGTCTTGGGCCGATGCCGCGCTCTGCTCGGCATACCGCTCGGCCGCGTCGAGGTCGCCGTCGGCCCAGGCGTGGCGAGAGCGGATGAAGTCGAGCTCGGCCTTCAGCGTACGGGCGCCGGTCTCGGCGATCGACCGCTCCGCATCGCCGAACACGTCGAGGACGTCATACCGTTGGAGCTTCATGGCGACGTTCGCGTACGCGACGTTGAGTTCGGCCCGCTCTAGTTCGCCCGCGTCTGCAAGGGCCGCCTCGAGAACCACCTCGCGAGCTTCTCCGAGACGTCCCAAGCGCGTAAGCGCCCGTACCCGAAGGATCGTCGGTCGCTCGTGATCCAGGCCCACGAGATGGGCCAGGCACGCGTCGTTGTCGGCGGCCCGGTAAGCGGCAAGTGCGCGCTCGTAAGATGGCCGGCGTACTGACCGGCGCTGTGGCTGAGACACCCCGTTTCCCCCTGCGACCCGCCCGTGGGCCGCAGGGGCAAGTACGGTTGTCTAAGGCCGTGAACCTCTGCCGGTTAGCCGCCGCATTGGCCGGTGAAGCACGGTACGATGGCCGGCGCGGCGGATGCGGCGAGCAAGGCCAGGGTAAGCAACGTGAGCATGGTGTTTCCCTCTCGAAGCCTCGCGGTGCGCGCGAGGCGGCGTGCTGCGCGACGTCAACGCGTCGCGCGGAGAGGGTAGGGCGAAAGTGACCGGCACTCCCAGGCGGTGCGTCGCGGGCCGAAGCTGGCTTCGGTCTCACGTTCGAGCCGCTACTCCAGTGCCTTCAGCCTTCTAGCCGCCGCATTGTCCCACGAACGCCGGCACGACAACCGGCGCGGCGGCGGCGAGAATGGCCAAGGTGAGCAATGCGATCATGATGGAGAGTAAGGCGGAAGACACCGGCACTCCCCCAGGTGTGGCGCTCGGGGGCGAAACGCGCTACGGGTTCTCCCGCCGGAGCCGCTCCTCCAGGTGGAGCTGCTCGAACGCGTTCATCCGGCGCTCGAGTTCGCTCACGCGGCCGGCCAGGCTCGTGCCCTCGCCGAAGGCGAGATAGTGGACGTCGACGCTCAGCGCGTCCGCCAGGCGAACGCCGACGACGAACGACGAGCCTTTCGAATCGCCCGTTTCGAGATTTCGGATGGCGGCCTCGGTGACCAGCACCTGACGGGCCAAGCCGGCGATGCTGTACCCGCGTTCCGTGCGCAGCCGCCGGAGACGTACACCAAAGGTCTCCGCTTTCATGTCCGATAGGTCGGCAAAGCAGGTTGTCGTCCCTAGCGAACGAGGTTGGCTCCGACCGCATCCCCGGGTGTAGGCGAGCGTGGCTCGCAAGGACGGATCGAAACCAACCCGCAGCATAATTCGGTTTCATGAGCGCCGCTCCTGCATGCTGTAACTCGATTTTGTGGCCGTTATCGCTTTTCGTCCCTTACGGGTAGCGTTCGGCATCGAATCATGCTATGGTCCATGTGAACTATCGAGACGGAGGCGCCTGTGGTAAACGAATCGATCGGTATGCGTCTGCGTCGCCTGCGCACCGCGCACGGGCTGTCGGCTGCGGCCCTCGCGCGCAAGGTCAGCGTCACCGAGGCCGCCATCCGGGCGATCGAGACGGGCGACTCCAAGTCGCCGTCGTTCCCCGTCGGAGTCCGCCTGGCGGAGGCGCTCGGCGTGACCGCGCGCTACCTCGCGTTCGGTGACGGCCCGGATCTCGAGGCGCGCATCCTGGCCATCGAACGGCGCCTCGGGCCGTCCTGACGAGCCCACTTAACGCGGCGGCCCTGGCCGACCGCGCGAACCTCCGGTATGCTAGAGCCATGGAGGCGACCGCGAAAGACCGGAACGTGAGGGAGCCCGAGGCCGGCTTACCCGACCATCCCCTAGCCGTCATCCGCGCCCGTTCGGAGGAACTGCGAGCGCGCGGCTTCCTCCCCGTCTCCGTCTTCGGCTTGGTCGCCCGGCGTGAGGACGGCTCCGACAGCGACCTGGACCTGGTGGCTGAGATCCGCCTGGGGGTGGACTCGATGGACCTCATGAGCGTGGAGCGAATCCTCGCCGCGGAGGTGGGCCGCGAAGTTCAGATCATCACGAGGTGCGGGCTCGACATGGTGCGCCACGCCGAGATTTTCCGCGACATGGTTCCCGCGTTCTGACCGTGGGCAAGCGTTCCGCGAGCCAGCGCATCGCCGACATCTACACCACGACGAAAGCAGCAAGCGGTGCTGCACCACACGACCGCCGAGGCTGTTGAGCCTCCGGCGGTCGTCGTGGTGCGGCTAGGCGCGGGTTACCAGTATTTCGAGCAGCTCGCGCCCGAGGAGTTGCAGACCGCCACGTAGCCGACGTGCGGCCACGAACCGCTCGTGTCGTCTTCGGTCCAGTCCACGCCCTGGCTGCTGGCGCTGTCGTAGTAGTAGCGTCCTTGGACGTAGGTGTACTGGCCGACCGAGACCCACGGCCAGGTCGTGGGCGGTTTGTTCGTCGGGGCCTCCGCCATCGCGTCGAGGTTCGAGACGATCTCGATCTGGTATCCCGACGGCATCTGGATGTAGAAGTAGCCGTGGTTGCCGCTGGTGGTCTTCTTCGCGGGGAGCACTTGCGTCACGGCCCCGCAGATGTCGACGAACTGATCGGCGGTGATGCTGCCGTTGGCGAAATTGCTCTGGTCGGTGAGGAACTGCTGGTTGTCGCACGGGTACGCCGACGGGCCCGGGGTCGGCGTCGGGCCGCCCGTCGGGGTCGCGGTGGGCACGGGCGTCGGCGTCGCGGTCCCGCCGGACCAGGCGACGTCGTCGACCCACAGGCCGGCGTAGTAGCCGCTGCCGCCGTTGCCGTGCACGCCCAGATAGATCGCGACGGTCTGGCCGGCGTAGGCGCTGACGTCGTAGGTGCGCTGCGTCCAGCCGCTGGTCGAAAGCCCCTTGTACAGCGTCGCGAGCACCGTCGAGGTGTTGGTGGCGCTGCGCAGGCTGATCTCCTGGTAGGCGTAGGTCGTCGAGGTCTCGTTGGTCTTCTCGTTCGTCCAGAGCGTCAGCTTGGGCGTGCCGCCGGGGACGCTGACCTTCTGGCAGAGCGCGGCGTTGCCGTTGGGCTCGCTCGACGCGCTGCCGGCCTGCATCGCGTACGAACCACTGTGGACCGTCGTCGACTGGACGCTGGCGTTGACCGTGCCGCACTGCGTCCAGACCGACGTGCCGCCGCTTTCGAAGCCGGCGTCGGCGAGCGCTCCGGAGGCATCCAGCGGAGCACGCTGCGCCGACGAGCCGCCGGTGCCGGGCGTGCCGTTCCCGGCGGGGGAGAAGGATCCGCCGCCGGCGCAACCGGCGGCGAGGAGCACGACGAGGGCCGCCGTGAACCGGGCGTGGAGCATGTGAAAAAACTCCGTTTCATTCGGACAGTGGAGAATCGAAGACTGGCCGGCACCCCGCGACCCGAAAGAACGGAGCGGATCGTGCTGACGAAGCGGCGATTCCAGCGCGTCCCTCTTTACATAGCCCATACAATTTGGGCTCGTCAAGTCTGCTGCACTGGTCTGGCATGTACGATCGTGGCGGAAACGCCCGACGCGCACCCGTTCGGCGCCGCGGCGTCCTACGAAGCTCGCGCTCCCAGGCGTGTTGCGACGCGCGCGAGCGCTCCTGCGCGATGCACAACCGTTCCGCTGCAAGCACCGCCGCACGACGGTGAGCTTGCCCGACCGCGCGATTCCGCGCAACGGCGATGTCCGCGAGCCAAAGAAAAAGACGCCCCTCGGGAGGCGTCTCGTGCGTCGAGCCGGTCGCTTCGATCAGCGGTGGTGGTGCCGGTAGTACGCCTGACGCCGGGCCTCGGCCGCGCGCTGCTCGGCGCGCTTCTGGCGCACCGCGCCTGAGGCACGGCCGAGGCCGAAAGGCTTAGCGCGGCAGGCCGGGCGACGGTATGGACGCTCGGGCCGGGCGGGCTAAGGTGGCCCATGGAGCCGACCGAGGCCGTCGTCATTGGCGCGGGGCTCACCGGCGTGACGGCGGCGCTCGAATTGACCCGCCACGGCGTCCGCGTGAACTTGATCGAACAGGACGGGTGCGCGCTGAACCGGGCCAGCCTGCGGAACGAGGGCAAGATCCACCTCGGCTTCGTGTTCGCCCACGACGGCTCGCTCGCGACGGCGCGGCTCATGCTTGCGGGCGCGCTGAGCTTTCGCCGCATCCTCGCCCGTCTCGCCGGACCGCGCATCGATACGCTGCGGGTTGCGCATCCGTTCGTCTACGTCGTCGCCGACGATTCGCTGCTCGCGCCGGACGAGCTCGAGCGGCGCTTTGCGGTGCGATCGGCTGCGAGCCGCCTTTCGCACCGCGGAGCTGGCGCTCGATACGCAGGAGCTGGCGGACGTCCTGCGCGCGGCGCTCGCGGCCGAACCGCGCATCTGCCTGCTCGTGGACCGCACGGTGGAAACCGTGGAGCGCTGCGGCGGCGGCTTTCGCGTCGGCGGAACGTCCGGCGCGGGCGCGTGGCAAGTCCGAGCACGGCACGTCGTCAACGCTTCGTGGGAGAATCGGTTCAAGCTCGATCGCAGCGCCGGGCTGGAGCACCCGGCGGGGTGGCTGCACCGGCTCAAGTACCGGGTGATCGCGCACGTCCCCGCCGCGCTGCGCGACGGGCCCTCGGTGACGATGGTCGTCGGGCGCTACGGCGACGTCGTCATCCGGCCGGACGGCACGGCCTACTTCTCGTGGTATCCGGCCGGCCTGCAGGGCTGGACGAACGCGCTCGCTCCGCCGCCGGCGTGGAACGGGCCGTGCCGGGCGAGGTGCCGGCGAACGACCGCCGCGCGATCGCCGCGGCGCTGCTGAGCGGGATCGAGCGCTGGTATCCCGGGGCGGCGCGGTCGGCGGAGCAGATCGTGGACGCCGGCGCGATCGTCGCCTACGGAGCCTCGGACGTCGACGATCCGGCCAGCGCGTGCATGCCCGCCTGGAACGCCGCCGCGTTCATCGGCCCGGTGCTCGCCTCGCTGGCGGCGCAGACCTACCCGGCACTCAGTTTGCTGATTTCGGCGACGCGTGCGGCGATGGGACGGCCGAGCTCTGCGCGGCGTTCGCGGCGGCGCGCCCGTGGGTCAGGGTGATCCGGCAGCCGGTGCGGCTGGGCTGGATCGGCAACGCGAACGCGCTGCTGCGAGCGGCCGCCGGAGACTACGTCTTTTTCGCCTTTCACGACGACCCGCTCCAGCCGGACTACGTCGAGCGGCTCGTCGACGCCCTGGAGCGCGCTCCCGAGGTGCGTTCGTGCGCGTTCCGGCTCCACTGATCGCCAAGGCGTTCCGCGCGACCAGCCTGTCCGCGAGCTGGCGAACGGATGCGCGCCGGCGTTAGCCGTTCAGCTCGCCTGCGCCGACGCGATCCGCACCGCCGGCTTCACGCCGTCCCAGACGCTGCGGCTCTACGGCGAGGCTGCGCTCTTCGCGCTGCGGCTCGAGTCGTGGAGCCTCGAGCAGCGCCTCACCGCCCGGTGTCGACGACCAGCGACTGGGCGGTGTAGTAGACGGGTTTAGGCTGGTAGTCCGGCGTCACCAGGCCCATCGGGTCGGTGTACGGCGGAGCCGGCCCGGCCGTACCGTCGCGGAACTCGCACCAGACCATGGCCGGCAAACTCAGGTACCGGTGCAGGTACCACATGTCCTGAAAGAACGACGGCTGGCCGTCGGAGGTCACGACGCACGCTTCGGTGGTGTAGATCTGGATGCCGGGCGGCATCAAGCTGAGGGCTTGCAGGTATTCGTTCAAGGCACTGGCCGGCTTTTTGTAGCTGTGGACCGCGCAACCCGTGACGGCGTCGAATACGCCGTGCGTCCGCAAACCGTAGAGCCAGTTCACGTCGACGCCGCTCGTCCCGCCCGATAGGATCTCGCGCGCGCCCGCGGCGCGCAGCGCCGTCGCGGTCGCGATCGCCAGCTTCGCGTAGGCGCCGACGTTGGCCGGTGCGCGCCAGTAATACGCGAGGTTCGGCTCGTTCCACAGCTCCCAGATCGGGTCGTGGACCGCATAGCGCCGGTGAAAACTCACGGCGTTCGCCGCATACGCGGCGAGATCGACGGGTTGGTCGGCATAGTCCGAGATCACGATCACCCGCATGCCGTGCGCGGTCGCCGCGGCGAACAGCGCGTCGAAATAGGCGAAGTTCTCGTTGTTCGCCCCGATCCGAAGCAGCTTGCTCCCGCATGCGGCCAGGAGCGGGATGGTCTGAGCCACGTCGTCGGACGGATAGAGCTGGCTGCCGAACGCCGTCGGCCGCTGAGGCAAACCTTGCGTCGCGACGATGCCGCTCGAGTTGGGCGCGCAAGCCGACAGCGCGGCGATGGGGGACAGCGCGATACCGGCGAGCGCGGCGGAGCGCTTCATCGTTTCGCCGTCGGGTCGGTCCATGCGCTCATGGCGCTCGCATCAAGGATGTCGGCCGTCGTTTCTGTGATCGAAGGACCTTCCGGTCGGCTGGGGCGGTGGGTCAGTTCTCCAGAGCCCGGAGCGGCGCTTCCGGCTCATCGAGCGCTTGGTCGGGCAGCCCATGTCCGCGATTTCCGAGCGCGAAGGACGATGGGGTGTCCCGCGACTACTTCGGCTGGCGGATGGTCGGCGCGCTCGGAGCGACGACGATCATCTCCTACGGCACCACGCAGTACCTCTTCTCGCTGCTGCTGGAGCCGGTTCGCGCGGAGTTCGGCGCTTCGCGCGCGACCCTGGGCTTCGCCTACGCCGCCGGCACCCTCATCGCCGGCGTCGTCGGAGTGCTGCTCGGACCGCTCTTGGACCGCTGGGGAGCGCGTGCCGTACTGGCGCTCGGCTCGCTGATGTGCGCCGCGACCCTGATCGGCATCGCGCGGGCCGGCGACGCCGCGGTGTTCGTCGCAACGTGGGCGGCCGGGACGGGGATCGCCGCCGCGCTGACGTGGTACCCGGTCACCTTCACCGTGATCGCGAACTGGTTCGACCGCGACCGGTCGCGGGCGCTCGCGCGCCTGACCTTCGCCGGCGCGCTGTCGTCCACGATCTTCTATCCGCTGGCCGGAACGCTCGTCGCGCGGCTCGGCTGGCGCCATGCCGTGCTGGTCCTGGCGGCGATCCACCTGCTGATCGCGTTCCCGCTCCACCTCGCGTTCGTCCGGCGCCGGCCCGAAGATCTCGGCCTGCACCCGGACGGCGCCGCGGAGGCGTCCGCTTGGCATCCGTCGAGCGGCGCGAGCGCGCGCGAGGCGGTGCGCTCACCGGCGTTCTGGCTCGTGACCGGGGCGCTCGCCTGCGGCGGGTTCGCCACCACCGCCCTGCTGCTCGTGCACGTCGCGTTTCTGGTCGGGCGCGGATACCCGGCCGCCCAGGCGTCGTTCATCGTGGGCGTGCTCGGCCTGGCATTTCTGCCGGGCCGCTGGCTGTTCGGGCGGCTCGCGCCGCACGTCTCGCCCACGCGCTTGCTGACCGGGGCGCTCGCCCTGGCCGGCGCGGCCGTCGCGACGCTGGCGGGGGAGCGCGGCCTGGGCTGGGTGCTGGCCTACGTGATCGTGTTCGGGCTCGCGTACGGCGCGCTCGCGCCGCTGCGCGGGGCCCTCGTCGCGGCTTTGTTCGGCCGGCGCGCGTACGGCACGATCATCGCTGCGCAAGGGGCCGTCATCGCCGTCGCATCGGCCGCCGGACCGTTCGCGATCGGCGCCATCGCCGATCGCCGCGGCTACGCCGTCGCGCTCGAGTACGCCGTCGCGGCTCTCGCCTGCGGTGCGCTGATCGCCGCGTTCAGCGCGCTCTCGATCCGCGGCGGCGCGCAGTACGAGACGGTGCCGGATACGTCGCAGGCCTGACCACGAGCCGCCTGGCTTCAGGTCTTCGTGCTTTTGTGCGCTTTCGCTCGAGTGCTCGCAGGCGCTTTCTTCTTCGATTCGATCTGATTGTAATCGACAGCGGCACGGATGAGATTTTGTAGAGCCCGCTCATCGATCGTATCACCCTCGAAAAAATCGATCGCTCGTCTCATATTGCCTTCGAGGCCCGCGTTGAAGAGCTTGTCCGGATCCGGGAGGCTCGCCCCGTGGGCAAAGGTGAGTTTCACCCATTTTTTGTGGGCGTTGGCGACCGCGATGATTCCGTCGTGAGACCACACCGGGCTTCCCATCCACTTCCATTCCTCGATGATCTCCCGGTCGGCCTCGAGGATGCTCTTGCGGAGGCTGGCGAACGTTTTGCCGCGCCAGTCCGTGAGTTCCGCGATCAGCTGGTCGATACGCTGCGATGGGTTCATCGGAGCTTCATGCCGCTACGGGCGGGCGGCCGCGGGCGTCTCCGCGCCGGCGCCGGTCAGCAGGCGCAGCGCGTCGGCATCGAGCTGGAGCCGCACGCCGGCGATCAGATCGCGCAACTGCTCGAGCGAGGTGGCGCTGGCGATGGGCGCGGTGATTCCCGGCTGCGCGATCAGCCAGCCTAGCGCGACCTGGGCCGGCGTCGCCCGATACCGCTGCGCGACGTCGTCGAGCGCGGCCAGGATGCGGCGCCCGCGCGGGTCGAGGTATTTCGCGACGTGGCTGCCGCGCGCGCTCTTGGTGAAGTCCGCTTTCGAGCGGTACTTGCCGGTGAGGAAGCCGGCGGCCAGCGAGAAGTACGGGATCACGCCGATCTGCCGCTCGGCGCACAGCGACTGCAGCGCGCCTTCGTACTCCTCGCGGTCGTACAGGTTGTAGGGCGGCTGCATGCTCTCGTAGCGCGGCAGGCCGTTGCGCTCGCTCACCGCCAGCGCTTGGGCGAATCGCTCGGGTGGGTGGTTGCTCGCTCCGATCGCGCGCACTTTGCCGGCCCCGATCAGCCCGGCGAACGCCGCGAGCGTTTCCTCCAGCGGCGTCTCGTCATCGTCGTAGTGGGCTTGGTAGAGGTCGATGCGGTCGGTTTGCAGCCGGCGCAGCGAGTCCTCGACGGCGGCGGTGATGTGCCGCTTCGACAGCTGCTTGGGGCCGTCGCCCCCGCCGACCTTCGTCGCGACGATCACCCGGTCGCGGTTGCCGCGGCTGCGCATCCAGTTTCCGATGATCGTCTCGGACTCGCCGCCCTGGTTTCCCGGCACCCAGCGCGAGTAGACGTCGGCCGTGTCGACCAGCTCGAAACCCGCGGCGACGAAGGCGTCGAGCAGCGCGAACGAGGTCGGCTCGTCGATCGTCCAGCCGAAGACGTTGCCGCCGAACGCGAGCGGCGCGACCCGCAGTTCGGAGCGGCCCAGAGCACGATGTTCCATACGGTGTCTGACGCCCGCGCGCAACCATTCGTTGCACGGTGCGGGTCGTGGCGCGAGCGATGATCCCATTCTCCATCCTCGACCTTGCGCCCATCACCGAGGGCGGTAATGCCGCCGGGTCATTCCGCAACTCGCTCGATCTGGCCCGGCACGGCGAACGGTGGGGTTTCAACCGCTTCTGGCTGGCCGAGCACCACGGCATGCCCGGCATCGCGAGCGCGGCGACCGCCGTCTTGATCGGGCACGTCGCGGCGGGCACCGCGACGATCCGCGTCGGCGCCGGCGGCATCATGCTGCCCAACCATTCCCCGCTCGTCATCGCCGAGCAATTCGGCACGCTGGAGTCGCTGTTCCCCGGCCGCATCGATCTCGGGCTGGGCCGTGCGCCGGGCTCGGATCAGCTCACGGCGCGCGCGCTGCGGCGCAACCTGTCCTCCGACGCCGACGAGTTTCCGCAAGACGTCGTCGAGCTGATGGACTACTTCTCGGCCGAGCCGCGGCAGCAGGTTCGCGCCGTGCCCGGCACCGGGCTCGAGGTTCCGATCTGGATTCTGGGCTCCAGCCTGTTCGGTGCGCAAGTGGCGGCGGCGTTCGGTCTGCCGTATGCGTTCGCGTCGCATTTCGCGCCGGAGCTCATGCTGCAAGCGGTCGCGCTGTACCGCGCCAACTTCCAGCCGACCGCGCGTTTGGAGAAACCCTACGTCATGCTCGGCTTCAACGTGTTCGCCGCCGACACCGACGAAGAAGCGAACTTTCGCGCGACGTCCATGCAGCAAGCGTTCGTGAACCTGCGCAGCGGCCGCCCCACCCGCTTGCAGCCGCCGGTCGAGGGTTATCTGGAGCGCATCCGGCCCGACCAGCGCGCGCTGCTCGACAGCGTTCTGTCCTGTTCCGCGATCGGCTCGCCCGAGACGGTCGCGAAGGCGATGCAGGCCTTCATCGACCGAACCGGCGCGGACGAGCTGATGATCGCGTCGCAGATCTTCGAGCACGGCGCGCGCCTGCGCTCGTACGAGATCACCGCGAACGTCCACGATCGTTTGTCGCTCGTTCCCGCGCGCTGACCTAGGGGCAGCGCGCGGGTCGGGCGGGTTGCCGCTCCCGCCTAGGCCAGGCGCGCGGTATAGGCCGATAGGCGCTCCAGGCTCTGGCTCCAGCCTTCCTCCATGCCGGAGAGCGGTTCTTCCGAACCGGGACCCGCGTTTACGACGCGCGCGTTCACGGTGAGAACCGTCTTGCCGCCGCGCTCGGCGAACGTGACCGTGTTGAGCACCTCGAGAAACACCGTGCCGGCGTCGTTCTTGAGAAACGTCGTGAACGCGAGCCGCTCGGGCGGCACGACCTCGACGAACCGGGCGTCCATCGGGTACGTCGTGCCTTCGGGCCCGCGCATCTCGATGTAGATCGCGCCGCCGGGGCGCGCATCGACCTGGCAGACCGGGTTGGTGAAGCGGTGCGGGCCCCACCACCGCGCGAGGTGCTCGGGATCGGTCCAGGCCGCGAACACCAGCGCGCGCGGCGCGTCGAGGGTGCGCGTGAAAACGTGCTCGCGGGCGGCTGCGGGTTCAGGCGTCATGAGACCGTTCCTTCGCTTGCAGATCGTGCAGGTAGCCCGCCAGGCGGTCGATGCGCTCGTCCCAGAGCCGGCGGTAGGGTTCGACCCAGTCGGCGACGTCGCGCAGCGGCGCGGCGTCGAGGCGGCACGGCCGCCACTGCGCGCTGCGGCTGCGCGTGATCAGGCCCGCGCCTTCGAGCACCTTGAGGTGCTTGGTGACGGCCGGCAGGGTGATCGCGAACGGTTTCGCCAGCTCGGTCACCGACGTCTCGCCCGCGATCAAACGCGCCAGGATGGCGCGTCGGGTCGGATCGGCGAGCGCCGCGAACGTGGCGCTGAGCGGGTCGGATGACATCGATGTTTACCTATTGGTTAATTAGCCTCCTGGTAAATTAGCGTCCTGGACTCTGGTTGTCAAGGGTCTCGTGCGCCGACGGGCTCCGCGGCGGGCGGAGCGAATCGCCTGAACGTGAACACTCGGGCCGGATTTCTCCGCATCGCCGCCACGGCGGCCGGCGCCGCCAGCGCGACGGCGCTCGTTCCCGACGCGATCCGCCGGGCGCTGGCGATCCCCGCTTCGTCGCCGACCGGGACGCTGGACGACGTCGAGCACGTGGTGATCTTCATGCAAGAGAACCGCTCGTTCGACCACTACTTCGGGCAACTGCGCGGCGTGCGCGGCCACAACGACCGCTTCGCGATCCCGCTGCCCAGCGGCGCGCCGGTCTGGCACCAGCCGCGCCAGGCGGACCCCAGCACGCCGGTGCTGCCGTTCCGCCTGGACACCCGCACGACGAGCGCGCAGTGCGTCGGCGACCTCGACCACAGCTGGGTGAAGACGCACGCCGCGCTGGCGAACGGCGCCTGCGACCGCTGGCCGGCCAACAAGACCGACATGACGATGGGCTACCACGCGCGCGAGGATCTCCCGTTCCACTACGCGCTCGCCGACGCGTTCACGGTCTGCGACCACTACTTCTGCTCGACGCCCTCGCAGACGCACCCCAACCGCCTGTACCTGATGAGCGGGATGCTCGACCCGACCGGCGCCGGCGGCGGCCCGGCCATCGACAACAACGACCGCGTCGACGTCCCCAAGCTGCCGCCGTACACCTGGACGACGTTTCCCGAGCGGCTGCAGCGGGCCGGGATCGCGTGGCAGGTCTACCAGCAGGGGCTCGACTTCAGCGACGACTACGAGGGCAACTACGGGACCAACGTGCTGGCCAATTTCCAGGCCTTCGTCGACGCGCCGCCCGGCTCGCCGCTGCACGCGCGCGGGATGTCGGTCCGCACGCTCGCTCAGCTCGCCGCCGACGTGCGGGCCGCGAAGCTGCCGCAGGTCTCGTGGATCCTGCCGCCGGCGGCGTTCTCCGAGCACCCGCGCTGGACGCCCGCGTACGGCGCGAACTACACCGCGCGCATCCTCGACGCGCTCACGGCGAACCCGGACGTCTGGAGCAAGACGGTGCTGTTCGTGATGTACGACGAGAACGACGGCTTCTTCGACCATCTCCCGCCGCCGCAGCCGCCGCTGTCGGCGCGCGACGGGCGCAGCACGGTCAGCACCCAGGGCGAGAAGCACGACGTCGTCAACCCGCTGCACGCGCCGGTCTACGCGGTCGACGACCTGCCGTACGGCCTGGGCCCGCGCGTGCCGATGACCGTCGTCTCGCCGTGGAGCAAGGGCGGCTGGGTCTGCTCGCAGGTCTTCGACCACACCTCGCTGATCCGGTTCGTCGAGCGCCGCTTCGGCGTGCGCGAGCCGAACCTGACGCCGTGGCGCCGCGCCGTCTGCGGCGACCTGACGAGCGCGTTCGATTTCGCCCGGCCCGACGCGGCGCTGCCGGAGCTGCCCGACACCAGCGCGTACCGCGCGCTCGCCGACCGGCAGTGCAAGACGCTGGCGAAGCCCGCCGTCCCCGGCGCCGAGGCGCAGCCGGCGATCGCGCCGCAGGAAGCGGGGACGCGGCCCGCGCGCCCGCTTCCGTACGAGCTGCACGCCGACGCTCGGGCGGAGGCGGGCCGCGTCACGCTGACGTTCGGCAACACCGGCGCGCCGCAGCCGGTCGGTGGGCCAACTCGGCAGGTACAGCGAGACGACCCTGCGCATCACATGCCTCCATCATCCAGGTTTTCGCGCCCGCATTGCGGCACCGCGTCAGCTCGATTTGCCAGCGGGCGCGGCCGATGCCGGGCACGGGAAGCGGTGCCGAAGGCATCGGCGTCACGCACCAGCG